>NZ_CATZLL010000013.1:0-197371 GCF_958415495.1 Ralstonia flaminis | reverse complement strand
TTACCGATCACCCCCAAGAAGAACCGAACCCCGCACAAAGTGCACGCCCGTGCCGACATTTGAATGTGGCTGGGAGGGCGACACTTCAACCTCGGCTGGACAAAATTAGCGGGAACCAAGCACCAAAGTCTGGTTCCCACCACAAGGTCACGTCACACGCATTGAACGATGGAAAACCTTCACGCTTACCTTGACCCCATCCTCTGGGGAACCTTCAGTCATTTCGCGATCAGCCTGTGTACCGCGCTGCTGATTCTCTTCGGTGGCTGGTGGCTGTCAAAACTCATCGGCCGTTGGTTGAGCCGGATGATGAGCCGCCAAGCCAAGCTTGACGCCACGCTCACGCCAATCCTCTGTGACATCAGCGTCTGGGGTATCCGCATCCTTGCTGTCGTCGGGGCGCTGTCCCGGCTAGGTATTGAAACGGCAAGCATCATTGCTGTGCTGGGCGCAGCGGGTCTGGCCATTGGTTTGGCTTTGCAAGGCACGCTCCAGAACATTGCCGCGGGCATCATGCTGCTTGCGCTGCGTCCGTTTCGGGTGGATGACTACATCGAAGGCGGTGGTGGCCAGGTGGCCGGTACTGTGGAGGAAGTCGGCCTGTTCATGACGCGACTGGCCAAACCAGACGGCATTTGCGAGTACGTGCCAAACAGCGCGCTCTGGAGCAACTCGGTGCGCAATTACACGCGCAACCCGACTCGCCGGCTGGACCTGGAAACCGAGGTGTCGCTGCACGATGACATTACCGGCGCGATCGAGGCGCTCAAGGCGCTGGCCAGCAGCGAGCCGCTGGTGTTGCCGGATCCCGCCCCGATGGCAATGGTCATGCGCTTTGACGACAGCGTGGCGGTGCTGAACCTGCGGGTCTGGGCCAAGACCGAGCATTTCTGGGAAATGCGCTGGAAGCTGGCACAGCAAGTTCGTACGACGCTCAAGGACGCGCGCTGCACCCTGCCCGTCCGCATGCGCGAGCTACATATCGTGCATGACGCAACACAAGACGCCGGGAATACGCCCACCCGGCACGGCGGCGAGGCATTGGCGCAGCGATAAACCGCTGCGTTGCGGGAGTGCCCAGGGTGTGCGAGCGCGCAACACTTTTTCTGTGCATTCCCGACCGCATTGCCTAGACTCACTTTCCAAATACCCACCCTACGGTAACGCATCATGTGTCGCTGGCTGGCCTACTCTGGCAACCCTATTCAGATGGAGACGGTGCTGTTTCGACCGACCCATTCGCTGATCGACCAGAGCCTGCGGTCGCGTCTGGGGCATACCACTACCAATGGGGATGGCTTCGGCATTGGGTGGTATGGAAACCACTCCGAGGTGCCGTTTCGGTATCGGTGCCTGCACCCAGCCTGGAACGACACAAACCTGCGCGAAGCTGCTCGTGCTATCCGGTCGCCGTTGTTCGTGGCGCATGTTCGCGCCGCCACGGACACTCCCACGCAGGAAACCAACTGCCACCCGTTCCGATATGGTCGCTGGCTGTTTGCCCACAACGGGCTGATTCGCGAATACCCGACGCTGCGGCGTGACCTGATGATGGAGGTCGCGCCCGAGCTGTTTCGCTGGATCGAGGGGTCGACGGACTCCGAAGTCATGTTCTTCCTCGCGCTCACGTTTGGTCTGCAGCGAGAGCCACGCGGCGCGCTGGAACAGATGGTGGGACTGATTGAGCACGTTGGGCACCGGCATGGCGTGGAGCACCCAGTGAACATGACTGTCTGCGTGACCGACGGTGAGCAGATCATCGCGGCGCGCTACTCCAGCGAGCGGGATTCGCGATCCCTCTTCCACAGCACGTCGTTCCGGCATCTGCACGAGCTTTACCCGGACAACTCCCGGATTACAGATGCGGGCGATGATGCGGTACTTGTGCTGTCCGAACCTTTGATCGACTTGGCCGACGCCTGGGAGGAAATCCAGGAAGAGACGCTTGTCTTCGTCAAGGGTGGCGTTGTGGAGCACCACCGGTTCACCCCCCGACTGCCCGTATCGGAAGTGTCGGGCAAGCAACAATCCTCCTACGGGCTTGCCGCCGGCTGATCAGACGCCGCCGGCCTGCAATCTCTCCCTCCCCACTGAAACCTCCTGACAAAACGTTGTCAGGAGCCTTGCGTTACCCTCGCGCTCGCGACTCGTAACGTAAGTGAACCGATTCTTAAGAATCCGCTACAGTTTACGGCCCGAATTCTGATTGCCGACCGGCGCCAATCTGGCGAGCTGTGCCGGCACTCCTCACGTTTTCCAAGGAACACCCTCATGTCTTCCGGTGTCATTCGCCTGCGCGGAGCCCGTCAGCACAACCTCAAGAACCTCGATCTGGACCTGCGCACGGGCGAGATGACCGTGGTGACCGGCCCGTCCGGGTCAGGCAAGTCGAGTCTGGTGTTCGACACCCTCTATGCCGAGGGCCAGCGCCGCTACGTCGAGACGTTCAGCGCCTACGCCCGCCAGTTCCTGGACCGCATGGACCGCCCGCAGGTCGACCATGTGGAAGGCGTGCCGCCGGCCATCGCCATCGACCAGACCAATCCGGTGCGCAGCTCGCGCTCCACGGTCGGCACGATGACGGAGCTGAACGATCACCTCAAGCTGCTGTTTGCGCGCGCGGCCCAGTTGTTCGATCGCGATACCGCCCTGCCGGTGCGCCATGACACGCCAGAGACCATCTACAACGAACTGCTGGCACGCACGCGCGAGGCAGATCCGCGCCTGGTGGTGACCTTTCCGGTGGAACTGCCGGCCAATACGAGCGCGGAAGAAGTCGCGCAGTGGCTGTCTGTCAGCGGCTATACGCGTGTGCAGGCTGAACGCGTAAGCGGCGAGCGCAAGTTGCTCGACGTGGTGGCAGACCGTTTCCGCCTGCAGGGCACCGAACGTGCCCGCGCGCTGGAGGCCATTGAGTCGTCGCTCAAGCGCGGTGGCGGGCGCGTCAGCGTGTATGTGCTGCCCGCCGATGAGGCTGCGGAGCCCGAAATCTGGCGCTTTTCCACCGGCCTGCACTGCCCCGAGAGCGACCTGCGCTACGCTGACCCGCAACCCGCGCTGTTCTCGTTCAACTCGGCTTATGGCGCGTGCGATACGTGCCGTGGCTTTGGCCGCGTGATCGGCGTCGATCTGGGTCTGGTGATTCCGGACGAGCGCAAGACACTGCGTGAAGGCGCCATCAAGCCGATGCAGACTCCGGCCTGGAAGGAGTGCCAGGACGATCTGATGCGTTACTCGGCCGCCGCCGATATCCCGCGCGACACGCCGTGGGCGGAACTGACCGAAGCGCAACGCAACTGGGTTATCAACGGCGATCCGACGTTCAAGCGCGGTGGCTGGAACAAGCAGTGGTACGGCGTGCGCCGCTTCTTCGACTATCTGGAGTCGAAGGCGTACAAGATGCACATTCGCGTGCTGCTCTCCAAGTACCGTAGCTATACAACGTGCGAGACCTGCGGCGGCGCGCGCCTGAAAACCGAATCCATGCAATGGCGCCTCGGCAGCAAGGAAAACGCCGACGCCGTGCTGGCGCCTGAACACCGCTTCATGCCGCACGGCGTCGCGTGGAGCCGCGCCCAGCTTGAAGCCCTGCCCGGCCTGACGGTGCACGATGTGATGTTGCTGCCGATCGCGCGCATCCGCCGTTTCTTCGATGAACTGACGCTGCCCTCCGTGCTGCTCGATGATGCGCTCAAGCTGCTGCTGGATGAGGTGCGCACGCGCCTGGCCTATCTGTGCGACGTGGGGATCGGCTACCTGACGCTGGATCGTCAGAGCCGAACGCTTTCCGGCGGCGAGGTACAGCGGATCAACCTGACCACCGCGCTCGGCACGTCGCTCGTCAACACGCTATTCGTGCTTGACGAGCCGAGTATCGGTCTGCACCCGCGCGATCTGGATCGCATTGTTGAAGCCATGAAACGGCTGCGTGATGCAGGCAACACGCTGGTGGTGGTGGAGCACGATCCGTCCGTGATGCTGGCCGCCGATCGCCTGATCGACATGGGCCCCGGCCCTGGCGAGCGCGGCGGCACCATCGTCTTCGACGGCACACCGGCGGCGATCCGCAAGGCGGACACGCTTACCGGCGCTTACCTGTCCGGCCAGCGCCGCGTGGCCAATGCTACCGATTGGCAGGCACGACCCATCAATGGTGCGCCGCGTCTCGTGCTGGAAGGCGCGAGCCAGCACAACCTGCAAGACGTGACGATCGAAGTGCCGTTGCAACGCTTGGTGTGCGTGACGGGCGTATCCGGCTCCGGCAAGTCGACGCTGATTCAGGACGTGCTCCACCCTGCCCTGGCGCGGCATTTCGGCAAGGCAACGGAATCGCCTGGCGCGTTTCGCGCACTGCGCGGCGCCGATCAGATCAGCGATGTGGTCTTTGTTGACCAATCGCCCATCGGCAAGACCGCGCGCTCGAATCCGGCCAGCTACGTGGGTGCGTTTGATGAGATCCGCAAGCTGTTTGCCAAGGTGCCAATGGCACTGCAGCGCGGCTACACGGCCGGCACATTCAGCTTCAACTCCGGCGACGGACGTTGCCCGACCTGCGGTGGCTCAGGCTTCGAGCACGTCGAGATGCAGTTCCTCAGCGACATCTACCTGCGCTGCCCGGATTGCGACGGCACGCGCTATCGCGCGGAAATCCTCGAGGTGAAGCTTGAGCGCGGCGCGCACAAGCTGTCAGTGGCCGATGTGCTGGAGCTGACGGTGAGTGAAGCTGCCAGCGTATTTGCCAACGACGCCGATGTGCTGCGCGTGCTGCAGCCCATTGTCGACGTGGGGCTGGAATACGTAAAACTGGGCCAGCCGGTGCCGACGCTGTCCGGCGGTGAAGCCCAGCGCCTGAAACTGGCCGGTTTCCTGGCCGAAGCGGCTCAGGCTGCCCAGGCGGCAGCCCGCAAGCGCGTCAAGCAGGATGTGCCTGCCAACGCCGGCCGCCTGTTCATGTTCGACGAGCCGACCACTGGCCTGCACTTTGACGACATCGCCAAGTTGATGCGCGCGTTCGGCAAGCTGCTCGATGCCGGGCATTCGCTGATCGTGATCGAGCACAACCTGGACGTGATCCGCGCCGCCGATTGGATCATTGACCTCGGCCCCGAGGGCGGTGACGCGGGCGGCTTGCTGGTATGTGCGGGCACGACCGAGCAGGTGAAGGCCTGCGCCGCATCGCATACGGGTGCCGCGCTCAAGCTGTACGAGGCAAACATCGGACAGCCCCAAGCGGCGGACGATGGCTTGCCGCTGCAGAGCGCACTGGCTGCACGCCGCGCACAGCGCGCCGCCGTGGTGGAAGTCCAGGGTGAGAACGTGGTCCGCATCGTCAATGCACACGAGCACAACCTGAAGGCGATGAACGTCGACATCCCGCACGGCAAGTTCAACGTCGTCACGGGGGTGTCCGGTTCGGGCAAATCGACGCTGGCGTTCGACATCCTGTTCCACGAAGGGCAGCGTCGCTATCTCGAATCGCTCAACGCCTATGCGCGTTCGATCGTGCAACCGGCGGGCCGGCCGGAGGTGGATGCGGTGTATGGCATTCCGCCCACGGTGGCGATCGAGCAGCGCCTGTCGCGCGGCGGCCGCAAGAGCACGGTGGCCACGACCTCCGAGGTCTGGCACTTCCTGCGCTTGCTGTATGTGAAGCTGGGGGTACAGCACTGTATCCACGACGGCACGCCCGTGTCGGCGCAGAGCCCCGAGGCCATCTTTGCCCAGCTCATGCGCGACCACCGTGGCGAGCATATTGGGCTGCTCGCCCCGCTGGTGGTGAACCGCAAGGGTGTGTACACCGATCTCGCTAAATGGGCCAAGGCGCGCGGCTATACGCACCTGCGTGTTGATGGCGAATTCCTGACCGTTGATCCGTGGCCCCGCCTGGACCGCTTCCGCGAACACACGCTGGAGCTGCCGGTGGGCGACATCGTTGTCTCCCCGGAAAACGAAGCCGCGCTGCGCACGTTGATGGAGCAGGCGCTGGAGTACGGCAAGGGCATCATGCACGTGCTTGCGCCGCTCGATGGCTTGCAGAACGCCATGAGCAATGGCGGCACGGCACACGTGGGCAACGTAAAGGTGTTTTCCACCAAGCGTGCGTGCTCGACCTGCGGCACCAGCTACCCTGAGCTGGACCCGCGCATGTTCTCTTACAACAGCAAGCACGGATGGTGCCCGAGCTGCGTTGGCACCGGCCTGGCGCTCACGCGTGAGCAGCGTGCCGCATTTGACGACACGATACTCGGCGGCGATGACCGTGGCCGCGAGCAGACGCTGCCTTCGGAAGAAGTGGACCCGGATGGCATGACCGACCTGCCCTGCCCCGACTGCCACGGCACGCGCCTGAACCCGACGGCACGCGCGGTGACGTTCTCCGACAAGCCCATCGTTGACATTGCGCAATGGACCGTGAGCCAGACGCGCCGCTGGATCGAAGGGCTGGACCTCGCGGGCCGCGAAGCTGACATCGCGCGTGACGTGGTGGCCGAGATCCACAGCCGTCTGTCGTTCCTGGAAGAAGTCGGCCTGGGTTATCTGAGCCTGGACCGCGCCGCGCCCAGCCTGTCCGGCGGCGAGGCGCAGCGCATCCGGCTGGCAGCGCAGCTCGGCAGCAATCTGCAGGGCGTGTGCTACGTGCTGGACGAGCCGACCATCGGTCTGCATCCGCGTGACAACCAGATCCTGCTGGATGCCCTGCGCAAGCTGGGCGACAAGGGCAACACGCTGGTCGTGGTGGAACACGATGAAGACACCATCCGCCGCGCCGACCACATCATCGACATCGGCCCCGGTGCCGGTAAGCGTGGCGGCACGCTGGTGGCGCAAGGCGGGGTGCAGGATCTGGCGTCGCAGCCGGATTCGTTGACCGGCCGCTTCCTGGCCCAGCCGATTGAGCACCCGCTGCAGCCGCGCCGTGAAGTGACGGCGCCGCGCGCAGGCACGCAGGCCGTGCCCGAGCAATGGCTGACGGTGCACGGTGCCAAGCTGCACAACCTGCGCAATGTCACAGCCACGATGCCGCTGTCACGCCTGGTGGCGATTACGGGCGTATCCGGTTCGGGCAAATCGACACTGGCGCGCGACGTGCTCATGACCAACCTGCTGGATGCGGTGGGCCGTTCCGTGCTGTCTTCGCCTGCCACTCGGCGTGCGCGCAAGGCGGCGCAGGCTGAGGTGCCAGATGCCAAGGCACCGCGCAAGCTTGACGTCAAACACGACTGGCATGGCTGCGACGGCGTGACTGGCTGGGAAGCCATCGACCGCGTGCTGGAAGTCGACCAGACCCCGATCGGCAAGACCCCGCGCTCGTGCCCGGCCACCTACATCGGTGTGTGGGACACCATCCGCAAGCTCTTTGCCGACACGCTGGAAGCCCGTGCACGCGGCTATACCGCCTCACGCTTCTCGTTCAACACCGGCGATGGCCGCTGCCCTGCCTGCGAGGGCCAGGGCGTGCGCACCATCGCCATGAGCTTCCTGCCCGATGTGAAGGTGGCGTGCGACGTGTGCCACGGCCAGCGCTTCAACGCAGAAACGCTGGCCGTCACCTGGCGCGGCAAGAACATCGGCGATGTGCTGACCATGGAGATCGACGAGGCGGTGGAATTTTTCAGTGCGATGAACAGCATCGCCCACCCACTGCAGTTGATGAAGGACGTCGGCCTGGGTTACCTGACGCTCGGCCAGCCGTCGCCCACGCTGTCGGGCGGCGAGGCGCAGCGCATCAAGCTGGTCACCGAGCTGTCCAAGGTGCGCGACGACGTTACCCGTCGTGGCCAGAAGGCGCCGCACACACTGTACGTGCTGGACGAGCCCACCGTGGGCCTGCACATGGCCGACGTAGCCAAGCTGATCCGCGTGCTGCATCGCCTGGCGGATGGCGGCCATAGCGTGATCGTGATCGAGCACGACCTCGACGTGATTGCCGAGGCTGACTGGATTCTGGATCTTGGTCCCGAGGGCGGCGATGAAGGTGGCACCATCGTTGCCGCATGCGGGCCGGAGGCACTGGCGCAGGTCAAGGCCAGCCATACCGGGGCCGCGCTTGTGCCGGTGTTGGCGCGCGGGAAGCGGGTCGATCAGCGCAAGACGGGCGAGACGGTGTAACGCATGCGCATGACGGTCTCCGTGCAATGGAGGCCGTCAGCGCGGCGCCGTGTCCTGCGTTGCGCCGATCGCGCCGGTGGCGAGTGCCAGTGTAGCCGCGGCGGTACGCGCACCGCTGTAGCTGTCGACGTAGGTGTTCTTGGCCAGCAGCAACTGGTTCTGCGCCAGCAGTACGTCCGTGATCGCCCCAACGCCGTGGCGATACGCAGCCAGTGCGGCGTCGTACGTCGTCTGGGCCGCCGCCACCAGTGCCTGTGCGGCTTCATGCGAGGCGAGGCTGGTCTGCAGCGTGTTTTGTCCGGCAACGATCTGGCGCACGGCCTCCTGCGTCGTGCGCACGCGCTTGGCCGAGGTGCTTTCGGCATCGTTGCGCGCCTGTGCCAGCACGGCTGAACGCAAACCGCCGTCATACAGCGGAATGGTCACGCCCACGAACGCACCAACGCCATAGCGACTGCCATTGAGGTTGACCGTCGGTGCCTGCTGGCCAACCGGCGGGATGGCCGTGACAGCTGCGCGTCCAGCGTTGTACGACGTGGAAGCCGAGACAAACACCTTGGGCATGAACTCCGATTCCGCCGCCCGAATGCGCGACTGGCTCGCCTTTTCCGCCGCGTAGGCGCTCAGCACATCGGGGCGCCGGGCGATGGCATCCGCGACGATCTGGTCGACCGGCGTGCGCAACGCCGGGTTGAGCGTGCGGATTGGCAAGTCAGCAATCTTCGGCTTGGACAGTGGCGAGATGCCCACCGCAGAAAGCAACGCCAGATACCGGTCGCTCTCTGCCCCCTGCGCCTGCACTTGTGCCAGGTTGGCCTGCGCACGGTTCTGCGTGGCCTGCGCGACTTCGACCACCGTGCCGATTCCCTGCTTGTAGCGTGCCTTGGCGGCCACCAGAATCGCCTCGGCGTTGTTCAGCCCTTGCGCGGCCGTTGCGGCACGGGCGCGCGCCGCTTCATAGGCGTAGAACGCGACAGTCACGTCATAGATGACCTGCTGGTGCACCGCCGTGAAACCGATGTTGGCGGCAACTGAGAGTTGCTCGGCCGCATCCAGGCGCGCTGCGCGGCCACCAAAGTCGAACAATAGCCATTGCAGTGACAGCACCGACACCGTTCCATGCACCGTGGTATCGGTGCCAGCCGTGCCAAGCAGCGTCGACGATGAACCATGCCCTGTCTGATACCCGGCCATGGCCGTGGCGGAGAGATACGGCAGATAGGCGCTCTTTGCCATGCCTGCCACCAGCGCTGCATTGCGGGCATCGTTCCACGCAACGCGTGTCAACGGATTGTTCGATTCGGCAACGTCGATCAGCTCGGGCAGCGCATAGGCGTGCGTGGCGTCGAACGTGGCCGCCGGCGGGATCACAGCCGCCGCAGTATTGGCCGGCAATGTGTAGCCGCCCTTGACCTCGTTTGAGGGCGTGGGCAGTGCTGGCGCACCGGGGACGATCTCGCCGGTGTCTGTCGTACGCGGCTGCCATGGGCGGTCGGGGCGCTCGGGCGCCATGTCCAGTGCAGACGTCGCACACCCGGCTGTCACGGTAATGGCCAGGCTGAGGAAAACGGCCAACAGATCAGGCTGGCGCATGCGTCAGCAACTCCTTCGATACGGCATCAGGGGTCTCCCGCGCGATACTCGCCAGGCGCTCGTCAGCCAGCGCCAACAGCGCATCGCGCGTGGTATCGGGTGTGGTGATGGCTCCAGTGTCGATCGCAAACTCGCTGATACCGGCACGCTCAGCCACGCTGCGCAATCGTGCTTGCGAGGGCGCATCACCGGGGATGCGCTCGGCGATCAGGAACAACGGACCTTCGAGTGCGTCAAGCTCGACCAGCGCACGGCGGCGCTGTGCAATCCATTCCGGTGCGGGGCGCACCCAGGCGGGTTCGTAGCGGAGCAGCGCAACATTCGCTTCCAGCGCTCCGTGCTGTGACATGGCCTGCGCCGCCAGCGTCCGCCTTTGCCCGGCGCGTGCTGTACGCAGGACGGTCTCCCACTGGCGCAGCAGTGCCGCCAACGCTGCATCTGCCTGGCCGGCAATGCTCACCGGCCAGACCCGCGTGAACATGAGGTACACCACCACATTGCCCAGCAGGATGCCGATGATGCGGTCCCGCGCGATGGTCAGGTCGAACGCGGGCGCCGCACCCTGCAGTACACACAGCAGAAACGCGAAGGCAATTTGGAAACCCGCATACGCAATCCGCGGCGATCCCTGTGCCACCCATGCCGCCAGCCACATGCCCACAAACATCAGCACCATCAGTTCGTTAATGGACGTCATGGCCGGCAGCACCCAGACGATGGTCGCGATGCCCAGCGCCGCCCCGACCAGACAGCCGGTGATGCGCAGCGTCAGCTTCTCAACCGTCTCCGCAGCGCTGCTCAGCGATACCACGTAGCACGTGATGAAGCAGGTGTGGATGCCCGACCAGTCCAACTGCATGTACAGCAGGTAGCAGAACATCGCCGCGGCGGTGGTCTTCAGGGCATAGCGCAGGTGGGCTGGGTTGGTGCGTGCGTCTGGCAGTAAGAAGCCTCCACGTGCTTTTGGTGTTGCCGGTTCTGCGGCGGGCTCGCTGTCCACAACGGCAAAGCGGACGATGGCGGATTGCAGCTCCGTTACCACGGCGTTCGCCAGCGGCGGCAGCGTAACGCCAGCAGGCAGGGCCAGTTCGATGTCGACCGGATAGCCGCCCTGCTCAAGCATGTCCGCCATGGCCAGCAGTGTTTCGGCGACCGGTGCGGCAACCGATACAGGCAGGCGTGCCTGCGGTTCGCGCGCCGCCATATCCACCGCCATCAGGATGGCCGTGGTAGACGCCACCGCCTGATGCAGCGCCGCCAGGTCGGCCGCCGAGGTCGATCCCTCCACCTTCGACAGGCGCAACCACGTGGCAATCTGCTGGCTGCCTTCTCGCAGGCACGCAGTCAGCGCAGTACGGTCAGCGCCCGGTGCGCCCAGATGTTCGGCGGCCAGGCGCAAGCGCCGGGCCAGCGCCTGGCAAGCCAGCTTGCGTGGCGAGGGCCCCATCAGCAGGTTCACAACGATGACCACCCCAACCGGAATCGCCACCATCAGCCACGCATAGAGCAACGCCCGTGTCGCCAGTTCACCCACCGGCACGATCCCGAGTTCGTCCAGCGCATACCCGACAATCATTGCCAGGATGGCCCCGACCGGGCGGAGCTTGCTGGCCGAGGTCAAAAACAGCAAGCCCACCGACAGCACGACCATCCACACCACGCGCCACATCGGGTCATCGATACAAAACATGGCGATGACGATGATCAGCCCGAGCACCACCGTCACCAGCAGCAACATGGCGATCGAAAGCACGATGCTCGTCACTCGGTCGGGGCGGATCATGAAGAACACCACGTAGGCCGAGATGGCGGCAAAGGGCGTGCCGTACATGCTCGTAACCAGCGTCGTCAGCGCGCAGATCAGGGCGATGCGGGTGGTGGCCTCCAGCCTGCCGGGCGTGGACGCCAACAGCCGCAGCACCTCGCCGGGGCGAGGCCACGGCCCGCGTGCGATGTCACCGGCAGGCAGCGCCATGCTTGATCTCGACGATCGCGCTGGCGCCGACCCGCACCAGACTGTCAGCCGGCGCCTCCAGGCGGATGCGCACCGGGAAGCGCTGCGCCACCCGCACCCAGTTCACCGACGGCTGAACGATGGGCAACGTGCGCGGCAGGTTCACCCGATCCGCACCGGAGATGCCGGCGCCAATGCCGTCCACCTTGCCGTGGATGGCCTGGCCACGGTCGATCATGGAATACACCGTGGCGCAGTCGCCCACCTGGATGGCGGAAAGCGTTGTCTCACGGAAGTTGGCAACGGCAAACCACTCGCCCGAGTGGATGAGCGTGAAGATTGACTGGTTGGGGGCAACGGTCTCGCCTGCCAGCACGGACAGGCCGGTGACCCAGCCATCGTGCGGTGCGCGCACCACGGTATCTTCCAGCGCGTGCTGGGCACGGGCCAGCGCAGCCTCGCGGGCATGCAGCATGGCGATGGCATCCGCCTCGTCACCAATGGTTTGCGCGCTGGCGCGCTTCTGCTCGTTGGCCTGCTGCAGCGAAATGGCGGCGTCACGCTGTGCCACCTGCGCCTGGTCCAGTTGCTGGGTGGGCACGTATCCCTGGGCGGCCAGTGGGGCCAGCCGGTTGACGGTGCGTGAGGCCAGCTCGTAGTTGTAGGCGGCGCGGCTGCTCTGGTCAGACGCGATACTGGCTTTGGAGCGCTCGCCAATCAGCGATCGGCGCCGCGTGTCGAGCGAGGCCTGGGCCAGTTCCACGTCGGCCTGCGCCTGCGCGACGGTCAAGCGATACGGCACGGGATCGATTTCGAACAGCACGTCGCCCTTCTTGACGTGCTGGTTCTCGGTAACAGCCAGCTTGACGATACGACCACCCACCGGCGTGGCAACGTGCACAACATCGGCGTCGATGGTGGCGTCGTCGGTGGAGGGATAGCGCGAGGTGTGGATGTAGGCGTAAACCGCCACTGCCACGCCGATCAGGATGATGACCAGCGCGATCAGGTAGCCGCGCAGCGCGGGTTTGTGCAGGCCGGCCATTTTCATAGGAGGTGCCCCGAGCCGGACAGCCAGACGATGACGGCAATCATGACCCCGATCGCCACGCAGACTGAGAGCTGGAATGGTATCCAGCTTGCCCACCCGGTCATGACGAGCACCCGATGCGCAATCAGCGCACCCGCAGCGCCAATTACCCCGCTCAGCAGCCAGAGAGGAAAGTACGCACCAAAGATTGGATACGAAGGCGCACCATGCGCGGTGCAACCTTGAAGCGCCAACCCCAAGCCCGCCAGGGCAGGAGCCAGCAGGACGCGCGTCGTAATGGGCAGGTTTCGGCGTGGCATCGATGTCTCGGCGCCGCCCGCCAGCAAGGTGCTGACTGGCTCGACGAAGGATCAGGGCCAAGTCACTTTATCAGCACACCTTGCTCTTGACCAGTTGTAACAAACCGGCCGCTGCCTTCGGGCACGGGGCGATTCGCCCTATGTATTCAGTTGCGCGGCAGTTGGTGCGGCAATGGCGTTGGTGACGGGGGTGTCGTCCTTCAGATCGATGCCGCTTCGGCCAAGCGCCAGCGCGCCTTTGAGCAGAAAGACGAGTTTGTCCGCCGCTTGGTCATAGCCAAGCCCTGCCGGACGAACGTTCGAGATGCAGTTGCGCTCGGCATCCGTGCGGCCAAGACGCGGCGCATGCGTGAGGTAGATGCCCAGGCTGTCGGGCGAACTCAAGCCCGGCCGCTCGCCGATGAGCATGACCACCTGGCGCGCGCCCAGCAGTTCGCCAATTTCATCGCCCAACGCCACGCGGGATTGCTCCGCGATGACGACGGGGCCAATCGACCAGTCCGCCGGCAAGCGCTCGCGCACACTGCGCAGGAGCTGCACGCCGTGGCTCTGCGCTGCGAGTGCGGACAGACCGTCGGCAATCACGAAGACGGTATCGAACGGGTTGGCTGGTCGTGCCGCAGCAAGGCTTGCGCGGCTGGCGTCGCTCAGCCGTCGGCCAAGATCCGGCCGGCACAGATACTGGGCCCGGTCTGCGGCTGCGCTATGCACAGCCAGGCTGGCGAAGCCCGCTTGCGCAAGCAAGGCTGCCACGGCTGAACCGTCGAGCGGCTGGTGCACGGCATCGCGCGCTTGTGCGTGCGCCAGGCCGAAGGCGAGCACCGCGTCCGTGGTCTGGCTGTTGCCGACCCGGCCCAGTGCGATGCGCGCGTCGGTAAACGCCCGCAAGTGCGCCCAGGGATTGGATTGAACGAGATTGTGCGTCGGCATATCCGGGGGCTCGTGTGGCATTTACAGCGTGTGTGCCAACTGCAGCAACGGCTGGCGTGCAGTGGCGTCTTGCAGGCGGCCGGCCATATCGACAATGCCCATGCTTTGCAGCCAGGCCTCAAACTCCGGCGCCGGCCGCAAACCCAGCGTATCGCGCAGGTAAAGCGCGTCATGAAACGACGTGCTCTGGTAGTTCAGCATGATGTCGTCGGCGCCCGGCACCCCCATGATGAAATGAATGCCAGCCACGCCAAACAGCGTCAGCAGTGTGTCCATGTCGTCCTGGTCGGCTTCTGCATGGTTGGTATAGCAGACATCGCAGCCCATCGGCAGGCCCATCAGCTTGCCGCAAAAGTGGTCTTCCAGCCCGGCACGGATGATTTGCTTGCCGTCGTACAGGTACTCGGGCCCGATGAAGCCAACCACCGTATTGACCAACAGCGGCGAGAACGGCCGCGCAACCGCGTACGCACGTGCCTCCATGGTCTGCTGGTCGACGCCGTGGTGTGCGTTGGCCGACAGTGCGCTGCCCTGCCCGGTTTCGAAGTACATCACGTTGTTGCCGACGGTTCCACGCGCCAGGCTCTGCGCGGCGTCGTGCGCCTCCGCCAGCAGCGCCAGGCTGATGCCAAACCCCGCGTTGGCCTGTTCACTGCCCGCGATGGATTGGAACACCAGATCCACCGGTGCACTCTGCGCGATGGCTCGCACCGTATTGGTAACGTGGGTCAGCACGCAGGATTGCGTGGGGATGGCGTAACGCCCACGCAGCTCATCGATCAGTTGCAGCAACGAGACAATGGCACCCAGGTTATCGGTGGCCGGGTTGATACCGATGGTCGCATCGCCGCAGCCATAGAGCAGGCCATCGATGATGGACGCGGCAATGCCCTTTGGATCGTCCGTGGGGTGATTGGGTTGCAGCCGGACCGACAACCGGCCGGGCAAGCCGATGGTATTGCGAAAGCGCGTGACCACACGGCACTTGCGGGCGACGGCAATCAGATCCTGATTGCGCATCAGCTTGCTGACCGCCGCGGCCATCTCCGGCGTGACACCGGGCGCTACGTTTGCCAGGGCCGCACTGTCGGTCTCGTGCAGGAGCAGCCAGTTGCGGAATTCCCCAACCGTGAGTGACGCGATGGGTTTGAAGGCCTGTGCGTCGTGGCTGTCCAGAATCAAACGCGTGACCTCGTCGTCCTCATAAGGCACGAGCGCTTCATTGAGGAAAACCGACAGCGGCACGTCGGCTAGCGCCATGCGCGCGGCCATGCGTTCGGCCTCGCTGGTGGCGGCCAGGCCGGCAAGGTAATCACCCGAGCGCGCCGGGCTGGCCTTGGCCAGCAGCGTCTTCAGATCGTTGAACACATGGCGCTGTGTGCCGACTGCATGGGCAAAGTGCATGATGGGATACGTTAGCTACCGTTGGCGCCGATGGTCTTCACGCTGATCCAGCGGCTTTGCTTCACCTCGAATAGCGTGTAAGGCGGCTTGATCAGATCGCCATACGGATCGAAGACGATCTTGCCCGTCACACCGTTGATGTTGACCTTGGCCAGGCTCGCGGTAATGCGTTGACGATCCAGCGAATTGGCATCATGAACTGCCTTGAGCATCGCCAGCGCCGCGTCGTAGGCGAATGGTGCATACAACTCGACGTCTTGATTAAAGCGCGCCTTGTAACGCTTGGCAAAGTCCTGTGCCGCCGGCAACTGGTCAAGTGCCGGGCCGGGCTCCAGATCTTGCGTACCCTCCCCGTCGGGGCCGGCAATCTGCAGGAACGTATTGCTCTTGAGCGCGCCGGCGCCAAAGAGCAGCGTCTTCAGGCCAAGTTGGCGCATCTGTTTGACCAGCATCGCCCCCTGTGCGTCCAGACCACCGAAGAACAGCACATCGACATCCTTGCTCTTCATGCGTGTGAGGATGGCGCGAAAATCCACCGCCTTGTCGTTGGTGTACTCGCGCGCAACGATGTTGCCCTTGGCCTCTTTCACGCCCTTTTCAAAGGCATCGGACAAGCCCTGCCCAAAAGCGGTGCGGTCGTCGATGATGCCAATGCGGCGAGCCTTGAGCTGCTCGACTGCGTAATGTCCACCCACCACACCGCCGATACCGTCATGCCCCATGGTGCGGAACACGTTCTTGAAGCCCTGCCTGGTGAGTTCTGGGTTGGTTGACCCCGGGGTGATCATCGCCAGGCCGGCTTTCTGGTAGACCCCGGAAGCCGGGATGCTGCAACCGGAGTTGTAGTGCCCGATCACGCCCACCACGCCTTCGTCGTCCAGCTTCTGTGCGACTTGAACAGCGATACGTGGGTCGGACTGGTCGTCTTCGGCCACCAGCACGAACTTGACCGGTTTGCCGCCAATGGTTGGATGCCTGGCGTTCTCTTCATCAAGCGCGAGTTGCGCACCGTACTGCAGATCCTTGCCGACCCGCGCGGCGGGCCCGGTGAGCGGCCCCGCAAAGCCAATCTTGACAACATCAGGGTCGGCCGCCCGGACAGCCGGTACAAGACACATCTGGGCGGTCAGGGCACAAGCCAGCATGGTCAACCGGACTAACATCAAATTGCGGTGATTCATGGTGAGCACCTCTTCGTGGTTGCCGCTCTTGCCTGGAAAACCAACCTGATGCGCGGCGGATCATGGTCGTTCATGTTCAATGTCAAAAGCGCGTCGGCCGATATGGCGTCAGCTCAAGCGCTGACGGTCTTCCCGCAATCAGATCGGCGACGATACGCCCGCTGATGCCAGCCAGCGTCAGGCCCAAATGCTGGTGACCGAACGCATAGACCACATGCTTGCTGGCACGGGCATGGCCGAGCACAGGCAGGCCGTCGGGCAGCGTGGGGCGGAAACCCAGCCAACTGCTGTCTGGCTGCTGGAGATTGGGCAGCGCGCACCGGGAAGCCACGGTCAGCAGATTCAGCAGTGCGCGGTTGTGCTCTGGGCTGAAGCCACCAAGCTCAACCGTACCTGCCACACGGATGCCGTCCTGCATTGGCGTCATATAGAAGCCCCGCTCTGCCCAGCCCACCGGTCGGGAAATCAAATCCGCCGCACCGGAATAACGGATGTGATAGCCGCGCTCGGTATCGAGCGGCACCGCGTTGCCGCATTGCTTTGCAAACGTCGCGGATCGCGCACCCGCGGCCACTACGACGTGATCGAACTCGCGTACACCCTCGCCTTCCAGGTGCAGCGTGGCGCCGGCGGAGTTCGGGCTGATGGCCCTGACCGTCTGGCGCTCCAGCGTCAGCCCTTGTGGGGCAAGGTGCTCAAACAGTGCTTGCAGAAAGCCGCTTGGATTGGAGAAGTGCCAGCTTCCCGAGAACAGCACACCGCGCTCGAAGATTGGCGCGAGATTGGGCTCCAATTGGCGGATACCTGCGGTATCGAGCACGTCGAACGGCACACCCAGCGCGCGTCGCAGCGCCAGCGATGGCTCGGCTGCCTGGAACGAAGCCGCGCTCGAGTACAGATACAAGCACTCACGCGGCCGCACGAACTGCGCCAGCGCGGGCGCCGCGAGCAGCGGTTCATAACCGGCCTGTGCCTGCCCGAGCAGCGCCGCCAGGGCACGAACACTGTGCTCATAGCGCTGTGGCAGCGAGTTGCGCAGAAAGCGCGCCAGCCACGGTGCCAGCATTGGCAGATACCCCCAGCGCAGCCGCAACGGGCTATCGCTTGACAGCAGAAAGCGCGGCAGCGAACCAAACACCGAGGGGTTGTTGACCGGAATACAAGCGTATGGCGCAAACGTGCCGGCATTTCCGTATGAGGCGCCTTGCGCAACGCCGGTCGGGTCGAACAACGTCACGCGATGTCCGTCACGCATCAACCAGGCCGCGCTTGCCATGCCGATGAAGCCGGCGCCGATCACTGCCACGCGCTTCATTGCTGTACGCCTCCGAGCGCTGGCGAGGGGCGTGCCAAACGGTAGCCGGTGGCACAGTCCACCGCGGATGCACGCCGCCGCGCCAGCAACTGATAGGCAATCAGTGCGACCGCTAAGCTGGCAAGGCTCGCCATCAGCTGGGGCCGCAGCACCGGGTCTGCCCCCATCGCCACGAGTACGCCGACAATGGCCGCCACGACGGCATACGACAACCACGGGAACAGCCACATGCGCAGCGTCAAGCGGCCGGGGTCGGTGGCTTCCACTCGGCGCCGCAACACGATCTGCGACACGGCAATCGCCAGGTAGACAAACAGCATGATGGCGCCGGAAGCGTTCACCAGCGTCAGGAATACGCCCTGCGGCGAGGCGATGGCCGCAATGACGGCGGCATACCCCACCACACTGCTCAACAGGACGCCCAGGCGCGGCACCTTGTTTGCCGACAGTTTCATCAGTGCGCGAGGTGCGTCACCGCGTTCAGCCAGCCGGAACAGAATCCGCGACGATACATAGAGCCCCGAATTGAGTGCGGACAGCACGGCCACCAGCACTACCGCATTCATGATGTCCGCGGCGCCCGGCACATGCATGGTCTGCAGTGCCAGCACGAATGGAGACTCGCCCACCTTGATGCTGGCCCACGGCAGAACGCACGCAATGACGACCAGCGAGCCGACATAGAACGTGATCACTCGCAGGATCACCGTTCGTGTCATGGCGGCCACGCTCTTGCCAGGGTCATCGGATTCGGCTGCGGCTATGGTGGCGATTTCCGCGCCGCCCACGGCAAAGATTACGGTGGGAACGCCCGCGATGATCGCCATCGCGCCAAATGGCAGGAAACCCCGATCACCGGTCAGGTGTGCGGCGATTTGGTGCCCGGACGAATCGCCGAACAAATAGCCAACACCCACGCCAATGAACACGATGATGGCCGCCACCTTGATCGAGGCAAACCAATATTCAAACTCACCGTACGACTTGACCGACATCAGGTTCACGGCTGTCAGCGCGGTCAGCAAGGCCAGCCCGATCACCCACACCGGCAACGGAATCCATCGTTGCAGGATGGCGCCACCGGCCACTGCCTCCACGGCCACGACGATCACCCAGAAGTACCAATAGAGCCAACCGTTGGTGAACCCGGCCCAGTTGCCGAGGCCAAGCCGCGTGTATTCGGTAAACGAGCCAATGCCCGGATGGGCCAACGCCATTTCGCCAAGCATGCGCATGACGAATAGCACCACAATGCCGGCCAGCAGGTAGCTGAGAAAAGCGCCCGGCCCCATGGCGCTGATAGTGGCACTGCTGCCGACAAACAGGCCGGCGCCAATGATGCCGCCCAACGAAATCATGGTCACGTGACGTTGGCGCAGGGCTTTGCCGAGGTTCTGGTGCGAGGGGGTGGCGCGGCCCTGAGGCAGGGGGGATGCAAGGGGTGGTCTGGGCACAACTGTCTCCTTCTTGATCGACTTGCCGGTGGGCCGGCGTGCGAATAATGTTCACACAAAAAATATTTGTCATCAATCATATTGAGTTTGTGTGGACGTAGGTATTTTCACTGAGGAGACGATTGTGCGGCCCCTGCCACTGCACAACATGTGGCTGGGCAGACCGCGATGGCTTATCATCGCTTCCACGCCCGCGCTTATGGGCGCAGCATGGACTGCCGCGGCAGGTTTGTACGGAGATTTGAGACGCATGGAAACCGGCATTAGCCACACAAACGATCCACTAGACATCCAGACAAAAGGACCGTCGGGACGAAGTGCGCCCTATCTCGAAGTGTCACGAGGCTTGGAAGAGAAAATCCGTAGCGGTTTCTACCCGACTGGCAGCCGTCTGCCGCCGCAGCGTGATCTGGCCAATGAGCTTGGTATCAACGTGTCGACGGTGTCGCGCGCATATAAGGAGTTGCAGGCGCGCGGGCTGATCGTGGCCAGCAAGCGCCGCGGCTCGATTGTGACCGGCGGCGCCATGCCTAAGGTGGCCGCAGGTCTCGCGCCTCTTCTTCCTGGCGCGGCGCAGGACACCTCTGTCGGGCCCATCGACCTGACTGTCAATCGCCCCGCCACGGGTGAATTCGTTGCCCGACTGGCGCAGGCCATGGGCACCATCACGCGTGACTCACGCTTTGCGCAGACGCAGGAGTATCAGCCACCGCAAGGCCCGGACTGGGCACGCGCAGCCGGTGCGCAATGGATGGCGACCACTGGTTTTACGCCCTCGGTTGACAATATCGTGGTGACCAGTGGTGCGCAGCATGGCCTTTACGCTGTGCTCAGCAGTCTGATGGGCCACGACGGCGTGATCCTGTCGGATCAGCTCACCTACTACGGGCTCAAGGCGCTGGCGCCCGTGTTCCAGTTTGAAATCATCGGCATTCCCAGCGATGAGGAAGGACTGCTGCCCGGGCCGCTCGAAGAGGCTTGCCAGCGCTCGCGCGTCAAGGCGATCTTCACGGTCCCGAACCTGCAGAACCCCACCGTCGTCACGATGAGTCTGGCGCGACGCCTCGCGTTGGTTGAAATCGCACGGCGCCATCACGTGCCGATCATCGAAGACGATGTTTACGGCCCGTTGTTGCGCTCGCGCCTGCCGACCATCGCCAGCCTGTGCCCTGAACTCACGTTCCATGTCACCTCCACTTCGAAGGTGCTGGCGCCGGGTCTGCGAGTGGGTTACGTGCTGACGCCGCCAAACGGCGCCGCGTTGGCCGCCGAGGCCGTGCGCACCACGGCCTGGATGCCGGCACCGCTTTCCATGCTGATCGCCACGCGCTGGATTGAGGACGGTACTGCGCAGGCGATTCTGGACGCACAGCGCACCGAGTTGGCGGTGCGGCAGCAACTGGCGCAGGAACTGCTGCCCAAAGACCTGCTCAATAGCGATCCCGCCTGCATGTTTGTGTGGTTGCGGGTGCCTGAGCCTTGGCGCTCCGACGATTTTGCTGCCAATGCGCAGGCGCGCGGGGTCAACACCATGCCCGCGTCGGCTTTTGCCGTGGATCGAGCCACGACGGAGCACGGCGTGCGTATCAATCTGGCGTGCGCGGCCTCCCGTGAGCAACTGGTCAGGGCACTGAAAGTTCTTGCGCAAACGCTGCGAGATCGGCCCCGGGCCTTGTTTGGAACAATCTGACCTCGCTCCGGCCGGCGCTCCTTCTGATTTCTTTCGGTTTCCTGATGAAACCCGCCCAAAAAACCCTGCCTAGACAGGGTCTGCTCTAAAGAAGTGCGCTTTTCGGCCGTCACATTGTGAAGAAACAACCGTTTGCGCGCGCGCGTTCTCACTCATGGCGACGACCAGCACCTATATCCCACCGATCTCCATCCCGGGCATCGGCACGAACATCGACGTCAACAACCTGGTCACCAAGCTGATGCAGGCTGAAGGCAAGGGGATGACGGTTCACCAGAACCAGCAGAAGGTCTTCCAGACACAGCTTTCTGCGGTAGGTTCGCTCAAAAGCGCGCTGTCGACCTTCCAGACAGCGATGGCCAACCTGACCACTGCCGATACCTTCAGCGGCATGAAGGCCAGCGGGCACGACACGTCGATTCTGAGCGTCAACGTGGGTAGCACAGCACCGTCGGGCACCTACAACATCAAGGTGACGCAGCTTGCGCAAGCGCAGGTGCTGAGCGCGCAGGGCCAGGCGTCCAATAAGACACCCATCGGCAGCGGGACGCCCACCACGATCTCGTTCTCGTTCGGCACGGTGTCGGGCGGCACCTTCGCCAACGGCAAGTACACCGGCGCCACGTTTGCGCAAAACGGCAACCTGGCCGGCGGCTCCATCAAGATCGACGCCTCCAACAACACGCTATCGGGCATCCGAGACGCCATCAACTCGGCCAACCTGGGCGTGTCGGCAAGCATCATCAATGACGGCAGCGGCAACCCGTACCGTCTGGTGCTGACCTCCACTGCCGGAGGCGCCAATTCGGAGATGAAGATCTCGGTGTCGGGGGATTCGACACTGCAGTCGCTGCTGGCCCACGACCCGGCCGGCACGCAAAACATGACCGAAGTGGCCACGGGCCAGAACGCCTTGGCCAACGTCAACGGCATTGACGTGCAAAGCCCCACCAACACGCTCACGGATGTGGTGGATGGCACGTCGTTTACGCTATCCAAGACTGGCAACACGACCGTGACGGTCGGCAACGATGCAGGACAGGCCAGCCAGTCGGTGCTCAATTTCGTCAAGGCTTACAACGCACTGCGCATCCAGCTCAATTCGCTGACCAAGTTCGATACCGCCAACGCTGCCAACAATGGTCCGCTGGCCGGAGACGTCAGCACCAAGGCGCTCATCAATCAGGTGACGGACGTGCTGGGCCAAGGGATTGGCAATGGCGCGTTTCAATCGCTGGGCAGCATTGGCGTGACGATGGACAAGGAGGGCACGCTGTCGATCGACGACAGCAAACTCACGGCCGCCCTCAAGAAATCGCCCGCCCAGGTGGCAGCCCTGTTTGCCGGCACCGGTACGGCCACGGATTCAATGCTCAAGGTCTCGGCCTTTTCCAAGACCACGCAGGCCGGCAACTACGCCATCAACGTTACGCAACTGGCCACACAGGGCTCGCTTCAGGGCTCGGCACCGGCCAACACGACGATCCAGAGCGGGGTGAACGACAGCCTGTCTGTCACGCTCAGTGGTATCACCACCAACATCAAGGTGCCGGCCGGCAGCTACACGCCGCAGAGTCTGGCCGCCCAGGTGCAGAGCCAGATCAATGCATCCCCCGATCTGCAAAAGGCCAAGGTGGATGTCGCGATCACGGCCGATGCCAACGGCGTGCTGACCTTCACTGACCGGCAATACGGTTCGATGTCGACGGTGTCGGTGTCTGGCAATGGCGCGGCGTCGTTGCTGGGTGGCAGCCCCGCCGCCACGGCCGGGCGCGACGTGCAGGGCACCATCAATGGCGTGGCAGCCACCGGCTCCGGGCAGAACCTGTACGGCGCCAACGGCTCCGCAGCCGATGGCCTGGTCGTGCAGGTGATGGGCGGCGCGCTGGGGGATCGCGGCAGCGTGACAGTTCAGCGTGGATACGCCGCGCAGTTGCACACCGTATCGACCAATCTGCTGGCCGACAAAGGCATGGTGCAGAACGCCACCGATGCCATCAACAGCTCGCTCACTTCGCTGTCCAAGCAGATGACGCAGATGCAGCGCCAGTTGGACGCCAAGCAGGCGCTCTACTACGCGCAGTTCAACGCGCTATCGAAAGTCGTTGCCGGCATGACGAACACCAGCACTTACCTGACGCAGCAATTGGCGATGCTGCAGAAGCAGCGTACGGGCGGCTGACGCACCGACTAAGTAGTCCGTTGCGTGGTGCCCGCATGACCGATGCGGGCCAGCACCACTTTCAGCTCCGGCGGCGGCGTGAGCTGGGCGAGCAGCCATTGCACAGCGTCGGCCAGTTCGTCCCGGTTGTAGTCGGCGGCAAAGCTGTGCAGCGTTGCGCCGTGCAGGAACAGGCGCAGCGCCAGCAACTCAGGTTGCGGCGGGCCATTCGGGTCTTGCCCAAACAGTCGCTCAGGCACGGTCGCCAGCAGGGGCCCGACTGCCTGGGCCAACCGTTCGTCACCGCGCGACGCCATCCACACTTCCAGAATGGCCAGCGACGTATGCCGTTGGCGCCGCTGCACCAGCATGTGCAACATCAGGTGCATCCGCACACTGGCCGATAGCGGCCCCAGCGCCGCCAGTTGCGCCACTTCCCGCTCCAGCAGCGATGCCACCATCGCCGGCAGCAAGTCGTACCTCCCCTCTGGAAACTGATGTCGCAATGAGCCCCGGCTGATGCCGGCGAGCTCACACACCCGTGCCTCGCCGAAGGCTGCGTAGCCCTGCTCGATCAGCAATTGGGTGGCGGCGTCGATGAGTGCCTGCCGTGTGGCGGTGGTGCGTTCTGCTTGGGTGGCCATGGACGCAATTGTAAATAAGTCCGCCCGTGATACCGCTTATTGCGGGCAGCACACGGCATTTTTGTCACAAAACAAACATACAAGTTTGTTTATATCTTGCGCGCACCGGTGGACCGAGCCAAAGCGCCGGCGCGCCATACCCACAAGATAAGGACAATGTCGATGTTCAAGCTTCCCCGAGCGGGCTGGCTGGCGGCCTCATGCGCGGCCGTTGCCACCGCACTCCTCGTCGCGGCCTGCGGTACCGGCGATGGTGGCAACACCAGCACCACTGCCGCCGCTCCCGCGCCTACCCCGGCGGCGCCTGCCCCCAAGACCATCCAGTCGATCAAGCACGTGTTTGTGATCACGCTGGAAAACCAGAACTACGCGACCACGTTTGCCGCCAACTCCAAGGCGCCTTACCTCTCGCAAACGCTGGTGAGCCAGGGCGCGCACCTGCAGCAGTACTACGGCACCACGCACGTGAGCCTGGGAAACTACGTCGCCATGTTGAGCGGCCAGGCCGTCACGCCCGATACGCAGATGGACTGCCAGGTCTACAAAGACTTTGCCCTCTCCGGCATGGCTGACCACGGCCAGGCTATCGGCACGGGCTGCGTGTACCCTGCTTCCATCAAGACGCTGCCGGACCAGCTCAAGGCCGTGGGCCTGACCTGGAAGGGCTACATGGAAGACATGGGCAACGACCCCACGCGTGAGTCTGCCACCTGCGGTCACCCGACGCTGAACACGCAGGACAAGACCCAGTCTGCACAGGCCGCGACAGCTGGCGGCACGCCGGCTGACCAGTACGCCACGCGCCACAACCCGTTTGCGTACTTCCACTCGATCATCGACTCGCCGGACTGCGCAACCAACGTGGTCAACCTGAACGGCCTGGCGGCGGATCTGCAGTCGATCAACACCACCGCCAACTTCACTTTCATCACGCCCAACCTGTGCAACGACGGCCACGATTCGCCGTGCGTGACGGGTGCGCCGGGCGGGCTGGTGTCGGCCGATGCGTTCCTGCAGAAGTGGGTGCCGCTGATCATGGCGTCGCCGGCGTATCAGCAAGACGGCCTGCTCATCATCAACTTTGATGAGAGCGCCTATGCCTCGCAGGCGATGGATACGACCACCACGCCGCCAACGCTCACCATGACCTTCACCGGCCAGACCTGCTGCAACCAGCAACCGGGCCCGAACGTGACGTTCCCGATCACGCAGAGCTTCCCGGCATCGGTGTCGCACTACCCGTACAACATCAACCTGGTGACGCAGAGCCACGGTGGTGACCGCACGGGCGCGGTGCTGCTCTCGCCGTTCATCAAGCCGGGCACGGTATCGACCACGCAATACAACCACTACGCATTGCTCAAGACGCTGGAAGACATCTTTCAGGTGGGCGGCTACCTTGGCTATGCAAGCCAGGAAGGCCTGCAGTCGATGGGCAGCGATGTGTTCACCAACCTTAACTAACCTTTGATCTGCTGCGGCTTTGCCGCTAGGCAGATGTGGCCGCCCGGGTTCGCGCCCTGGCGGTTTGTCGTTTCCATGACTGCTTTCACTGCACCTTTAAGGCGCCTCGGCATGGTGGCTGGCGCCCTGCTCCTGGCCTTGCTGGCTGGTTGCCAACAGAAAGACGCCCCCTCCGCCAATATCGCGCAGACCGTCCGCATGCCGGATGCCGCCACGCTGGCGCAACTGGGCAAAGCGATGTTCTTCGATCCATCGCTGTCGGCCTCGGGCCGGCAATCTTGCGCAAGCTGCCACGACCCCGCCCACGGATACGGGCCGCCCAATGCATTGGCGGTGCAGCTTGGCGGGCCGAATCTGGACCGCCAGGGCAAGCGTGCCACGCCCAATCTGACCTACACGCTCAATCAGACGCCGATCTGGCACAAGGTGCAGGCGGCCAGCCTGACCGAGCGATTGACCGAAACCGATAGCCCGCCCACCGGCGGCCTAATGTGGGATGGCCGTTTCAACTCGCTGCGCGATCAGGCTGCTGGGCCGATGCTCGATCCGGACGAAATGGCCAACGAGAGCCGCGCAGCCGTGGTGGAAAAACTCAAACGCGCGCCCTATGCCGAGGCTTTCCGCGCGGCGTTCGGCACAAGCGCGTTCGACAACCCGGATCAAGCGTTTGACCACGCCATGCGCGCGCTGGAACGCTTTGAGCTGGACGACTCAAGCTTCCACCGCTACGACAGCAAGTTCGATGCGTACCTGGACGGCAAGGCAGCACTGAGCCCCGCCGAGCAGCGCGGTCTCCAACTCTTCGCCAGCCCCGACAAGGGCAACTGCGCGTCGTGCCACCTGATCGCCAAGGGCGCCGACGGCTCGCATCCCCTGCTGACCGACTATCAGTCCGCCGTGCTCGCCGTGCCGCGCAACCCGGAGATTGGCGTCAATGCTGATCCGCTCTACTACGACCTTGGCCTGTGCGGCCCGAAGCGGCAGGATCAGGCACACCAGACGGCGTACTGCGGCATGTTCAAGACACCAAGCCTGCGCAATACCGCCAAGCGCGGCGCGTGGTTCCACAACGGTCGGATGCACAGCCTGGAAGATGCGGTGCGCTTCTATGTGGAGCGCGACCTGAAGCCCGCGAAGTGGTACAGCCGCGATGCCGGCGGCAAGACCATCGCCTATGACGATCTGCCGCCCGCCCTGCGCGGCAACATCGACGATGTGAACCCGCCGTTCAACCGCCGTGCCGGAGACCAACCTGCGCTGAACGACCAAGAGATCCGCGACGTGGTGGCATTCCTGAAAACGCTGAACGATGGGTATCAGCCATGACTGCGACAGACTGAGGCCGGTCTAGCGGGGTATCGCCGTGCACATCAGGTCGGTTGATGTCACATTCGCCACGGCCAATCCGTCATCAGGGTGTCGTGTCGCCGTGGCGCGGCAAGCGAAGATGCGGCTGGCCTCAGGCATGTGGTTGGTCGCATTACATCAACCAACCTGATCCGCCTGTCCCGATGACCCTCTCCCTTGACGCCTCCTCCACGCCCGCGCGCCGGTGGTCAACCAGCCTGCGCATCGCCGCTGCCACGCTCGGCAGCCTGATCGCGCTTGCCGCAGGCGGCTGCGCCTGGCAGTACCAGCAGGAGGCCGCCGCCGCGCACACGGCCCCAGGCCAACGCGTGCAGATCGGTGACCGGCATCTGCATCTGTACTGCACCGGCCAGGGGGCACCAACGCTGGTGCTCGAAGCCGGCATGGCAGGCTGGTCACAGGATTGGGCCTGGGTTCAGGACGGCCTGGCAGCCGGCGGGCGTGTCTGCAGTTATGACCGTGCCGGCTATGGCTGGTCGGATGCGGCACCTGCACCGCGCCTCGGCATGCTGGCGGTTGACGATTTGCGGCGTGCCCTGCTTGCTGCGGGCGAAGCGCCTCCCTGGCTGCTGGCAGGTCACTCGATGGGCGGCCTGTTGGTCGGCATGCACGCGCGCGCCTACCCGGCAGATGTAGCCGGCCTGGCGTTTATCGACGCGGTTGGGCGCGACTATGCTGCGCAGTTCCCTCCCGATCGTTATGCCCGATTCCGGGCAGACCTCGGCCGCCTGCTTGCACTGAGCGATACGCTGGCGCCGCTGGGGGTGCTGCGATTGACCAACCAGCCGGCCTCGCTCATTGCCCAGCGCCTGCCGGACGCGCAGCGTGCCAGTGCGGTTGACTGGTCATTTTCGGCGCGCCACTACCGGACCCTGCGAGATGAGAATGCCGGCTTCGATGCCGTGTTGGAGCAGGCGCGTGCGCTGCCGCCCTTGCCCGCGGTACCGACCGTGGTGCTCAGCAGCGCGGTGATGCGCGACTTCCCGGCTGGCCTCGAGGACGAAACCATGCACGCCGCCTGGCAAGGCAATCAGCAGAGTATTGCGCGCGAGGCCGGTGTCTCGCCCGAGGTGCTGGCTGGCAGCGGCCACTACCTGCACGTCGATCAGCCTGACCGTGTGATAGCGTTGCTCTCGACCTGGCGCGAAACGGCGCGCCACCGATTGGAGACCACCCGATGAGCGGCTCCCAAGTCGATACCGAGCGTGCCGTGGCCGAACATCTGCGCATCTTCGAAGACCAGCGCCCACGCCTGCTGGCGTTGGCGTGGCGCATGCTTGGCGCGCGTAGCGAGGCGCAGGACCTGGTGCAAGCGCTCTGGTTGCAATGGCAAGACACACCCTTGGCCGGCCTGCATGAACCCGCAGCCTACCTGACCCGCATGGCTACCCATGCCTGTATCGATCAGCTACGAAGCGCGCAGCGCCAGCGCGAGCACTATGTCGGTGTATGGCTGCCCGAGCCCGTGCTCGAACAGACCGGCTTGGGGGCGGCGATTGAACATTGCGGTGCCGATCCGCTGGCCCACCTGTCCTATGCCGAGGATGTCTCCACGGCGTTCCTGCTTGCGCTTGAACGCCTGACACCGCTCGAGCGCGCCGCCTTCCTGCTACACGATGTGTTTGAGTTGCCTTTCGATGAGGTGGCCGCGCGCCTCGGGCGCGATACCGCGGCCTGCCGGCAGCTGGCTGCGCGGGCACGGGGGCATGTGCGGCGCGAATATGTACGTTGCGAGCTTGACCAGGCACAGGTCGATGCGCTGCTGCAGGCCTTTGAAACGTCGCTGCAGGCGGGCGACCCGGACGCGCTGGCGGCGCTGCTGTGCGACGAGGCCACCTTGATGAGCGATGGCGGAGGGCGTGTGGCCGCCATCCCACGTCCGGTGCGCGGCAATGGCGCAGTCGCCCGCGTACTGTGCGGACTGGTCGAGAGTTGGCGCCGCCGCGAGCCAGGGGGCCACTTGCGACGCGCGCGGATCAACGGCCAGCCCGGCTACTTGCTGCACGACACCAGCGGCCGGCTGGAGCTTGTCGCCACACTGCACTGGCAGGCGGATGGCCGCTTGGCCAGCATCCATCTGGTGCGCAATCCCGACAAGCTGGGCGCCAACCTGCACGCTTGAAAAAGGCGGGCTGGTGTGGTGTGGGGGGGGTAGCCCCCCGCTCAACCAGCGCTGTAATGCACGGCCAGCCAGACGGTCGGCCGGCCGGTATCGGTCCAGGCCACCCGGTGCCGGCAATGCGCAGGGAGATGTAGCCAGGTACCCGGCTGCAACAGACGCGGCGCCGTTTCACCCTCGATCTGCACCGCCGCGCCGCCCTCCATGAGCAGTACCCATTCTTCCTGGGCACTGTCGTACCAGAAGCCGGGCGGGCTGGCCTGCCCATTGGAGACGATGCGCTCGATCTTCAGCCCGGGACGCTCCAGCAATGCGGTGAAGACCTCTTCCGCAACACCGGTCGGGACATCGTCGAAGAGATTGCCCTGGACCATTTCCATCGCTCGCCCCCATGCGCGCCTGAAACGCGGTCGTTGCTCAATCGCTGCCGCCCGGTGCCAGTACCTCCCGTTGGCCGTTGCGGCCCATTGGCGAAACCAGCCCCGCGGCTTCCATCTGCTCGATGAGCCGCGCGGCGCGGTTGTAGCCGATGCGCAGCTGCCGCTGCACGGAAGAAATCGACGCACGGCGCGTGTTCAGCACAAAGGCCGCAGCTTCGTCGTAGAGCGGATCGGCTTCTGCATCTCCGCTCTCGCCGCCGAACAGGTCGCCACCGGCGGCGGCCTCGCCGGGGTCGCCGGCCAGGATGGCTTCGTCGTACTCGGGCTCGCCGAACTGCTTCCAGTGCTCGACCACGCGGTGCACCTCTTCGTCGGCAACAAACGCACCATGCACGCGCTGCGGGTACCCGGTGCCCGGAGGCAGGAACAGCATGTCGCCCTGACCAAGCAGGGATTCTGCGCCCATCTGGTCGAGAATCGTGCGCGAGTCGATCTTGGACGACACCTGAAACGCCACGCGCGTCGGGATGTTGGCCTTGATCAGGCCGGTGATGACGTCCACCGACGGTCGCTGCGTCGCCAGAATCAAATGGATGCCGGCCGCGCGTGCCTTTTGCGCCAGGCGGGCAATCAGCTCTTCGATCTTCTTGCCGGCCACCATCATCAGGTCGGCCAGCTCGTCGATCACCACCACGATCATCGGCAGCGTGGAAAGCGGTTCCGGCGCTTCGGGCGTCAGTGAGAAGGGGTTTGGCACCTTGCGGCCGGCCTGCTCTGCTGCGCGGATCTTCTGGTTGTAGCCGGCCAGATTGCGCACGCCCAGGGCGGACATCAGGCGGTAGCGCTTCTCCATTTCGCCCACGCACCAGTTGAGCGCGTGCGCGGCCTGCTTCATGTCGGTCACGACCGGCGCGAGCAGATGCGGAATGCCCTCGTAGACGGAGAGCTCCAGCATCTTCGGGTCGATCATGATCATGCGCACGTCGTCGGGCGTGGCCTTGTATAGCATCGACAGGATCATCGCGTTGACAGCCACCGACTTGCCCGAGCCCGTCGTGCCGGCCACCAGCAGGTGCGGCGCGCGTGCGAGGTCCGTCACCACCGGATTGCCGGTGATGTCCTTGCCCATGGCCAGCACGAGGTGCGAGGCGTGCGACTGGAAATCCGCCGCGTTCACGACTTCCGACAGGCGGATCATTTCGCGCTTGGCGTTTGGCAGCTCCAGGCCCATGCAGGTCTTGCCGGGGATGGTCTCGACCACACGGATGGAGGTCACGCCCAGGGCACGCGCCAGATCCTTCATCAACCCCACGACCTGGGCGCCGCGCACACCGATGGCGGGATCGACCTCGAAGCGGGTGATGACTGGGCCAGCCGAGGCGCCCACCACCGTCACGGGCACCTTGAACTCAGCCAGACGCTGGGTGATCAGATTGCTGGTCTCTTCAAGGTGCTCGGCCGGAACGGATTCAATGTTGACTGAAGCGGCCGTCAGCAGTGCGGCGCTCGGCAGACGGTAATCCACATGGCGCGGCACTGCGGGGGCCGGTGTCGGTGCGGGCACAGGAGCGGGCGTAGCCACCACAGCAGCCTGCGGCGCCGCGTGCGAGACCACGTTGCCCACCACAGCCGGCAGTACGATGCGCGGCTTAGTGGCCTGTGCTGTAACGGGCGACGGCTCCACCTCTTCCTCCACCTCTTCCAACAATGGCTCGGACACAGGGGCCTCAGGCATTGGCAACGCTTCGGCAACGGGCTCCGGTTGGGTGACTTCCGCTTCCGTTTCGGCTTCGGCCTCAGTTTCGACTGCGATTTGCGCCGGCTCTGGCACCGCGGCTGCGGGTGTGAGCAGGCCGCGCAACTCCGCCAACAATGCTTCTGCCTCCTGGCGCACCGCTTCCAGATCCACCGTCTGCACCTCGGGTGCCGCTTCCTGTGTCTCAACGGTCTCCGCTTCCGGATGTTCTGTCATGACCGTTTCGACAACAGGTTCATCGGTGGCCTTGGGAGGCTCGGGAAGTGTTTCCACCTGTGTGGAGACAGGCGCCGGTTGCACCGGCGGACGCAGCCCGAGTTGCGGCTGATGGAACGGGCTGCTGACGATCGTGGCGCGAGGCTTGGGACGTGCCGGTGCGGATGCGGGTGCCGACGCTGGAGAAGGCGTCGCTGCAGGTGCGGGTGTTGGGGCCGTTTTTGTGTCGGCAGCAGGATTGGCCGCCGCAGCCTTCTGTGCATCGAGCAGGGGCCAGATCTCTCCAGGCTGCGGCGGCGACGGGCGCGTGCGCGGTGGCGGTTGCCACGTCGGTTGGCGGCGGGCAGAAACGGCTTCGATGCCACGATGGCGCACCGTCGGCTGTGCAGGGCCTGCGGAGCCGGTCCAATGGGCTTGCGCGGCGCCGCCCAGGCCAAGTGCAGTCGGCTTCAGGCTCTCGTCACGCGGTTCATCGTGATCCGGGGCGGGCTCGTCGAGTGCGTCTTCCTGCACGGCACGGCTACGGTTGAACAGCTGCCGCCACGATCGTCCAAACACCATGGGTGCCACCCAGACCAGCACGCCGAGCATCAGCAGGAAGGCGCCAGTCCAGCCCAGCATGTGGGAGAACAGCGCCGCCAGCGCGCGCCCTGCCGCTCCACCGGCCTTGTCCTGCGGATCGGCGCCCGAGGTGAGCGCTTCGAGCGTTGCGCTGGTGCACAGCGCAACGAGCGTGACCAGCCAGAGCCGCACGGTGCCCCGGCCCTTGAGGAAGCCGCGCTCCCCCGCCAGTGCCCGCGTCGCATACCGCCACACCATCGGCAGCAGCCACACGGTGGAAATGCCAAACCAGCCAAGCCCCATTTCGAAATGCCATCTACGAATCCAAGCCCGCGATTGTAGCGGGCGGGCGCAGACAAAATGAAAACGCCCAGCCAAAAAATACATGGCTGGGCGCTTCGTGCGGCAGTGTTGACGTCTGCGCGTACCGCCGGTCACGGCTGTACGCGCGCTAACTGCCCAGGGCTCCTGCTGCAGAACGTTGGCCTTCGCGCTGCATGGGCATCGGTTGCGCCTGCCCATCGTTCAACATCGTCCACACCACGATGGCTGCAATGATGTCGAATACCGCCAGCGCCACGAACAACGGGTTGTAGCCGATGGTGACAGCCAGCGTGCCCACCGCCAGCGAGAACAGCATGCCGCCCAGCCAACCCGACATGCCCGCCAGGCCAACGGCTGTGCCAACCTCGTGCCGGCCGAACATGTCGGAGGTGAGCGTGTACAAGGCGCCCGAGAGCGTCTGGTGCGCAAAGCCACCGATGCAGAACAGCGCGATGGGGATGGCAATCCCCCAGAAGCGTTGGCTGCTGACGATGCTGCCCCACGAGGGCTTGGGTGCATTCGCGCTGTCATCCGGCGCTTCCTGGCCCGCTCGGATGTAGTCGTGCTCCTCCGCCGATAGCCGTGGATGCTTGGTCGGCACGCGATACAACGCGAACCAGAGCACACTCCACACGAGCCCCAGCCCACCGATCACGGCAAAGGCGAAGCGCCAGTTGCCCTGCAGAATGCACCAGACCACCAGCGGCGGCGCAACCACGGCCCCCACGGAGGACCCGATGTTGAACCAGCCGGTCGCAATCGAGCGCTCCTTGGCCGGAAACCATTCCGACGTGGCCCGCAGTGCTGACGGAAAGCCTGCGGCCTCCGTCGCCCCGAGCATCGCGCGAAAGGCCGCCAGTGACAGCCAGCCGCCCGCCGTGCTGTGCAGCAGGCACACCACCGACCAAGCCGCCGCAAACAACGCAAAACCTAGTTTGGTGCCCAGTACGTCAAGCGCGTAGCCCGCAATGGGCTGCATCACCATGTAAGCCGCCTGGAATGCGGCCACGATGTAGCCATACTGCTGCGTGGTGATGTTCAGCACCTTGTTGACTTCGGGCGCGGCTACCGCAAGCGCGTTGCGTGCCAGGTAGTTCATGACCAGGCCGCTCAGAACGAGCCCGATCATCCACCAGCGCAAGCCTTTGATGGGTTTCATGGTGTGTCTGTCTCCTAGGGCGCCCACGTGTTGTTTTGGTGTGGGGCTCGTACTGCGGTTAGCAATGCATGGCAGGTTCCGGTAGTCCGGTCACGCCCGGGCGCACGGCAAACGTGGCGCCCGAGAGCGGGTCGTCGTCGATGCGGATCGACGTGACGAACAGGGTGTCCAGCCCCGGCCCGCCGAAGGCACACATGGCGGGCTTGGTGGCAGGAATGGCGATGCTGCGATCGAGTCGGCCGTCGGGCGTAAATCGGTGGACGAGTCCCGCATCGTTGCCGCAGATCCAGTAGCAGCCATCGGCATCCACGGCGGCGCCATCGGGGCGACCTGGATGGGCGTGCATGTCGATGAAGACGCGGCGGTTGTGCGGCGTGCCGGTGTCGATGTCGTAGTCAAATGCCCAGACGGTCTGGCGGCTGGCATGTGAATCCGACAGGTACATCGTACGGTCATCGGGGCTGAAGGCCAGGCCGTTCGGGACGATCAGGTCGTCGATGATGGCGTCAACGCGGCGTGCGGCTGCATCGAAGCGATAGAGCTTGCCGGCAGGCACACCCAGCGCGGTGTCGAGCACCATCGTGCCCGCCCAGAGGCGGCCCTGACGGTCGCATCGGCCGTCGTTGAACCGCATGTCGGGGCGCGCATGCTTTACCGTGGCGAGGCGCTCCAGCGGCGCAAGCGCAATGTCTGCTTTCGCCTGCTGCGCGCGAAAGATGCCGGTCTCCATTGCCAACGCCCAGCCGTCGGATGTCATGGCGATGCAGCCAGCCATTTCGGGCAACGTCCATGCGTCGCAATGGCCTGTGGACGCGTTCCAGCGCCACAGCGTGCGCCCAGGAATGTCCGTCCAGTACAACGCCTGTTCGCCGACATGCCACACCGGACTCTCGCCGACGCCGCAGTGCATCGTGCCGATGCGTTCCACATTCGCGTGCATCGGGTCAGTCTCCGAACGGGCCGGCTTTGACGAAGGCACCGCCTTGATACAGCGCGGCCGGATCGTCTGCAGGCAGCGGCGGCTGCGCCTCGACCTGCGAGCGGAAGATCTCGCTGGTCTCGGTGGCCACATAGCCTAGGTGGGCGGCGTGGCGGTTATCCCACCAGCGGTCTCGGTTGGCCGACATGCCGTAGACCACCGTAAAGCCGACGTTCGGTACGAACACTGCGCGGCGGATCAGCTGTTCCAGATCGTCGTAGCCCAACCACGTGACCAGCATGCGGCGGTCTTTGGCTTCGGGGAACGACGAGCCAATGCGGATGGCCACGGTCTCAATGCCGTACCGGTCGAAATAGAAACTGGCGAGCTGTTCACCGAAGACCTTGCTCAAGCCGTAGTAGCCATCAGGTTTGGTCGGCACGGTGTTGTCGATGACTTCGCCCTGCTTGTAGAAACCGATGGTGTGGTTGGAACTGGCGAACACGATGCGGCGCACACCGTGGCGGCGCGCGGCCTCGTACAGGTTGTAGACGCCCTGGATATTGGCCGGCAGGATTTCTTCAAAAGGTCGCTCCACCGAGACGCCACCCAGGTGCACGATGGCATCCGTACCTGCCACGAGTGCGTCAACCGCATGTGGATCGGCCAGGTTGCACGGCACGATCTCCTCGCCCTTGCGCACGGCGCCAAGGTCCGAGATGTCAGAAATGCGCAGCACGTCGGCGTACTGCGGCAGGCGGTCGCGCAGCACCTTGCCCAGGTTGCCACCCGCCCCCGTCAGCAGCAGGCGGTGGCAGCGGGTGGTGATGCCTGCCAGCGGATCGGCGTGTACAGGCGTGTCGGTATTGGTCACAGTCATAGATCAGGTTACGGGAGCGGGGTTGAACAGCGCGAGCGCATTATGCAAGCCGAGCTTGTCTGCGCAGACCTGCTTGCGGCCGCTGGCCACATCGAGAATCAGGTGGAACAGCTCCCAGCCGATGTCGGCAATGCTGGCCTCGCCCGTGGCGATGCGGCCGGCGTCGAGGTCGATCAGGTCATGCCAGCGCTCAGAGAGCGCCTTGCGTGTCGACACCTTGATGACGGGCGCCATGGCCAGGCCGTACGGCGTGCCGCGCCCGGTGGTGAACACCTGCAGGTTCATGCCGGAAGCAAGCTGCAGCGTGCCGCACACAAAATCGCTGGCCGGCGTGGCGGCGAAGATCAGGCCCTTGCGGCGCACTTTCTCGCCGGGGCCAAGTACATCGACGATGGGCGTACTGCCCGACTTGACGATCGAGCCCAGCGCCTTTTCCACCACGTTGGATAGGCCGCCCTTCTTGTTGCCCGGCGACGGGTTGGCGCTGCGATCGGTCTGGCCGCCGCTCAGGTAATCGTCGTACCACGCCATTTCGCGCAGCAATGCGCGGCCGACGCCTTCGTCGATGGCGCGCGGCGTGAGCAGGTGGATGGCGTCGCGCACCTCGGTCACTTCCGAGAACATCACGGTGCCGCCAGCACGCACGATCAGGTCGGCTGCAAAGCCAACCGCAGGGTTGGCGGTCACGCCCGAGAACGCATCGCTGCCACCACATTGCACGCCAACCACCAGATCGGACGCGGGACAGGTTTCGCGCTGGCGCTTGTTGAGGTGCTCAAGTCGGCGCTCGGCCATCTCCATGATGGCATCGGTCATGCCGATGAAACCGTCGAATGCTTCGTCCTGCAAACGCAGCACCGGGGAATCCGCCGTACCGGCGACTTCGATGGGAATGCGACCGCCCGGGGCAAGCTTTTCCGGCACAAGGCGCTCGGGCACGAGCTTCTCGCAGCCCAGACCGATCACCATGATCTCGCCGCCAAAGTTCGGGTTGAGCGCCAGGTTCTGCAGCGTGCGGATCGGCACGATGGCCGCCGGTGCGTTGATGGCAACGCCACAGCCGTATACATGGTTGAGTGCGACCACGTCATCGACGTTCGGGTAGCGTGGCAACAGTTCTCGCTTGATGCGGCTGACCACGTAGTCCGTCACGCCGGCCACGCACTGCACGCTGGTCATGATGCCGAGCACGTTCTTCGTGCCGACCGTGCCGTCTGCGTTGCGATAGCCCTCGAAGGTGTAGCCCTCAAGCTTCGCCAGTTTGGGATCGGGGCGCGTGGCGAGCGGCAGCTCGTCGAGTGCCGGCGCGGACGGCAACTTCACTGCATGCTCGTTGATCCAGCTGCCGCGTGCCAGCGGCTTGACGGCATAACCGATGACCTCGCCGTAGCGGATGACGGCATCGCCTTCTGCAAGGTCGGCCAGTGCCACCTTGTGCCCTTGCGGTACCCCCTCGACCAGCACAGTGCCATCGGCCAGCGCTGTGCCCGCAGGCAGACCACGCGCATTGACGACAATGGCGACGTTGTCGCCGTCATGTACGCGGATCGTCAACGCCTTCTCAGTTTCAGTGCCGGCCTCTGCGGCCAGCGTGGATTCGGACATCACAGACTCCGGAATGGGGTAATGCAAATCAAGCTGTTCAGCGCACCAGGCTTGGCCGCTTGGGGTCGTACGCCCAGCCCGGCACGAGGTACTGCATGGCCATGGCATCGTCGCGTGCGCCGGGGCCGAGGGTCTTGTACAGCGCGTGCGCGGCCATGACGCGGTCCATGTCGATCTCGATGCCCAGGCCCGGGCGATCCGGCACGGCTACATGACCGCCCTGAATGCGCAGCGGCTCGCGCGTCAGGCGCTCTTCGGCTTCCTGCCAGATCCAGTGGGTATCGATGGCGGTGATGTTGCCCGGCGCGGCGGCGGCCACATGCGTGAACATCGCCAGCGAGACATCGAAGTGGTTATTGGAATGCGAGCCCCATGTGAGACCCCATTCATCGCACAGTTGCGCAACGCGCACAGACCCCTGCATGGTCCAGAAGTGCGGATCCGCCAGAGGAATATCCACGGCGTGCAGCGGGATCGCGTGGCCCATCTGGCGCCAGTCGGTAGCGATCATGTTGGTGGCGGTCGGGATGCCGGTGGCACGCTTGAACTCAGCCATGATCTCTCGCCCTGAGTAACCGGCTTCGGGGCCGCAGGGGTCTTCGGCATAGGCCAGCAGGTGACCCTGCCCTTTGCACAGCGCAACGGCCTCATTCAGCGACCAGGCACCGTTCGGGTCAAGCGTGACACGTGCATGCGGGAAGCGCGCCTTGATGGCGGCAATCGCCTCCATCTCTTCCGCGCCGCGCATCACGCCGCCTTTGAGCTTGAAGTCGGCAAAGCCGTAGCGTTCGGTGGCGGCTTCAGCCAGGCGGGCGATGGCCTCGGGTGTCATTGCGGCTTCGTGGCGCAAGCGCAGCCAATCATCCGCACCGCTATTTCCGTCTAAATACGGCAGATCCGTCTTGCGGCGGTCGCCCACGTAGAACAGATAGGCAAGCATCGGGGCTGAGTCGCGCTGCTGTCCGGCGCCCAGCAGTTCCGCGACCGGCACTTCCAGAAATTGCCCAAGCAGATCCAGCAGCGCGGCTTCCACCGCTGTGATGACGTTGTCCATGCGCAGGTTGATCTCGTGCGGCTGGCGCAGCACAGCGGCTTCCGAGGCGGACGTCACCTGATGCACCGTTGCCTGATGTGCGGCGTTGCCACCGCCAGCCAGCGCACGACGGATGCTGTTCAACACGCCGTTGGTGCGGCCGATGGATTGCCCGACAACCAGCGGAATCACGCGCTCCAGCGCCTGGCGGATGCCCTCTCCGCCCGGCACCTCGCCCACGCCTGTGCGCCCAGCGTTGTCCTTCAGGGTGACGAGGTTACGGGTGAAGAACGGGGCATGCGCGCCACACAGGTTCAGCAGCATGCTGTCCCCCCCGGCAACGGGGATCACCTGCATCTCCGTCACACGCGGTGTACTGGTGCGAGCGCCGAATTCGATCGATTGCAACGTCACAACGATGTCTCCTGTTGGCTTACAGCGGCTTGAGTTCCACGCGTTTGATCTCGCCCACCATGACCAGGTAGCAGATGATGGCCACCGCAGCATGGATACCCACGTACACCAATGCCCCGTTGAACGAGCCCGTGGTATTGACGATGTAGCCGATGGCGATGGGCGTAGTGATGCTCGACAGATTGCCGAACGTGTTCATCAGCGCGCCCGACAGGCCCGCGATCTGCTTGGGTGCCGTGTCGGAGTTGACTGCCCAGCCCAGCGCGCCCAGCCCCTTGCCGAAGAACGACAGCGCCATCACCGCCACCACGATGGCCTGTGCATCCACGTAGTTGCAGATCACCATGCTCATGGAGAGCAGCATGCCCAGCACGATCGGCACCTTGCGCGCCACCGACAGCGATGCCCCCTTGCGCAACAGCGCATCGGAAATGACCCCGCCCAGAATGCCGCCAAGGAAGCCGCACACCGCCGGAATCGACGCCACGAAGCCGGCCTTCAGGATCGACATGCCACGGGCCTGCACCAGGTACACCGGAAACCACGTGATGAAGAAGTACGTGAGCGCATTGATGCAGTACTGCGCGATATACACGCCCATCAGCATGCGATTGCCGAGCAGTTGCTTGACGTAGCCGAGGTTCGGCCCTTCGGTCTTGGCCACGCCGGCGCGGTCCATGTTGACCAGACCGCCGCCGGCTTCGATGTACTCGATCTCGGCGCGGTTGATGCCAGGGTGATCTTTCGGATCGTGCACGAAGGTCTTCCACACGACCGCCATGGCAATGCCGATCACGCCCATCACGATAAAGACGTGATGCCAGCCGAATTCGTGCACCAGCCATGCCATCAACGGGGCAAACACCACCGTGGCTGCGTACTGCGCCGAGTTGAAGATGGCGGATGCGGTGCCGCGCTCATTGGCCGGGAACCACGCTGCGACGATTCGGCTGTTGGCCGGAAAGGACGGCGCCTCTGCAGCCCCCACCAGAAAGCGCAGGCAGAACACCAAGGTAATGGCGGCCGCACCGGTAAAGAAGCCGACCGCACCCTGCGCCAGCGTGAACAGCGACCACAGCAGAATGCTGAACGTGTACACGCGCTTGGAGCCAAAGCGGTCGAGCAGCCAACCGCCCGGAATCTGCGCAATCACATAGGCCCAGCCAAACGCCGAGAAGATGTAGCCAAGCGACACGGCATCAATGCCAAGCTCCTTCTGCATGGCTGAGCCAGCAATGGAGATGGTCGCGCGATCGGCGTAGTTGATAGTCGTCACGACAAACAGCATCGTGAGAATCATGAAGCGCACACGGGTCATGCGCTCGGTGCGCGGCACGCTTTGCGCTCCCACGGCTGGGGCTTTGATATCCATTGTCTCCTCCGTACTCCGGCGCCAGATGCGCCGGGTTTCAAGCTGCCGGGTCCTGTACGGCCCGGCTTTTTATTCGCTTGTTGACTACTTGGTTACTGCCACTGCCCATCAACCAGACGGCGCAGCTTGAGCGGGTTCGCGTCTTGCAGCGCCTGCGGCAGCAGGTCAGCCGGCAGATCCTGGTAGCACACCGGGCGCAGGAAGCGCTCGATGGCCGCCGTGCCGACCGAAGTCGTGCGCGAATCCGTCGTGGCAGGCCACGGGCCGCCGTGCACCATGGCCTGGCACACCTCAACGCCGGTTGGCCAGCCGTTGGCCAGGATGCGGCCGGCCTTGCGTTCCAGGATCGGTAGCAGCGAACGGGCGATCGCCGTATCGCCTGCATCCAGGTGCAACGTGGCCGTCAGTTGACCTTCGAGCGATTCAGCCAGCGCGCGCAACTCCTCTGCGTCGCGGCAGCGAACGACGAGTCCGGTGGCGCCGAAGATCTCGTCGTGCAGCGTCGGTTGTGCCTGGAAGCTCTGGGCATCCGTGGTGTAGAAGCCGGCCTGCCCACGGTTGGGCTGATCACTGCCCTGCCCGCGTGCAACACAACGCACGTTGGCCTCACCAGCCAGCTTGTCGACACCACGGGCGTAGGCCGCATGAATGCCGGCGGTCAGCATTGGCTGGGCCGGTGCCTGCCCCATGGCAACGGCGGCGGCGGCCTCAAACGTTTCGAGATCCGGGCCATCGATTGCGAGCAGCAAGCCTGGGTTCGTGCAGAACTGGCCGGCGCCCATCGTGAGCGATGCCACGTACTGCTGCCCCAGCGCAGCAGCACGCTTGGCCAGCGCATCCGGCAGCAGGAAAACGGGGTTGATGGCGCTCAGTTCGCCATACACGGGAATCGGCTGCGGACGCGCCTGCGCAATGCGCAGCAGTGCCTGGCCGCCAGCACGCGAACCGGTAAAGCCCACCGCCTGGATGCGCGGATCGGCCACCAGGGCACCTGCCACATCGTTGTCCGCCAGGATGAGCGAGAACACGCCTTCCGGCAGGCCGCACTGGGCAACCGCCGCCTGGATGGCGCGGCCCACTAGTTCGGACGTACCCGGATGTGCCGGATGCGCCTTCACGACGACCGGGCAACCGGCAGCCAGCGCGGATGCGGTATCACCGCCCGCCACCGAGAACGCCAGCGGAAAGTTGCTCGCGCCAAACACGGCGACCGGGCCCAGCGCGATGCGGCGCAGGCGCAGGTCGGAGCGCGGCAGCGGCTTACGCTCAGGCAGTGCCGAATCGAGGCGCGCGCCCACGGCATCGCCGGCACGCACCACGTTCGCAAACAGGCGGAGTTGGCCGCACGTGCGGCCACGCTCGCCTTCCAGACGGGCACGCGGCAGCGCGGATTCCGCCATCGCGCGTTCGATCAGCGCATCGCCCAGGGCCTCGATCTGGCTGGCGATGGCTTCGAGGAATGCGGCACGCGCTTCCGGCGCGGTCTCGCGGTAAACGTCAAAAGCCGCAGCGGCCAGTTCAGCGGCACGTGCGGCATCGGCCTTGGAGGCCAGGGTGAATTCGGGTTCGAGCCATTCCCCGGTGGCGGGGTTCATGGCGCGAACCGTGCCGGCACCGCCCGCAACGCGGGCAGCACCCAGCAGCAGTTCGCCGCTCAGAGTCATGTTGGGTTCCTTGTTCAGGTTGCGCTCAAGCAGCCAGCTTTTCGACTTCGGCCACGCGCGACACCAGTGCTGACAGCTCGGCCAGTTCTGCGTCGGTCAGGTCCGTCAGCGGCGCGCGCACGGGGCCCGCGCTGCGGCCAATCACCTTCATGCCGGCCTTGACGATCGACACTGCATAGCCGCGCTTGCGGTTGCGCAGCTGGATGTACGGCAGCACGAACTCATTGAGCATCTTGTAGACCTTGGCGTTGTCGTACGCCCGCACGGCAGCGTAGAACTCCAAGGCGAACTTCGGCACGAAGTTGAAGATGGCCGATGAGTACGTCGTCACGCCCATCGTCAGGTACGGCAGCGCGAAGGTTTCGGCGGTGGGCAGGCCACCGATGTATGTAAAACGATCGCCCAGGCGGGCGTAGATGCGCGTCATCAGTTCCAGATCGCCCACGCCGTCCTTGAAGCCGACGAGGTTCGGGCAGCGATCAGCCAGGCGTTCTAGGTGGTCAGCGTCGAGAATCTGGTTGGCGCGGTTGTAGATGATCACGCCCAGCTTGGTCGATTTGCAGACTTGCTCAACGTGAGCGGCCACGCCATCGGCGGAGGCTTCGGTCAGGTACGGGGGCAGCAGCAGGATGCCATCTGCGCCAGCGGCTTCTGCGGCCTTGCAGTACTCGGTCGATTCAGCGGTGCCGCGGCCCGCCGGGGCGATCACCGGAATCTTGCCGCCCGTCTCGGCCACAGCGGCGCGTACAACGCGGTCGGTTTCTGCGGCAGTCAGCGAGAAGAACTCACCCGTACCACCTGCGGCAAACAGGCCGGCTGCATCGTGGCTGAACAGCCAAGCCAGGTTCTTGCGGTATGCCTCTTCGTCAAACGAAAGATCGGACGCCTTGAAGTGCGTGATGGGGAAAGACAGCAGGCCGGAACCGATCTGCTGGGCAAATTCTTTGGGGGTATATCGGGACATGTCTCGCTCTGCCTGAAGACCACCAGGGCAGTGGTCAGGTGTTGTTGGTGAGCGAATTTTTGCATCGGGAACGATTCAAGTCCAAAACAACTAATGACTAGATTGATACATATTTTGTATTGATACAGGGTGTTCCCCTAGCGGGCGGATCAGATGCTGCAATTGCACATGAAGTGACCGCCGCCTGGCACCCAGACACGTTATTGCGCGATGCGAGCAGGTTTCGATGCCTGCCGGCTGCCATGGCCCAGGGGCCTGTCATGCGGGCCGATTCTTGCACTCCGCATCATTCCAATTCAAGATAAGCAAGAACACCAATCCATACCTGTTTTGAATCGATGTTTGAGCTGAGCCAACTCCGTTGTTTTGTCGCCGTGGCAGAAGAACTGCACTTCGGGCGCGCTGCTGAGCGCCTGCATATGACGCAGCCGCCGTTGTCGCGCCAGGTGCGTCTGCTGGAGCACCAAGTCGGCACCGAACTGCTTGAGCGCAACAGCCGGTCCGTCAGATTGACTGCTGCCGGGCGCAGCTTTTTGCCTGATGCCTCGCGCATTCTTCGGTTGGCTGATGAGGCAGCAGCCACGGCACGACGCGTCGCCACGGGTGCCGCCGGTTCACTGGCGATCGGCTTTACGGCGACGGTCGGTTATGGGCAATTGCCCGCGCTGGTGAGCGCCGTGCGAGCGGTATCACCGGGGGTGCGATTGACGCTGAAGGAGATGGTGAGCGGTGCGCAGCTTGCGGCGCTCGATGCACGTGAGATTGATGTCGGCCTGTTGCGCCCGCCTGTGGAGCACGGTGAGTTGATGGCGGTACCGTGCTCGCAGGAAGCATTGGTGCTGGCATTGCCCGAGGCCGTTGCCGATACCTGGCCGCTGCGCCCCAGCCTGCGCGACTGCGAAGGCAAGCCGCTGCTGATGTATTCACCTTACGAGGCGCGCTACTTCCACCAGTTGGTGAGTGGCCTGCTCGAACGTGCCGAGGTATTGCCCGACATCGTCGAATACGTCAGCCAGATCCACTCGATGCTGGCGCTGGTGCGCGCAGGGATTGGCGTGGCGCTGATTCCCGCTGCGGCATCGATGCTGCATTTTGAAGGCGTGGTTTATCGCCCTGTGCGCACCACCCCCGCGAAACCGGTCGAGCTATGGCTGGCCCATCGCAAGGACAACGACAACCCGGCGTTCCAGGTGTTGAAAGACACGCTGCGTCAGTCGCTCACCAGTGGCCGCTGATCGTGTCAGAGGACAGCGCGGGCACCCAGCAGCGCGCCCGCTACGTTCAACACCACACCCATCCCATTGGTGAGAATGGCGGCCATCCAGGCAACCACTGATCGATAAGCTTGCGTTGGCCCGCGACGCAGGTGGGCGAGCACGCCACCGGCGCCGAGCACCAGCACGAAGCACAGCATCGCCGCGCGGTACGCCGTATCGAACCCGGCATGGCCCGACCACAGCGCCAGCGCATACAGCGCGAACACGCCGGTGGCGGCAACGAGGTTGGTGGGTGCCAGTGGCTTGCGACCCGCCAGCGCCAGACTGGCGCTCAACGCGTTGAAGGCCAGCGCGATACACAGGTAAGCAATCTGCAGCAGCACGATCTGCATGGCCGCTCACAGGTTCAGTGCGTTGCGCACCAGGCTGCGCTGCAAGCGGTGGCGCAACCTGGGGCGCCCGAGCACAAGTTCACTCAGCCGTATCGGTGCCTTGGTCAAACAGCGGTAGCCATTGGCGGTGACGAGCACGGTGTCGGAGTGTCGATACCCGCCCTCGCCCGCCAGGTAGATGCCGGGCTCGATGGAGATCACCATGTTTTCCTGCAGCACGTGTTCACTGCCTTCGGCAATCCAGGGCGGCTCGTGATTGCCCAGGCCGAAGCCGTGCCCGCAGCGGTGCAGCCGCACGCTGTCGCCCGCATAGCCGCAACCGGCCAGGAAGCGGTTGACCTGCCAGTCCAGCTCCGCGCAGTGCATGCCTGGCCGCACGAGTGAGAACGCCCGCTCGCGCGCTGCTTCCAGCAGGTGAAACAGTTCGCGCTCACGCGGGTCGGGGCGTGTGGTGAAGAAGGTACGCTCGCTCTCCGCTGCGTAGCCGTTGACGCGGGTCAGCACCATCGCGACATGCGGGCCTTCGTTCAGCGTCATATCCAGGCGCGGAATGGCGTGTGGTTCCGCGCTCAGCGGTGCCGGCCATGCCCCACAGATGATGCGCGTGGCGACCGGGTCCCAATCTGGGGTCTCGCGAATGATCTTGCGGGAAAGCGCCTGCCCCGGCGTAAACGTTTCGGCCACCAGTGCGCCTTCCGAGGCATTGCGCAGGATCTGCCGGACGCCCCAGTCCGCATAGTGCGCAGCGCGCTCGATGGCGGCAATCTCCCAGGCGGATTTGATGATGCGGATGCCTTCCATCAGCTCGTGCGGCTCGCCACCGGCATCCAGCAACATCCGCGCCATCGACATCGGCAAGCTGGGTTCGAACGCGAAACCCGGTTGCAACAGCCCTTTGCCAAGCAACGCGTCATGCCAGGTCTCTCCGGCAGGTGCCGGGTACTCGCGATAGGTCGAGACACTGTCTTGTGCGCCCCACGCCTTGCCCAGATGGTCGAGCTCAAGCGCTGGCACCACCAGTTGCCGCCCACCGTCTGCACCGACGATCAAGAAAAACGGCCGCTCCAACGCATCAAAGGTAGCACCCGTCAGGTAGAACAAGTTGTCGGTGTCGGTCAGCACCAGTTGCCGCAGACCCGCCGCGCGCATTGCCGCGCACACCGCATCGGCGCGCCGCTGGAATTCCTGATTCTGCTCCGGGGTGAAGACTGCTTTCATGGCGATCCTGTGTTGTCTCGCAAATTAAACGTACCGCATGGTACACACGAGAGTTCATCGCGGCAACTAGGGAATATCGCAGATAAAAATTCAAAGTTTTGAGAGGATGATGCCCATCTCGCAGAGTCATTCATTGACTGCTCACGCCAATGACGTACCAATTGGTACGCATCGAAGAAGAATCTGAGAACAGAATCAGGAGGAAGACAGCTATGGGAATTGCAGGCGGCATCCGCACGGCCAGCGTGATCGGCCTTTCCGTGATGGGCTCGGCGTACGCCCAGTCCAACGTCACGCTGTACGGCACGGTTGAAAATGCTCTGTCCTACACCACGCATGTCAATGCAGCGGGCGACAGCCTGTCGGGCATGTCGGCGGGCATTCTCACAACCAGCCGCTTCGGCATGCGTGGGAGGGAAGACCTTGGCCAAGGTTGGGGCGCGACCTTCAACCTGGAGCAAGGGTTTTCTCCGGCTAACGGCGCCACGCAGCAACAGGCCTGGTCGCGCGAATCGTGGGTCGGGCTGGAAGGGCCATATGGCCGGGTCACGCTGGGCCGGACCTACGCCCCCATTCTGGAGGCCGCCTATATGGCCGACCCGCTGCGCGAAGGCACCGGCACGGCATCGGTGGTAGCACTGGGGCAGTTGAGCGTGCTGGCGCCCGGCAACGGCTACCGGCTTGACAAGACGATCCGGTACACCACGCCGGCATCGTGGGGGCCGATCTCGGGCAGCATGCTTTACGCGTTTGGTTCCCCAGGGAGCAACGTGCAGAAGAGCGACTTCGGTGCACACCTGATGTATGGCACGCCTTCGCTCACGCTGGTGGCCGGTTACAACCGCGAAGACAACCCGTGGGATGCCTCAGGCTCGATGATCAACGCCGTGGCGGCCGGTACACCACGCCCGCCCATCGCCAGCCCCGCCTACCTGAACGACTGGAAGCGCGAGACCTGGATGCTCGGCGCCAACTACACAATCGATAAGCTCAATCTGTACGCCGGCTACTCGCATGATAGCGATCGCCCCTCTTCCGGCACCGCGCGACGCGCCTACACCACGCACCTGTACTGGGCCGGCGCGGCCTACTGGCTGACCAGCAATGCGGATGTTCGCGTCGGCTTCTACAAGCTGCGCGTGGAAGACACCAACATCCACCCGTATCTGGTGGGCGCGCAGCTCGACTATTACCTGTCTAAGAACGTGGATGTGTACCTGCTTGGCGCGTTTGTCCATAACCAGGGCGGCGCGGGCACGAGTTATCCGGTGGTGGCGTTTGGTACGTCGGCGGCGGCCTCGGCGTATGGCGCCAATACGCTGGCGCAGTCGCTCGGCACCACCAGCAGCGTCACGCCTGGCACCAATCAGTTTCAGGCGGCGGTGGGCGTGCGTTACCGCTTTTAACCCCCGGAGGCACGCGACATGACAACCCTTCGCCACAACCTGGTCGGCGCAGCCGTCGGCAACTTCTTCGAATGGCTCGACTTCACCCTGTACGGCTACTTTGCGCTGGCCATTGCACGCAACTTCTTTCCAGCAGGCAACGAGGTGCTTTCTACGTTGGCCGCCGTCACCGCGTTCGCCGCCGGCTTTGTCGTGCGTCCGTTCGGCGCCTGGTGCATCGGTCGCTACGCTGACCGGCGCGGTCGCAAAGCCGCCATGGTGGCCACCGTCCTGCTGATGGGCGCGGGCACGTTGCTGATTGCCATCGCACCACCCTACAAGACCGCCGGGTTTCTGGGGACCGCCATGGTGGTCATCGGCAGGTTGTTGTCCGGCTTTGCCGCTTCGGGCGAAAGCGGGGCCGCCGGCGCGCTGGTAATCGAGTCCTGCCCGCCGCACCAGCGCGGCTGGTATGGCGCCGTGTTCAGCGCCTCCACCTACCTGGCGCTGGCAGCGGGGTCTGGGGTGGCCCTGCTGGTGTTCGGCACACTGGGTGTGGAGCGCACGCTGGACTGGGGCTGGCTCATCGGCTTTGTGGTGGGATTGTGCGTGATTCCGGTGGGGGCCTACCTGCGCCGGCATATGAACGAAAGCCTGCACGCGGGCGCCATGCACACCGGCGGCACGGAAGCTCGCACGCTGCCCGCCCGTGTGCTGGCAGCGCAGATCGTCATGGTGTCGGCATTGACGGGCTTCGGCTCGGCGGTGGTCTACCTGGCCATCGTCTTCATGCCGGCATTTGCCACGCAGGCGCTCAAGATCGGGCAGACCACCGGGGCCATCGGGTCAACGCTGGCGGCGCTCGCTATCATTGCAGGTTCGCTCATCGGCGGGCCCTGGTCTGACCGGCGTGGCCGCAGCGGCATCATGTTGTTCGGCATCGTGCTGGCGCTGGGGATCGGCACACCGCTGTATGAACATCTGCTCGTCAGCCCCACGCCCGGGGCGCTTTTTGCCTTCCAGGGGGCGTGCGCGTTTGGGTTCGGCCTGTTCCTGGGCGGCAGCTTTCCATTCTTTGCCGAGCGTTTTCCCCCGGGGCAGCGCGCGCTGGGCATTGGCCTGGGCTACAACATCGGCGTGATGCTGTTTGGCGCAGCGTCTCCCGTGGTGTCCACCTATGCGCTGTCGCAAGGCATTGTCCGGGCGCCGCTCTATTACCTGCTGGCTGCAGCCGTGGTGTCTGTGGTGGCCATCCTTTGCATGCGCAAGCCGCCGGTGTGGCAGCGCCAGTTGATCGCGTAGACTGGCGGGCAGTCCAAGTATTGAGCTGTATCCCATGGCCACCACCGCAGCACCGCGCAAGAAGCGCACCGAAACACCGTTCACGCCCAGCGAATCCGCCGTCAAATCACTGGATGCGGCGGTGCGCTATGTACTCGACAACGGTATCGGCGACATGTCGTTGCGGCGCGTGGCCGAGGCCATCGGCACCAGCCACCGCATGCTGATCTACCACTTTGGCTCCGCCGATGAATTCTGGGAGATCGTGCTGCGCGAGATCCGCCACCGCGAGCAGCTTGCCCGCGTGCGCATTCAGAATGACGCCGACAACCCCGTGATCGCCATTGAAGCTGCATGGGACCGCTACGCATCGGACGCCTACCTGCCTATCATCCGGCTGCTGTTTGAGCTTTACGCACGCGCCATTCGCGAGCCCGAGCGCTTTCATGCCTTTCTCGGCGACGTGGTGGACAGCTGGCTTGCCCCCGTTACCGCGCTGTTCGAAGCGCAGCTTGGCCTGCCCCCTGCAGAAGCCCGCGCCCGCGCCCGCATTCAGGTGGCGACGATGCGCGGCCTGCTACTCGATCTTGTCACCACGGGCGACCGCAAAGGCACCACTGCCGCACTGAAGCGCTTTGCGCGGATGATTACCGCGCCCTAAGCACTCAGGCCGTCAGCGGAAAGTGGGCATCGAAGGTCGATGCCACATCCAACTTCTGCCGCAGCAGACCCGCCTTCAGATAGAAATCCGCCGTACGTTGCTGCTCGGCAATGAGTGGTGCATCAATCGGGCGCCACACCGTCTGGCGCCGCGCGAACTGCAGCCTTGCCGCCTCCGGTGCAATGCCGATGATGCGCGCCAGCGTGGCAGAAAAGCTGTCGACATGCTGGTACGACCACACCTGGGCACGCACCGCGCGCTGCAGGAAGTCCCGCAATACCTCGCGCTTTGCGGCCAACGCGACATCCGTGGCCGCCAGATAGCTCAGGCCTGACCACAGCCCGCGCCCGCTTACCAGCACGCGCGCGTGTCCAGCGGTTTCCGCCATCGCCGTATAGGGCTCCCAGGTAGACCACGCATCAATGGAACCGTTAACCAGGGCCAGCTTGGCATCGGCCGGTGGCAGAAAACGGAAGTTGGCATCCTGGGCCCCAAGCCCAGCAGATTCCAGCGCCTTGAGCGCCACCAGATGCCCGATCGAGCCCCGGTTGGTACCGATGGATTTGCCCTTGAGGTCTGCCGCCGCCTTCAACGGTGAATCCGGACGTACCAGCACCGCCGTGCCATAGGGGTCGGATCGGTTGGCGCCAATCAGCTTGATGCGTGTGCCTGCTGCCAGCGCGAAGATGGCTGGCGCATCGCCAATCGGCCCCAGATCCACCGCGCCCGCGTTGAGCGCTTCGGCCAGTGGCGCCGCAGCGGGAAACTCCGTCCACTGAATGTCATAGGGAACGCCTTTGAGTGCGTCTGCCGCCTCCAGCAGTGCGCGCAGCCCGCCCTTCTGGTCGCCGGCCTTGAGTACGGGGCGTACCTGTGCAAGGGACAAGGCCGGCGCGGCAGCCAGCATCAGCGCAGATTGTGCAAAACGTCGTCGAGAGATCGGCATGTTAGTCAATGGATGAAGCCGCCCTTCACATAACGCACCGGCTCGGCGTCCATGCGGGCGATGAGTGTGTCGAGCCCCGCAGCGCGCGGCGGTTCAGCTGTGCGTGGGGCGGAGGTGCAAAGAAAATCGGCGTCGGACCAAGTGGTGCCCGGCTCGCCGCGCGCACGCAGCCAGCCATTGCGATCCGCCAGCAGTTGCGTGCCCGAGAAGGTTTGTGGCGTGGTGCCGGCAAGCGCAGCAAAGATGGGCCAGGCATCGCGGCCCGACACCACACAGCGCGCTCGCATGGGCAATGCAGGAGACGGCAGCGTGCCATCCGGCGTGATAAGCAAGGTCTGGAAGCGCGGATCTTCAAAAGGCACCTGCCCTGCCGATGCGGCATCGATGGCGACGACGCGCACGCGCTGCCTATCGCGCCAGGCATTCAGCGGCTCGGGGGCGGCATCTGCGCAACGTACGGACAAAGCGGGCAACGCCAGCGGCAACGGCCAACCGCCTGCGCGCACGCCACCGCTGGCGGCCAGCACTTTCATGTAATCAAGCACCGCCCAGATGTCGTTGTCGCTCAGCCGGTTGGCGAAGGCGGGCATGGTGGCCACGCCTTGCGCGTCCCGCATGCCGTGGGCGATGTGCCAGAACAGTTCGCCATCCGCATGGCGGCCAAGCAGTGGGCCGACAACGGTGGGCGGCCAGCGCGTGAGCGTGGCCGCCAGCGGGCCCTCGCCACGGCCATCCGCGCCGTGGCAGCTTGCGCAGGCCGCGTTGTAGACACGGGCACCGTTGGCAATGGAGCCCAGGGAGAACGCAGTCGGGCTGGCATGAAAGCTGGTGGGCACGGCGGAGGACAGCACCACCGCCGACGGCCACGGCGCCACCACCAGAAAGCCCGCCGCCACACCCAGCGCTACTGCACGCCAGCGACGCACCAGCATCGCCACAAGCACCGCCAGCATTGCCAACGCCACCGCGATGAGCGTGATGCCCAGTTGCCGCGCCTGCCCGAGATCGATCAGCAGCGTTTCACCGGCAATGCGTGTTCCCCAGGGCCACGCAGGTTGACCGTGCATCTCGCCTGTCAGCCCCAGTGTGTGCCAGAGCGTCAGCAAACTCTGCTGCGCCCATTGCAGGAGGCCGAGCAATGTATTGAGCCAGGCCGTCGGCGGGGGCCCGCTCATGACTGCACCTTCATCGTGGAATGTCCTGCGTGCCCTACCAGGTCTGGCCCAGGCCAAGGTGGCCAAGCGCCTCGTGCCGCAGGGCGTTCAGGCGTGGATCGCCACGATGGCGTGGATAGGGCAAGTCGACCGTCAACTCCGCTGCAATGCGTGCCGGGCGCGGGCTGAAGATGATGACGCGCTGGGCCAGGAACAGCGCCTCTTCCACATCGTGCGTGACCAGCACCGTAGAGAAACGTGCACGCTGCCATAACGCCACCAGCTCGCTCTGCATGGCCAGCCGCGTGAGTGAATCTAGCTTGCCCAGCGGCTCATCCAGCACCAGCAACTGCGGATCGTTGACCAGTGCGCGCGCCAGTGCCACACGCTGGGCCATGCCGCCCGACAACTCATGCGGAAACGCGCGATGAAAGCCCCTGAGGCCGACACGTTCCAGCGCATCGTCCACGCGGTCGCGCTCCGTCTTGAGCACACCGCGCGCCTGTAAGCCGAGGGCGACGTTGTCCCACACACGGCGCCATGGATACAGCGTCGGGTCTTGAAACACCACCACGCGCGACGGATCAGGCTCGGTGATGGGTGCATCGTCCTGCAGGATGCGGCCGCGCGTGGGCGCTTCCAGCCCGGCAATCAGGCGCAGCAAGGTGGATTTACCGCAGCCGCTGGGGCCCAGCAGCGCGACGAACTCGCCGGGCTGCACGGTCAGGTCAACGCTATCGAGCACCTGCAGCGGATTGGCGCGGCTGCCAAACCAGTGGCTCACGCCCTGCACGTCAATGCGTGCGCCGGTGGCTGTGGGTGCTGCCACCGCAACGGATGCAGCCGCGTCGCGTTCAAGTACGGCTACCATTTCAGCGTCCCCTTCTGCCAGACCAGCGCGCGGTCGCGCACCTTGAACAGCAGCGTGATGATGCTGGAGAACAGCAGCGCCATCACGATCAGGGCTGCATACATGTTCACGTACGAAGCCCAACCCTGCGCCCAAGTCAGGTACCAGCCGAGGCCGGATTTCACGCCCATCATCTCGGCCGTCACCAGCACCGTAAACGACGCGCCCAGCCCCATGAACAGGCCGACGAATACCTGCGGCAATGCCGCCGGAATCGCCACGCGCAGCACCAGGAAGGCGTTGGAGGCACCCAGCGTGCGCGCCACGTCGTAGTAGCTCTTGTTCACGCCGGCCACACCGGACCACGTGAGCACCGCCACCGGAAAACCCGATGCCAGCGCAATCAGAAAGGCCGCCGCCGAATAACTCGACGGGAAGAAGTAGAACGTGATCGGCAGCAACGCCGTGGCCGGCAACGGCCCCAGAATACGCAGCACCGGATGCACCCAGTACCCCACGGCACGCGACCAGCCGATCGACACGCCCACCAGGAAGCCGGTCAGCGCGCCAAAGAAGTAGCCCAGCCCCAGCAGTTTGAGCGTGTTGACGACGCTGCCGCCCAGGCGGGCCCAGTCTTCGGTGTAGACCTCGATCAACGCCTGAGGCGGCGCAAAGAATGGTGTGGGCAGAAAGCCCGATTTGGCCGTCAGTGCTTCCCATGCGCCCAGCACGACCGGCACGGCGATCAGCCATGGGCCGAACGGCTGCAACGTCTCTTGCAGCCGGCGCAGCGGAGCAACGTATGCGCCAACCGACGCCAGCACGAACAGCACGACGCCTACCAGCAATGCGGTGATGCCCAATTCGGCCGTGAATGCCCAATCGCTGAAGCCAACCACATGGTTGGGCCAGCGCCAGGTAAGCAGGCCCAACGTGGCCCATGTGATGGCCGCCGCCAGGCCGGTTCGCCATACGCGAACGTTGGCCGCGGTATAGGCAAACGGGTTGGCCAGCGCGCCCGGCACGTCAAGTGTCTGCGGGATGGTGCTCATGTTGATGCTCTCCTCAAGTCGGGCCCGTCAGGCGAGCACGTTGACGTAGACATGCTGCGCCAGGCGCTGCGGGTCGGTGGTCTTCTTGATGACGCCGATGCGGCGGAAGTCTTCTGCGTAGAAGGCGATCTCGTCGCGCAGGTCAATGCCAGTCGGGTGATGCGTGTAGGTGAGCGTGGCGTAGAGCTTGCGCAGATCGTCCACTGCCACCTTGGGCGAGTACTTGGCAAACACCTTGGCGGCCTCGTTCGGGTTCTCGTTGACGAAGTCCGTCGCCTGCACGATGGCGCGCGCCAGGCCGGAGGCCGTCTGGCGGTCATTGCGCACCAGCTCGCCCCGTGCGCCGATCACACAGCAGACCTTGCGTGCGTACTCGCCGGTGAGGTTGGTCGCCAGTTCCACATAGGCGCCGTTGGTGCGTTTCTCCAGCAGGTACAGGTTCGGATCGCCGTCGGCAATCGCCTGGATCTCGCCCTTGTCCACAGCCACGCCCAGCAGGTCAGCCGGGTACTGGCGCCAGGTGATATCGCGGTCCGGGTCGATGCCGTGCTTGGCCAGCAGGATGGTGAAGAAGTGCTTGCCCGGCGCGGCCAGATCACTCACGCCCACCGTCTTGCCCTTGAGCGCAGCCAGGTTGGTCACGCCCGCCGCCTTGGAGCCAACCAGCCGCACGCAGCCGCCGTGCGAGCTGCCGATGATCTTCACGTCAAAGCCGGCCTCCAGCGGCTTGAGCCAGCGGTGAATCATCCCCACCGCTGCGTCTGCCTTGCCGGTGGCAATGGATTCGAGCAGTTGGTCAGTCGATCCGCTGTAGTTGATCAGATCGACCTGCAGACCGTTCTTCTCGAAAAAGCCGCGTTCCTGTGCCACGACGATGGGCGTCAGGCAGAACGAGTTCTGGTTCCACGCAAACGTCAGCTTGCGCTGCTGCGAATAGGCCTTGCGCCCAAGGATCAGGGCCGGTGCGGCCAGCGCTGTGGCGGCGGCCGCATGCAGTACCTTGCGGCGCGAGATCCCCGCATTGTCTTGGCTCATTGAATGCTCCCCGTATGGTGATGCGTTGGATGTGTTCTACGTTCTGCTCGGCTTCAGTCCAGTACGTCCGGCTCAGCGGCCACGAGGCCCGAATAGAGGCTCTCGAACGCGTGCAACGAGCCTTCGGGCCCGCCGACCTGGCTGTGCGTGTAGCGCGCAGTGGCGGCGTCGATCGGCTGCGGCGTGCCGGCGGCTTCGGCCAGCAGTTGCGTATGCGCGGCGTTGTCCAGCGCGATGTACCACCACGCGGCGGCTTCCACGGTGGGGCCAGCGGTGAGGATGCCGTGGTTCTTCAGGATCACGCCCTTGTGTGTGTCGCCGCCCGGTTTGGTCAGTGCGCGCGCAATGCGTTCGCCCTCGCCGGCGTCGACCACCATGCCGGTGAAATCGTCAAACAGCGCGTGGTCTTCGTAGAACGAGCAGGCATCCTGCGTGAGCGGATCGAGCGGCCGGCCCAGCGTCGACCACGCTTTGCCATACGTCGAGTGCGTATGGGCTGCCGCCACGATGTGCGGGTGCGCCTCGTGAATCGCCGCATGAATGGCAAACGCCGCCTTGTTGAGCGGCCGGTTACCGATGACCGTCTCGCCACGCGCGTTGACGAGCAGCAAGTCCGACACCTTGATGCGCGAGAAATGCACGCCCAGCGGGTTCACCCAGAAGTGGTCGGGCAGTTCCGGATCGCGTGCGGTGATATGCCCGGCCAGCCCAAGATCAAAGCCATGCCGCGCAAAGATGCGAAAGGCTGCTGCCAGGCGCTCTTGCCGATGGCGTCGTTCTGCCTCAACCGACGTGCGCGCCGCTGGCGGATCGAACCAGAACTTCTGCTCTGGCTGTGGGTTGAGCCGAAGCGAGGTGGACGCCGGGCGCTCGATGGAAAGGACTGCACTCATGCCCGCCCCCTCACGCCGCCTTGCGCTGTGCGTCGCGCTGGGCCACCAGCTCGCGCACACGCGGGATGAGCGTGCGACCGTAGTCGGCCACATCTTCCAGCGGATCGAAGCCGCGGATCAGGAAGGTCGTGACGCCCAGGTCGTAGTAGTCGAGCAGCGCATCGGCCACCTGCTCCGGCGTGCCGACCAGTGCGGTGGAATTGGAGCGCGCTCCGGTTTCCTTGGCGATGGCCGTCCACAAACGTTTGTCCACGCGCTCGCCCTGCTCGGCCGCAGCCAGCAGGCGGCGCGCGCCTTCGCTCTGTTGCGGGCCGCCACGGCTGTAGCCCTGCTGCAGGCGCAACGCGCGGGTGCGTTCGAGAATGCGCTCGGCGCGGGCCCAGGCGGCCTCTTCTGTGTCCGCCAGAATCGGCCGGAACGATACCGAGAAGCGGATGCTGCGGCCGTGCTTGGCGGCCTCCGCACGCACACGCGTGGTCAGTTCACGCACCTGGTCGAGCGATTCGCCCCACAGCGCGTACACATCGGCGTGCTTGCCTGCCACCTCCACCGCCACGTCCGACGCGCCACCAAAGTAGATCGGCACATGCGGCTTCTGCGCGGGCTTCACCTCCGAGAAACCCTGCTCGAAACGGTAGAACGCGCCCTCGTGGTCGAACGGTTTGGCCTCGGTCCAGATGCGGCGCAGGATGCCGAGGTATTCGTCGGTGCGGGCGTAGCGTTGGTCGTGATCGAGATAGTCGCCATCGCGGCGCTGCTCGCTGTCGGAGCCACCCGAGATGAAGTGCACCCCCAGGCGTCCGCCGGTGAACTGGTCCAGCGTGGCAATCTGGCGTGCGGCCAGCGTCGGGTTGGTGAAGCCCGGCCGATGTGCCAGCATGAAGTGGATGCGCTCGGTCAGCGCGGCTGCGTACGAGATCGTCAACGTTGCCGATGGGCCGGTCGAGTGATGTGGCACCAGAATGCGATCGAACCCGGCCTGCTCGTGCGCCTGCGCAAACGCACGTACGTAGTCGCGGTCGATCACCGGCCCATTGGGGTCAGGCGGATGGATTTCCGACTGCTTCTGGCTCTGGATCATGCCGATGAAATCGACGCTCATGGTGGCTCGCTCCGCATATCGTTAGAAGACTGGCGAGGCTGCGCTTGTTGCATTTTTTGCGCTGCGGCTCGCCACGAATGCGAATGAAGTTACGTCACCACCAGCGTTGCACTAACGAATAAATTCAACGCTGCATATTCGGCATGGATCGTTCGCCGCGCGCGGCAACGCGGCTACGCTGTGCGGCAACATCACTTGCTCCGTGCGCCGATTCGCCATGTCGTCCATCCCACTGCATCGCCTGCCCACGGCCCCCGAACGGCTTGCCGAGGTGCTGGCCGCCATCACGCCCCAGTTGGCCGCCACGGCTGCGGAGCACGATGCGCACGGCACGTTCGCGCACGACAACTTTGCCCTGCTGCATGCCTCCGGGTTGATCGCGCAAGTCATTCCGCAAGCACACGGCGGCGGTGGCGCAGACCTGGCCACGGCACGCCGCATCATCGCGGCGGTTGCGTATGGCGATGCAGCGACCGCGCTGGTGCTGACGATGACGTATCTGCAACATCGTGCGCTGGGCCGCGCCGATACACGTTGGCCTGCGCATCTCCGCCAGCAGGTGTTCTCCACTGCGCTGAATGAAGGCGCCCTCATCAATGCATTGCGTGTGGAGCCGGACCTGGGCACACCCGCACGTGGCGGCCTGCCCGGCACCGTCGCCACGCGCGTTGGCGACCACTGGCGCATCCACGGCCGCAAGCTCTACAGCACCGGCAGTCCGGCGCTGCGCTGGCTGGCGGTCTGGGCGCGTACCGATGAAGCGCAGCCGCGTGTCGGCGTCTTCCTCGTCCCGCGCCCGCTGCCAGACACACCCGGCATCCGTATCGAACACACCTGGAACCATCTCGGGCTGCGCGCCTCGGGCAGCCACGATGTCGTACTGGAAGACGTGGCCATTCCACTCGACCTCGCCGTCGACATCCGCCCCGCTGGCGAGTGGGCAGACAACGGGGCGCATGTCGACCAGCAGGCCTGGATGGCCGTCCTGCTCGGCAGCCTGTACGACGCCGTGGCGCAGGCCGCACGCGACTGGCTCGTGCAGTTCCTGAATGCACGTGCGCCCGCCAACCTCGGTGCACCGCTGGCAACGCTGCCGCGCATGCAGGAAGCCGCAGGCGAGATTGCTGGCGCGCTGCGGACCAACCACGTGCTGCTCGACCACGCTGCCGAGGCAGCCGATGCCGGCGCGCCGCTCTCTACGACCGATAGCGGGTTGCTCAAATACACCGTCACCAGCAATGCCATCCGCGCGGTGGAACTGGCGTTGCAGGTCTCTGGCAACCACGGCCTGTCGCGCCACAACCCGCTTGAGCGCCACTACCGCGACGTGCTCTGCAGCCGCATCCACACCCCGCAGAACGATTCGATCCTGCTGGCCGCCGGCCGCACTGCGCTTGGGGTTTAACTAGACGCCAGAACCCGAGTCCAGCAAGATGACCCCACACCCCACCTCAGGACCCTGCCGATGAGCACGCCGGCCCTTGCCACCGCCCCCGCGCAAGCGCAATCCCCGCAATCCATCTTGCCGCTGCGTGATTTCGTGATCGCGCTGTCGCGCCTGCTCGATCAGCAGCCGACGGAAGCTGAAATCCTCTCGCGTGCCGGTGCCCTGCTGGGCGCGCTCGTCGCGCACGACGACTGGCTGCCCGCCGAGTACGCCCAGCCGCACCCCGAGCACTTCCAGCAGTACCTGCTGCATGTCGATTCCGGCGAGCGCTTCTCCATCGTCAGCTTCGTCTGGGGCCCGGGCCAGCGCACGCCCATCCACGATCACACCACGTGGGGCCTGATCGGCATGCTGCGCGGCGCCGAGTACTCGCAGCCGTTCAAGCTCGAAGCCGATGGGCGCCCGCTGCCCGATGGTCCCGCCATCCGCCTGGAGCCCGGCCAGGTCGAGCGCGTCTCACCGCGCGTGGGCGATATCCATCGTGTACACAACGCGTTTGACGACCGCACGTCGATCAGCATCCACGTGTACGGCGGCAACATCGGCGGCATCCACCGCGCCGTCTATACGGAAGACGGCGAGCGCAAGCCGTTCATCTCCGGTTATTCGAATACCCACCTGCCCAATCTCTGGGACCGTTCCAAGGACACGTCTGCCTCATGAGTACCGCCATCGACTCCCTCGAAGCCACCGACTCGCCGGTAGCCGCACCGCTGGCCGAGACCCACGTCCCCACGCTCAGCTACGCAGACGTGCGCGCTGCCTTGCTGGCCCGCAAGGAAATCGCCCTGGTAGACGTGCGCGAAGAAGACCCGTATGCGCAGGCGCACCCGCTGTGGGCAGCCAACCTGCCGCTGTCTCGACTGGAGCTGGAGGCGTGGTCGCGCATCCCACGGCGGGATACGCTAATCGTGCTGTATGGCGTGCACGACGGTATCGACCTCGCCCCGCGCGCTGCCGCCAGACTGACTGAACTCGGCTACACGCGTGTCTATCTGCTCGAAGGCGGTCTGGATGGCTGGCGCGCGGCAGGCGGCGAGGTCTTCCAGGACGTGAACGTACCCAGCAAATCCTTTGGTGAATACGTGGAGGCACAGCGCCACACGCCCTCGTTCAGCGCACAGGAAGTCAAGGCACTGCTCGATGCCAAGCAGGATGTGGTGATCGTCGATGCGCGCCGCTATGACGAATTCCGGACCATGAGCATCCCCACTGCGACCAGCGTACCGGGCGCCGAGCTTGTGCTGCGCATCCGCGAGCTGGCACCTGACCCGGCCACCCAGGTCATCGTCAATTGCGCGGGGCGCACGCGCAGCATCATCGGCACGCAATCGCTCGTGAACGCCGGCATTCCCAACCCGGTGGCGGCGCTGCGTAACGGCACCATCGGTTGGCTGTTGGCCGATCAGGTGCTGGACCACGGTATCAACCGCCGGCACCCGGAAACCGTATCCGCACAGACCCGCGCCCAGGCCCAAGCCGATGCGCGCGCTGTGGCCGAACGCGCCAACGTGCAGCGCATTGCCCTGGCCGACGTTGCCACGCTGGAAACCCCCGACCGCACGCTCTACAAGCTGGACGTGCGCACACCCGAGGAATATGCCGCCGGCCACCTGCCCGGCTTTGCCAGCGCACCCGGCGGACAACTCGTGCAGGAGACCGACCACACTGCCGCCGTACGCGGTGCCCGACTTGTCCTGACCGACGACGACGGCGTACGTGCGGATATGACCGCCTCATGGCTCGCGCAGATGGGCTGGGAGGTGTACGTGACCGACCCGGTTGACGCCAGCGAGCGCAGCGCGACCGGCCCGTGGCACGCCCCCACCCCCGACACGCCAGCCGTGCGCACGGTGGATGCGCGCGCCCTGGCCGGTTGGCTGCAAACAGGCTACACCGCCGTCATCGACGTCACCCGCAGCGCCAACTATGTGGCGCGGCATATTCCGGGCGCCTGGTTTGCCGTGCGTTCCGACCTGGCCGGTGCGCTCAAGCGCATCCCGCCTGCCCGCCGCTACGTGCTGACCTGCGGCTCCAGTCTGCTCGCCCGCTTTGCCGCCGTGGATCTGGCCAAGCTTACGCAAGCCGAGGTCTGGGTACTCGATGGCGGTACGGCAGCCTGGGTGGCAGCCGGCCTGCCGGTTGAATCGGGCGAAACCCATCTGGCTTCCGAGCGAATCGACCGCTATCGCCGCCCCTACGAAGGCACCAACGCGCCGCGCGCGGCCATGCAGGGCTATCTGGACTGGGAGTTTGGCCTGGTGGAACAGCTCGGCCGGGACGGCACGCACGGCTTCCGGGTCATCTGATCGACCAGCTGAGGGGCTGATCTCCGCCCTTGACGTTCTGAACGCCGCAGCCTGGGTTGCTCAACTCGGGGCCTGCCGTTCGGAACCCCACGGTTGAACCTCCGAACCCCGCTGTTGGGGTTCGGAACGCCGCAGTTGACGTTCCGAACCTCATGGCTCCGGGTTCGGAACCCGACCATCCAGGTTCTGCACACCGTTGTTGAAGTTCTGAACGCCAACGATGCGCTTCGGAACGCGGAAGGCGGCGTTCCGCACGCGTCACCCCCTCCAATTCACTTGCTTGCTAACACCGCTAACAACGAGCGATAACAAAACTCGTTTTGCGCATCAGCCCGCCTTGAGTAGCATCGGGACTTCCTCGCCGAGGTCCCGACATGTCTCCGTTCATTGCACTCTGCCTGCTCATCACCTACGTGGTGTGGGGCACGACCTATCTCGCCATCCGCTTTGCGCTGACCGATCTGCCGCCCTTCCTGATGATGGGCTCGCGGTTTCTGGTGGCGGCGTTGCTGCTCGCCCCGCTGGTCATCCTGCGCCAGCGCAAGCGGCCAGAAGATCGTCCAAGCGGGCGCCAGGTGCGCAACTGCGCGCTGATCGGCGCCTTCATGCTGGTGGGCGGCATGGGCATGACGGCGGTGGCCGAGCAGACCATCTCGTCGGGGGCCACCACGGTGATGATCGCGTCGATGCCGCTGTTCTCCACGCTGTGGACGCTGCTGGCGGGCGGGCGCCTGCGCGGGTATGAGATTGGTGCGATTGCGCTGGGCAGCATCGGCATTGCCGTGCTGTTTCGCGGTGCGGAGTTCCAGGCCAGCACCGCCGGCGTGCTGGCGCTGACCACGGCCATTGCATCGTGGTCGTTCGGCTCGCAACTCTCCAAGCGCATCGACATGCCCAAGGGCACGACAGCCTTTGTGCTGGAGATGGCCTTTGGCGGCGTGGCGCTCGTGCTGCTCAGCCTGATCGTGGGTGAAAAGTGGCCGCACAGCATCGGGCTGCATTCCGCGCTGGCGTGGGGCTATCTGGTGGTGTTCGGTTCCGCCATTGCGTTCACGGCTTACATGGCACTGGTGGAGCGCGTGTCCACCGTCATGGCGACAAGCTATGTCTACGTCAACCCGCCCATCGCCCTGCTCATGGGCGCATGGCTGGCCGATGAGCAGGTCGCACCGCAAACGCTGGGGGCCACGGGCATCATCCTGGCGGCCGTGGTGGTGCTCACAGCCGGCGCCACGCGTGCCGCGCGGCGCGCCGCCGCTTGAGCCCTATCCTACGAACGATGTGGGCAGCGCGGCGGTGGGCGCGGCCCCATCGTCCGATGCGGTGTTCGAGACAGCGTTTTCAACACCATCCTGGCGCTTGAGCCACGCCCTCAAGTTTTCGGCCTGGAGGGGGCGCGAGAACAGGTAGCCCTGCCCCAGGTCGCAACCCGCCTTGCGCAGCAGCGCGAGTTGTTCTGGGTCTTCCACCCCTTCTGCCACCACTTCCATCTTCAGGCTGTGCGCCATGGCGATGACCGCGCCAGCTATCGCCTCACCATCACCCGGCATGCGCTGCACAAAACTGCGGTCGATCTTGAGCTTCTGGATCGGGAAGCGCTGCAGATACGCCAACGATGAATACCCCGTGCCGAAATCATCAATCGACAGGCTGATACCGGCCACGTGCAGCGCTTCGAGCAACGCGATGTTGGCCTCGATGTCTTCCATCAGCACGCTTTCGGTAATCTCCAGCTCCAGCATGTGCGGCGGCAGGCCCGTCTCTGCCAACACGCTGAGTACGTTCTGCACGAGCGCCGGATCGCGCGCCTGCCGCGCAGACAGGTTGACCGACACGCGCAGCGTGACACCGTCTTCACGCATCCAGCGCGCGGCCTGCTGACACGCGGTGCGCAGCACCCATTGGCCCAGCGGCACGATCAGGCCGGTTTCTTCCGCCACGGCGATGAACTCGCCAGGGCCGATCACGCCAATCTCCGGGTGGCGCCAGCGCACCAGGGCCTCCACGCCGTGCACGTGCGCGGTGGGTACCGTTGCGCTGTCCGTGTCGAGGCCCTGTAGGCGAACCTGTGGCTGATACGCTAGCAGCAGTTCTTCACGGTCGAGTGCACGGCGCAGGTCGGCCTCCACGCGCAAGCGGCGGCGGGCCTGCTGGTCCATCTCGGAGGTAAAGCTGGCGGCGGCGTTCTTGCCGCGGTTCTTGGCGTAGTACATCGCCGTATCGGCATTGCGCGTGAGGGCCTGCACGTCGCGGGCGTCATGCGGATACAGGCTCACCCCCACGCTGGCCGTTACGTAGATCTGGTGCAGGTCCAGCGCAAACGGTGCCGCCAGCGCCGCAAGAATGCGCTTGGCCAGACCATCGGCAAGCTCGGCAGCGTCCGAAGGGGTAATCGATGCGCGCCCCGACAGTTCGGCAATGATGGCGAACTCGTCTCCCCCAATGCGGCACAGCACGGCGCGCAGGTTGGCTTGTTCAATCACCTCGTTCAGGCGGCGCGCCACCTGGCGCAGCAGGCGGTCGCCATTGTTGTGGCCCAGCGTGTCGTTGACCACCTTGAAGTTGTCCAGATCCAGCAGCAACAGGCCAACGGCCCCCGCCTGCCCCGCGCGCTTGAGCGATACCTGCAGCCGCTCGTTGAAGGCGTGCCGGTTGGGCAGCTCCGTCACCGAGTCGATGTGGGCGAGGTAGTCCAGATGCGCCTCGGCCTGCAGCACCGCGCGGCGCATGCGCGCGCACACCAGATAGGCCACCCCCATGGCTCCAATGCCCACCGACACCGTCAGCACGGCATAGCCCAGCAATTGCATGTACAGATCGAACAGGCTGGAGCGGATCACCACATAGCCGATCACCCGGCGCTCGGACTCCACGGGTTCCACCACCTCCAGTGTGGTCAGCGTAGAGACATCTTCCTCGCGCAGCATGGCAGCATCGGGCGCCCGGACAGGGGCGGCCTCGCCATGCTGGTACAGCGCCAGCGGCTTGCGCAGCGCCGTAAAGACACCAGCCGCACGCAACGGCGGGGATGCGCCCAGCGCGCCGAGCGTTTCTTCTGCAGCGTGGCGATCGTTGAACAGCAGCGCCGCCACACTGTTGGCGCCGATGATGCGCGCCTGCACGTGCACGTCGCGCACCAGCGCCGCATGCAAGGCAATGAACTGGAACACGATCAACAGAAAGCCGGCGATGGTCAGCGCTGCACCGGCGCCGACCATGTTTGCCCGCACCACGGTATGCCCCAGGCGGGGCCGTTGTGTCATCAGGGCCAGGTTCATTGCACGCTCCTTGCCAGACGCAGCAACTGCGAGCTGAGCTGCAGGCCGGCTTGCCGTGCCGCGCCCGCGTCGATGTCGAATACGACCCGGTTGTCCTGCAACGCCAGCACAATCATCGGCGCCAGCGCGCCCTTGCGGCCGTCGCTGATTGTCAGCACGGGGCTGGCCGGATCCACGCGGACCCCACCGGATGCACGCGCATCGAGCACCAGCACATGACAGCCGCCAACGGCACCATCGTTGATCTTTCGGATTTCCAGCCGGTGTCCGCGCACGGGTTTTCCTGTCAGTTTTTCCAAGGCCGCCTGCAGCGGATGCTCGGCGTCCACGCACAGCACCATGGGGGCGTCTGCCTGCATCGCGTCAGTCGGCCAGGTGGTGAACAGTGCAAAGTTGTAGATGAAGGCCGCCTTGATCTGGACTTCGCTGGCCTGCATCTGCGCATAGGTGGTCCGCATCCAAGCCGCCATTGCCAACACCACGGCCAACACCGTGCACAGCCGGCGCAGGCGCTGGCTTGTAGCACGACGGAGGTGGGCGCGCAGTGCGTTCATCGGAAGGTGTAGGTGAACTTCAGGCGAAACGTGCGGCCGTCCTGCGCGATGGCGGGCATCGCCACCTCAGGCCCGGCCGGGTCGGCATAGCGCCGGTCGAACAGGTTGTAGAGGCTGGCCGACATCTCCAGATTGGGTGCCAGCCGCGTCGCCAGCAAGGTCAGGTTGGCGATCCAGTAGCCGCCCACGCTGCCCGACGTCGTCAATCGGTTGCTGATGTACTGCGCCTCCAGCCCCGCCCGCCAGTCGCTGCGCCACAGCGGTGTGCTGGCGTTGAGCTTGAGCATGTGGCGCGGGGAATCGCTCAGCGTCTGGCCGGTGATGCCGTCTTCTGAATGTTGGAAGCTGTAGCTCGCACGCAGGCGGGTGCCGCCGGGCCAGTTTTGCTCGTAGCCGAGTTCTGCGCCGCGCGTGCGTACACGCGCCACGTTGCTGAAGACCAGCAGCCCCGTGTTGGGGTCTTCGCTCTGGCTGATCAGGTTGGAGACATTGTTCTGAAACACCGACAGCGTGGCCTTGCCACCAGCACTCACCCGCTGCTCCAGCACGGCTTCATACGTCCGGATGCGCTCGGCGACCAGGCCCGTGTTGACCTGCTGGCCACCCGGCGCGACGGTCTGGTAGTTCAACTCGTAGTCGTTGGGGGCGCGGTAGGCCATCCCGTAGATCGCCTTGACGGTCGTGGTGGGGGTGGCGTGCCAGATCAGGCCCATGCGCGGACTGAAGATGCCCGGCGAAAAGGTGGTGTGGTCGTAACGCAGGCCGGTGTCGAGCACCCAGTTCTGGTTGATGGAGAACTGGTCTTGCACGTAGAGGCCCACGCGGGTGTTGTTGCGATGGTCGTCCAGGTAGCTGACGAAGGGCGTGACATCAAAATTGCGCATCGCGTCGCGGTAGTCGCGCTGCAGTTCGGTACCGATCGCGAGTGTGTGCTGCTCAAAGCGGCGCGTGACGAGCTTGAACTCCACGCCATACCAGGCGGAGTCGTACAAATCGCGGTTCTCGGTCACCGGCGGATAGTTGTAGACGTAGTGGCCCTGCGATACGTAGCGGCCCCAGTACACCCGTGCCGACACATCGGTGGCGTCGTCCAGCGCGTGCTGCCACGTGCCATTGAGCATCTGGCGGGTATCAATGGTGCGCGACCGCGGGTCATCGAACAGCTGGTCGTACGGCGCGGTTGGCGTGCCCTTGGTGCGGTCCGCATAGCCAAAGGTCAGGCCGAACTCACCAAAGCTACCCTTGGCGAACAGGCGCTTGCCGCGGTCGAAATCCATGCCGCGCGCAATGCCGTCGCTGATGCCGGGCTGGTTGAATTGTGGGAAGTACAGATCACGGCCCGGCGCGTCGCTCACACTGGCCGACAGCAGCCATTCGGCACCGTTCTCTGCCCGGTTGCCCCAGGTGACGCGGCCATTGCGTGCGTTGGCACTGGCGGTGGCGCCGCTGACCTGCACACCGCCAATATCCCGGCCGCGCTTGGTGATGATGTTGATCACACCAAACAGCGCATTCGAGCCATACACGGCGGAGCCTGCACCAGGCACGTATTCGATGCGCTCGATCAAGTCCACATCGAGCATCGCATCGGTGCCGACCGCCGCCTCGTCAAAGACGGAATCGTTGGTGCGGTAGCCGTCGATCAGCAGCAGGAAGCGCGTGTCGTAGTCGCCCGGGCGCAAGAAACCACGCGCACCAAGCGAGGCGTAGTTCCTGTCGTAGTTGGTGTAGAGGCCCGGCAGGCTGGCCAGAATGTCGGCCAGCGTGCGCCAGCCGTAGGTCTTGATGTCATCGGCAGTGATGACCTGCACGTTGGCGGGTGCTTCATTGGCCGCTTCAGCGTACTTCGACACGCTGGTCACCACCCGCACCTGCATCAACTGCTCGATGGGCAGCTCGGTCAGATCGCTGACGTCGGCTCCTGCATTGGCGAACGCCGGTGCCAGCAGAAATACCACCGCAAACATTTGCGCATTGCCGATCCACCCGAGTTCCCGCAAAGACAGGCGTAACAACAGCGCAAGCGGAACCATGGCACGCACGCGCTTTCGGCAGTCGTGGGGGACACGGCAAACGAGCGCACGGGCAATCACAACGAGGGGCGGCATCGGCAGACCAGCAGAACCGATCACGTCTCTGGAGGACGTTCAACGGGGGTTTTTGATAGCTCTGGTCTAAAACGGAGCGCCGACGCCGTTCTTTACCCCACCGTGGGTGGGACGACACAATGCCGCGCTTGTGGTGCGCGGCAGATGCAGGGGCAGGGAGAACTCAGCGGCGGCGCTTGCGCAGGCGCTCGATGGCGGCCAGTTGGGCCACGGCTTCGGCCAGTTCAGCCTGGGCGCGGGCATAGTCGATCTTGCTGTGGCTGTTCTGCATGAGCTCTTCGGCAGCCTTGCGGGCCTCCTGGGCTTTGGCCTCGTCCAGATCACGCGCGCGCACGGCCGTGTCGGCCAGCACAATCACCTGCTCGGGCTGCACGTCGACAAAGCCGCCGGCCACGAACAGGATCACTTCTTCGTCGTTCTCCAGCGTGACGCGCACCGTGCCAGGGCGCAGGCGCGTGAGCAGGCGCTCATGGCCGGGCAGGATGCCCAGCTCGCCCTCGGTGCCGGGAATGACCACGAATTTGGCTGTGCCCTCGTACAACCGTTCTTCTGCCGTCACGACATCGACCTTCAGCACCGGCATGGTGTCTCCTCTTCCTGTATTGCGCGCACTGGCTCACAAGGTAGCACGATGTGCGCCCAGCGCCCTACTCCCAGCCATAGGATGCTTGTGCTGCAAGGCTCGCCGCCCCGCGCTGCCACAACGCTTCGTAAGGTTTCACAGTGTGAAGCGTCACAAAGGCTCTCTACACTCTGTTGCCAAATACCAAATGAAATGCAGAGGAAACATAAGCATGTTGGGTGATCTATTGATGTCGTTCTTTGAGGTGGCTCGCCAGGGCAGCGTGACAGGCGCGGCCAAGCGCCTGCGTCTGTCGCAGCCCACCGTGACCGGACGCATCCGCCAACTGGAAGAGATGTACGGCGTGGAGCTGTTCCACCGCCGCGGCAGTCGTCTGGACCTGTCTGACCTGGGCGTTAGTCTTATGCCCATTGTCGAGCGCCTGGCACAGCAAGAGGGTGACGTCGATTTTCTCCTGCGCAATGCGGGCGACCTGCGCACCGGCAACCTGCGCGTGGGCGCCACCGGCCCCTACTACATTCTGCCCAGCGTGGCCGCCTTCCGCACCCGCTACCCGACCATCGAGATCACCATCGAGTTCGGCAACTCGCAGCAGATGCTCGAAGCGCTGTCGGAGGTCCGCATCGATCTGGCTGTTTCGTCGCACGCGGTGGATGACGAACGCCTGCATCGCATTACCCTGGCCGACGACACGATGGTGCTGGTGGTGCCGCTCGACAGCCCACTGGCACGCCGCCCGCACGTGACGCTTGACGATGTTGCCGGCTGCCAGCTGCTGATGCGCGAGCCAGGCTCCGTCACCCGCCGCGTGACCGAAGACGCCCTGGCCACCGCCGGCATCGAGCCCGCCAGCATGAGCATCATCGGTAGCCGCGAAGCCATCTACGAAGCCATCAGCCTGGGGCTCGGCTGCAGCATCGTGCCCGAGCGGGAGGCTCCGCGCCGGCCCGACGTGCGTGTGCTGCCGTTTGCCGCCAATGCGCCGGTTATCCACGAATACCTGTACTTCCTGAAAGAGCGCAAGGATTCTCGGCTGGTGCGCAGCTTTCTTGATTGCCTGGACAAACATCATCCGAAGAAAAACGCCGATGCGTTCATCGCCAAAGTTCTGGCGATGGACACAGCCACGACGCGTTGAGGCAGTAACCTCGCGGTTTTTCCAACCGCCACTGCCAACTGTTGTATGCAATCGCTTGCCCTGTTCGACCTGGACCACACCCTGCTGCCAATCGACAGCGAATATGAATGGGGCCGCTTCCTGGTTGCCCAGGGAGCAGTCGATCGTGAGGCCTTTGAGCAAGCCAACGAACGCTGGATGCGCGAGTACCGCGAGGGCACGCTGGACTTTGCGCGCCACGCACGCTTCTCACTCGGGCTGCTAGCGCAGCATCCGCGCACACGGCTTGACGCATGGCGCGCCACCTTCATGCGCGACGTCATCCAACCGGTCATGCTGCCGCGCGCTAGGAAACTGGTGGACACGCACCTGCATGCAGGCGATCTCTGCTGCATCGTCACCGCCACGCACCGATACCTGACCGAACCGATTGCCGCCGCCTTCAACGTGCCGCACCTGCTGGCGGTGGAAGGCGAGACGGTCGGCAACCAGGCTGACAGCAACTTCACGGGCAACCTGGTCGGCACGCCGAGCTTTGGCCCCGGCAAGATCGTGCGCGTGACCGAATGGCTTGCGCAGCGCGGCCAGCGCATGGCGGACTTCTCCCGCACGGTGTTCTACAGCGATTCACGCAACGATCTGCCGCTGCTGGAAAAGGTCTCTCACCCGATAGCCATCAGCCCCGACGCTACCTTGCGCAGCGTGGCCGAAGCGCGTGGCTGGCCCGTCGTTGAACTGTTCGCGGCCTGAAGCCTGAAAGGAAAAAGCCCGCACGGCGCAAACCGTACGGGCTTCTTTCTTCAGGCGATGAGGCGTCAGGCCGTGGCTGCGGCAGGCAATGCAGCCGGCGGTGTCCACTGCGGCAACGCGGTGCCGTCCACCAGGGCGTCGACATGGCGGTGCGCAAGCGCAGGCCCCACGCTCATGCCGATACCGCTGTGTATCAGCGCGACGGTGGTGCGGTCATCGACGCGGGTGATCGAGAACGCGCCGCTGCCGGGCACATGGCACTTGGCGCCGTACACACCCTGCCAGCGTTCCACCACACGCAGCTTGCTGCCAAAGGTGTCGCGGGCCAGGTCCAGCATGATGTTGTCGACCGACTCAGCATTGAACGGGCGAGCGTCCTGGCTGTAGTCGTGTGAATCGCCAACAATCCAGTCGCCATACGGCGTCGGGCTCACCAGCAGGTGAATGCCGTGGCGCTGCAGTTCAGGGCGTTGTTGTTCGATCTGCATGGCGAGCGCCTGGGCGGTCGGCAGATCGGCAAACGCGCCGTAGTGCGTGCATGACAGGCCCGTCAGCACGGCGTGTTCCAGTTGGAAGCCGTCTTCGGGAGTCACGCGCAGCATCTGCAGGCGGCAGACCTGCGGTTGAAGCGCACGCAGTTGGTCGGCGCACAGCGTCTGGTAGTCGTGCCCGCTGCAGACGATCACGCGCTGCGCGTTGCACACACCAGCCGTGGTCTCCAACCGGCCGCCTTCCACATGGCGCACGAGCGTGCCGAAGTGGAAACGCACGCCCTGCGTGGCAAGCCATGTCGCCAACGCTGGAATCGCTTCGCGAGAGTACAGCTGCACGTCATCAAAGCCCTGCAGTGCAGACCGGTGACGCGTGAAGCGGCCGTTGTACAGATTGGCCAGATCGGCGCCGCGCAGCAGCTTGACGTTGTAACCAAACGCTTGTGCACGGGTGGCCATGAACTCGTCCAGCACGGCATCTTCCGCGGCATTGCGGGCAAACAGCAGCGCACCCTTGGCACGCGCGAAGATGCCGGCCTTGTCAGCCCAACCGAGATACAGCTCACGGCTTTCACGCGCGAGGTCCAGCATGATGCCGGGCGGCTGGCCAGTCACCAGCATCTGACCGAAGTTGCGGATGGAGGCACCAACGGCGACCTCACTGCGCTCGAACACCGTCACGCGCAGGCCGCGTTTGACGGCAGCAGCGGCGTGCGCCAAGCCCAAAATGCCAGCCCCGACGATTGCGACGTCGGTGCTGGCATCCAGGCTCCCTTGAGCAACAGAAATCAGGGGAGCTTCACTCACTTACTTCTTCTCCGACTTGCCGTCGTAGCGCTTGGTCCACTCGGCGAGGATGCGGTCACGGTTGGCGCTGGCCCACGTGAAATCGTTCTTGATCAGGCGCTTCTCGTAGTCGGCCGGCAGCAGCGGGTCCGGCTTGGAGAAGCCCGGCGTGGCAACCACGGCAAAGTTCTTCTCGTACAGCGCCATTGCAGCCGGGCTTGCCGAGAAGTCAGCCAGCTTCTTGGCGGCATCCAGGTTCTTGGTGCCCTTCATGATGCCGGTGGCTTCTACGTCCCAGCCCAGGCCTTCCGACGGCAGCACGATATCGATCGGTGCGCCTTCCTTCTTCGTCTTCACGGCACGGTATTCAAACGCGATACCGATCGGGAATTCGCCCGTTGCGGCCATCTTGCAAGGCTTCGAGCCCGAGTGCGTGTACTGGCCGATATTCTTGTGCAGGGCATCCATGTAGTCCCAGCCCTTCTGCTCGCCCAGCATTTGCAGCCAGGCGCTCACGTCCAGGTAGCCCGTGCCCGACGAGGCCGGGTTCGGCATGACGATCTTGCCGGCGTAGACCGGCTTGGTCAGGTCAGCCCACGACGTCGGCTTCGGCAGGTGCTGCTTCTCGGCTTCGACCGTGTTGAAGCAGATGGCGGCACCCCAGGCGTCCATGCCCACCCATGCCGGTGGGTTGGCCTTGTCGCGGTACGTGGCACCGATCTTCGACAGATCTGCCGGTGCATACGGCGTCAGCATGCCTTCCTTGTCCAGGATCGCCAGGCTCGAAGCTGCCAGGCCCCACACCACGTCAGCGCGCGGGTTGTTCTTCTCGGCCAGCAGCTTGGCGGTGACGACACCCGTGGAGTCGCGCACCCACTTGATTTCGATGTCCGGATTGGCCTTCTCGAAGGCTTCCTGGTACGCCTTCACTTGGTCAGCTTCCAGCGCCGTGTACACGGTCAGCGTGGTCTTGGCGTAAGCCGAGGTGGCAAGCGCCATGGCGGCGGCAGCGGCCAGGAGGGAAAGACGTTTCGTCATGGTTTCCTCAGTGTGGTGTGAAGCAAGTGGTTTGATGCAACAGGTTTGATGCGACGGAAAGAACAGCGGAAATCACAGGCACTGCGGCCGTTCACCGCGCGCCAGGCGGCGGTTGATGTCGGCAATGACTTCAGGCAGATCGGCAATCGTGTCGATCTCGTAATGCGGTTGGCAGGCGGCGAAGCCCGCCGAAATGGCTACACGATGGTGCGCACGCTCTTCGGCAGACAGCGCGGCATATTGCTCATATGGCAGGCCCAGCGCGTTGCCCGACATCAGCAGCGCCACCGTCCACATGCCGGCGCGGCGGCCCTCTTCGATACCGGGCACGGTGTCGTCCACCTTCACGCAGGCGGCCACGTCGCCAATGGCAAGGTCCACCACGCAGCGCAGCGCCTGTGCGGGCCACGGGCGCGCGCGCGGTACCTCGTCGCACGCGATCACGCAGTCGGGCGTATAGCCAGCCTTGGCCGCCAGATCCACCACGCGATCCATCACCACACGTGGGTAGCCCGAGCAGGTACCAATCTTCAGACCGGCCTCGCGCAACGCGGCAATGGTTTCCAGCGCGCCAGGGATCATTGCCGAATGCGCGCCGACCTTCTCGATCTGCAGCGGCATGAAGCGGTTGTAGATGGCGGTGACGTCGTCATCGGTCGGCATGCGGCCGTGGGCGAGCGAGAAACGCGCGGCAATCGCGCCGTCATTGCACAATGTGCGGATGTGGTCCCACTTGCCCAGGCCCATGGGGCCGCGTGCTTCGTCCAGCGTGATGGCCACGCCAAACTCGCCAAACGCTTCCACGAAGATTTGCGTGGGGGCAAACGAGCCGAAATCGACTACGGTGCCGGCCCAGTCGAGCACAGCGGCTTCCAGGCGCAACGGCGTGGCACGGGCGGTGCCAGCCTGGCGGGTCGTGATTGGGGAGGAGTCACCCATGTTGGTTTCCCTTACTTTCGAAATGCGTTGCTACAAATTCAGTGTGAGGTGGTGCGCCAGGCCTGCGTGCGGCGCGTGATGCCGCGCGTGGCGAGTTCCAGCAGCAGCGAGACGACAATCGACGTGACCAGGATCAGCGTGGACATGGCCGCCGCGGGGCCGATGTCGCCGGCGTCGTCCATGTTCAGCACGGCCACGGAGGCCAGCACGGTGTCGGGGCTGTACAGGAAGATCACCGCTGACACGGTGGTCATGGCCGAGACAAACAGGTAACGCGCGCAAGACAGCACGGCAGGCAGGCACATCGGCAGCGTCACGCGCCAGTACGTGCGCAGTGCCGATACCTTGAGCGAAGCCGATACCGCTTCGAACACCGGGTCCAGCTGCCCGAGCGACGCCACCGACGTGAGGTGCGCGGCCGTGGCGCAGTGCATGATCGTGCAGAGCACCATCAGCGCCATGCTGCCGTATAGGCCATTGAGCGGATTGGCCGGGTGGTTGAAGAAGAACACGTAGCCCAGACCCAGCACGAGCCCCGGCACCGCCATTGGCAGCAGCACGGCAAAGCGGATAGCCGGATGCAGCCAGGCGGTAGCACGGGTGGTGCGGGTTTTCTCGACCAGCCACGCGCCGGTAAAGATGAGCGCGGTACCAAACACGGTGGTGAGCGCAGCCAGCTTCAAGCTGTTGCGATAGGCCAACCAGCCGCCGCCATCCATGTTGTCGAAGTCGTAATTGCGCAGCGAAAGGTCAAGGTTGTACGGCCACAGCTTGACCAGCGACGCGCCCACGGCGGTTGCCAGCATCAGTAGAATCCAACCGACCACCAATGCCGTCAGCAGCAGATAGAGGCCATCACGCATGCGGTCCCGCTGCGGGTGGTATGGCTGTGCACGGCTGGCCAGCGCGGCATGCTGGCGGCGCTGCACGAGGCGCTCCACTGCAAAGGTGAGCAGCGCGGGCAACAGCAGCATCAGGCCGATGACGGCGCCGCGAGCAAAATTCTGCTGCCCCACCACCGACTTGTAGGCCTCCACGGCCAATACTTGGTAGCTGCCGCCCACCACGGTCGGCACGCCAAAATCCGTGGCAACCAGCGTAAAGACCAGCGCAAAGGCGCCAAACAGGCCATAACGTGCGCCCGGCAGCGTGACTGTGCGGAACGTGCGCCACGGGCCGGCACCCATCGCACGGGCAGCGTCATACAGTCGGCCGTCCGCCAGCGTGAGTGTGGCAAGCAGCAGCATCAGCGCGTACGGAAAGGTGTAAAACGCCTCACCCAGCACGATGCCCCAGAAGCCATAGATGTTGTTGCCGCCAAGCCAAGCCTTGAACAGCCCCTGGTTGCCGAACAGGTAGACCAGTGCAATACCCGGCAGCAACGATGGCGCAAACAGCGGCAGCATTGCCAGCGTACGCATCGTGCCGCGCAACGGCATACGCGTGCGCTGCACGGCGTAGGCAAAAGCAAAGGCCAGCGGCACCACGATGGCGGCTACGGTGCCCGACACGGCCAGGGTACGTCCCACCATGTCCAGAAAATTGGGCCCCTGCACGACATGGGCAACCAGTGCCAGGCCGTGCTCGTCGGAGCTGCGCGCACTGGCGACCAGCCCCGTGGCCTGCAACAGCATCATCGCCGTGGGCAGCAGCAAGCCGAGCGTCAGCAAGAGGAACCACCCCAGCTTCATGCCCGCCAGCACGGGCGCATCGGTACGCCAGAATGACATCCGTGCGGCTTGTTCTTGCGGGGCGGCCTTGGCGACATTGATCACGTTGGCCTCGGGAGGGAGCGTCGACATCACCACCTCAAGCATAGACACGCAGGCCAGCGCGCTCGAGCGCGATCCACAGCTTGCTCTCACCGAGGGCACCGCGCCCACCGCGCAGCGCGTTCGAAGCCACTTCGGCAACCAGCGGCGCATTGGCCAGGCCGTCGATGGCCAGCGTCACACGCGTGCGGCTGCCCAGGTAGATCTGGTCGACCACGCGGGCGAGATGACGATTGGGGGCATCGTCATCCGGATGCAGCGTCACGGCCTCTGGGCGGCAGAACAGGCGGCCGGAGCCCAGCAAGGTATCCGCAAACGCCGGATCGAGCAGCAGCGGCTGGCCGGCCAGCGTGGGCGTGCCATCTTCGTTGTGTTCCAGCGGCAGCCAGTTGGCCTGACCAACGAACCCGGCAACGAAGCTCGTAGCGGGATGCGTATAGATTTCCGAAGGCGAGCCCGTCTGCTCGATGCGGCCGTTGGACATGACCGCAATGCGGTCGGCCATGGCCATGGCTTCGTCCTGATCGTGCGTCACCATCAGCGTGGTCACGTTCAGCTTGCGCTGCAGGCGGCGCAGTTCGATGCGCAGGTGTTCGCGCACCTGGGCGTCCAGCGCCGACATCGGCTCATCCAGCAGCAGCAGCGATGGCGCTGGCGCCAGCGCGCGGGCCAGCGCCACACGCTGTTGCTGCCCACCCGAGAGCTGCGACGGGTACTTGGCTTCACTGCCAGCCAGACCCACCAGCGCGAGCATCTCCGACACCCGCTCCTGCATGCGGGCGCGGTTGCCGTTGGTGGTGTCCAGACCGTAGGCAACGTTCTGGGCAACGGTCAGGTTGGGAAACAGCGCGTACGACTGGAAGACGATGCCGTAGTCGCGCTCGCGCGGCGGCAGGTTCGAAATATCGCGGCCACCGGCGACGATCTGGCCGGCGTCCTGCGCCTCCAACCCGGCAATGATGCGCAGCAGGGTCGTCTTGCCACAGCCCGACGGACCGAGCAGGCAAACGAATTCGCCCTGAGCCACGTCCAGCGAAACACCGTCAAGCGCAGTGAATGCGCCAAAACGGCGGGCAACTTGCCGCACAGAGAGGAACGGCGTGGCGTTACCCGAAGTCGGGTGGGAGGCAGGCTGGGGCATTGACGGGGCGGCTGAGGCAGTAGCAAAAACGGTCGCTACTGTAGCTAGCCGACATGTACCCCTTGTGGCAGTTACCCCAAAAACGCCAATGCGCGCATTTCCGGATTTTTGTTCAGGTGGATGACGAAGTTATGGCGCCGGCGAGCGCACCTGCGCCAGGAAGGCGGCAATCAGCCGCGCTTCGCGCCGATCCTGCAGGCAGTAGAGGTACTCGCTCAACTCCGGCGTGCCACCCTCGAAGGCCAGCATGCGCAGGTCCGGATGGCTTGGCACCTCCTGGCGGGCGATCACGCTCACGCCCAGGTTGCGCATGATGGCTTCGCGAATGGATTCCCGGCTGCCGATTTCCACCGTGGATGCCGCTGTCACGCCGGCCTGGGCCATCATCGTTTCCGTTATGGCTCGTGTGGTGGAGCCCACTTCGCGCACCAGCAGCCGGCACTGTGACAGCGCTGCCAACGGCACGCTTGTCTGTGTGGCCAGTCGATGACTGCGGTGCACCACCAGTACCAGTGGGTCACGCGCCAGCTCAATGCGCAGGAAGCGTGCATCGTCCACCCGCTGCGATGACGAAGCGACGTCCACGCGGTACTCCTGCAGCGCGTCGAGCATCTGCAACGAATTGCCGGCTTCGATGCTCACGTCGATGCCGGGGTGGCTCTGGCAAAAACGGTCAACGATGTCGAGGATGTAGTACGGCGCCGTGGCGCCGATGCGCAGATGGCCCGAGCCCATGTCGCCCGAATTGCGCAGGAAGAAGTCGATCTCGGTTTCCTGCCGCACGAGCTGGTCGACCAGCGGCATCAGGCGGACGCCGGCGTCCGACAGTGCCAGCCGGCGTCCGCCGCGGTAGAACAGCTCCACCCCGTAGGCCTCTTCCAGCGCGCGGATCTGCGATGTCACGGTCGGCTGAGAAAGCCCCAGCTGCTTGGCAGCCAGCGTGATGCTGCCCAGGCGGGCGACCATGAAAAACGATTTGAGCTGCGCGACGAGCATGAATGGGTGACGTATCCAGCGCCTGAAATGGCGCAATCCGCAGGAAAGCGGCCCATTCTAGCGGACCGCCCTGGCACAAAAGTGTCGGCCACCGCTCTCCCCCGTTTTCCGCTTCTACATCCTGGGGCTACGACTTTTTCAACCTTTCCGACAGGGTGCCGGTGGCGACACCCCCACATCAGGGGGAATTGGGCCCTGCCGACCCGTCATTTCCACGGATCGAATCCGTCACCTCCCCTTGAGAATCCGTCCGCGCGCCGCAGTCACAAGCCGACAGCGCGCCGGAATTCGGATTTGGAGAGATGAGGATGGAAGGCAGCAAGGGCGGTAGCAGTACGAAGCAATGGGCCATCGCGATGATGGTGGCAGCAGCAGGCACGCTGGCGGCCTGCGGTGGCGGTGGTGGCGGTGGTGGCAGTTCGGGGGCCACCCCGGCCGCCACGCCGGCGACCCCCGCCAGCATCAATCTGGCTGCCGCGTGCAGCGGCTCCAACTGCGGTGCATTGGGCAATACCTACGCCGGCTCCGGTGTGGGCGTGTGGCAAGCCACCAATACGGGCGGTTCGGCTGGCACCGTGAATGTGTCGATTGCCGGGTTGACTGGCCAGAACGTCACGCTCGTCTATACCAACCAGGGCGCAGCTGCGCAGCCGATGCCGTCCGTGTCGCTCTCCAGCGGCAGCCTGCTTGGTCTTGGCAGTGGCACGACCACCAGCACCACGCCCACCAACGGCGCCTCCGGCAACCTGACCACGGCGTCCGTCAAGAACGACGCGATGAACGCGGCCTTTGACCGCCAGATCTCCGACTTCAACGCGCACGCACTGGACGGCTATGCCTCTGGCGCGGGCCCGCTCAAGACACAAGGCGCTTCCAATGACACGGTTTTGCGCCCGCAGTCTGTTGCCAGTGTCGGTACCCAGCGCACCTGGAACCATCAGCAGCCGGACGGCACCGCCACGGTACGCACCGCCACGCTCAAGCAGCAAGCAGCCGCCACCGATGGCCGCATCATCAACTTGTGGGTCGAAAACTCGGAATACGGCAGCAGCAAGATCTCCGACAGCATCATCAGCACGCTGATCACCAAGTTTGCATCGGGCACGCAGTCGGTCTACACGCTGGCCACATCGATCGTCGGCCAGCCGTGGGGCAGCTACTCCAGCTCCGCCAGCCTGATCGATCCGAACCAGGCGCTCGACATCGTGGTTCTGAACATCCAGCCCGACGGCCAGCCCTATGGCCGCGTGGGCTACTTCTGGGCGCGCAACAATTTCACGACCAGCTCGCAACCGCTGTCGAACCAGTCGCTGTCGCTCTATGTGGACTCGGAAACCATCTACCTGGGCGGCACAGACGGGCTGAACACGGTCATCTCCACGCTGGGCCACGAGTTCACGCATATGGCCAACTTCTACCAGCGTGGCGTGCTGAACGGCTCGCAGTACATGTATGGCACGTGGCTGGAAGAAATGACGGCGATGACGATGGAAGACGTGCTTTCCAGCCAGATCGACCCGAGTTTCAACAACGTGCGCGACAGCCGTTTCCCGGCCTGGTTGCAAAGCGCATACAACTGCTCTCTGACGGCGTTCGACCCGTCACTCACGTCGTCGTGCCCGGGGTATCCGATCTCGGGCAGCCTGGGCGGCTTCCTGCTGCGCCAGTACGGCGTGGCGTACTACAAGAACCTGCTGCAGAACTTCTCGTCAACGGACTCGGCTACGGTGCTCAACAACGCCATCCAGGCCGGCGGCGGTACAGGCCTGGGCGATGCATTGGGCCGTTGGGGGACGGCGGTGGCACTGCTGCCAGTGCCGGGCAGCCCGGGGGGCTTTGCCTATCCGGCGCGTTCGGACAGCGGCTTCTCGATCCCCTCCGTCAATGGCCAGAACTACAGCAGCCAGCGCTCGATGCCGAGCGCCGTGCCGGCCACGCTGCAGGGCTTCGGTCAATTCCCGGTGGCGCGCGGCTTCAAGACCGGTACCTATAGCGAGACGATCACGGTGCCGGCCAATTCGACGGTGTCGATCATCGCGAACTAAGCACGCACAGCGGCGCCAACCGGCGCCGCCTGTACCGCTGCGATGCAGGTGTTCAGCCGACGCATCGCAGCGGAAATCGGCGCAATGATCGGCACGTCAAATCGTTGTGCCAGGCCCACTGCGGCCTGCCCCAGCGGCCCGCCGCCGATGATCACCGCCTGCGCACCAGCGTCAAGGCAGGCGCGCACGGCATCACTCAATGCCGCTTCCAGCGCGCCTGCGTCTGCAGCCAACCGACGTGGCTCGCCGGGCGTGAGCTGCACGCCGGTATAGAGCGCGCCAAGCCCAAGCGCCTGCGCCTTGGCATCAATCGCGGCCACCAGATCGGGCGTGACCGTGGCCACGCCAAATCGGCGCCCACCTTCTGACGCTTCCAGCATCGACGCCTCACAAATGCCGACCACCGGTATGGGCCGGCTTGCCTCACGAACCTGCATCACGCCGGGGTCGCCAAACGCGCTAATGATTACGCCCACGTGCGGCACCCGTGCACTACGCCAGGCGGTTTCCACCTCGGCGGCCGCAGCGGCAAGCTCCACTTCGTTAATGATCATCGACGGCCCATTCGCTACCGTAGCCCCCACGACCGCATAGCCGGCGGGCACGTGGTCTTGCGCGATGCGCACCATCATGTCCGTGGTGGCCTGGGACGAATTCGGGTTGATCAGAAGAATGTTGGGCATGCGGATACGGCGTCAGAACGCGTCTGCGCACAGCGTACCCCACGCGGGCACGCCATCCGTAATGCGCTACTTGTTGATCGCAGCAGAAAGAATCCGGCCGCTGCGTGCATCAAGCCGCACATCGAAAATCCGGCCGGCCTTGAGCACCGTCACGTCGTAAATCAAGCCCGATGCCGACCGCTCAAGCCCAGCCCGGATCGCCTTGCCGTGCAGGTAGTTTTCTGCCTTGTCCACGGCCGACGCAAGCGGCCCGTTGGCCAGCGTTGGGCGGATAGCCTGCCCACCTGGGCGCCGGGCGATAAGGACAGCCGCAACGGCCATCAGAACCGCCAGCGTGAGGAAGGTGAGCGTGTGACGTCGGCGCATGCCATGTCTTGGAAAACCGGAGAGGTCACAAGACTAGACGGCCGGACTTAGCGAGCGCTGAGAGCGGCTGGTCTACAAGGGGGTGATTCGAGCGCATCAAATTGATTCCACTGCGCACACGATGATTGGTCCTGGCATCTCCGGAGTTGCTGTGCGTGGGTCAGCCACGGCCCAATCCAGGGGCTGAGATAATGGGCGCCTTCTGATCTGTTGCCGATTCCCATGCCTTCCGCTGCGCCCCTGCCGTCGCGTATCAGCCCCCTCTTCGCGCTCATGCCCTTCCTGCGCCCGTATGCGCGGCGCTGGGCGATTGCGTTCCTGGCACTGGTGACAGCGGCCGTTGCAACGCTGGCACTGCCGGTGGCGTTCAAGTTTCTGATTGACCGCGGATTTGCCAGTGGCGAGCGATCGCACATTGACCGCTATTTCATCGCCCTGTTCGCCCTCTCTCTGGTGCTTGCCGGCGCCACAGCGCTGCGTTTCTATTGCGTCTCGTGGCTGGGGGAGCGGGTGACAGCAGACCTGCGGCGGGCTGTCTACCGGCACATCGTCAGCTTGAGCCCGGAGTTTTTCGAGACGACACAAACAGGCGAGGTGCTGTCGCGGCTCACAACCGACACGACGTTGATCCAGACCGTGGTGGGGACCAGCCTGTCACTCGGGTTGCGCAACACACTGCTGACGGTCGGCGGGGTGGTGATGCTGGTCGTGACGAGCCCAGTGCTCTCCGGCTACATCATCGCCACGCTGATCGTGGTGGTCGCGCCCATCGTCATCTTTGGGCGTCGCGTGCGGCGGCTCTCGCGTGACAGCCAGGACAAGGTGGCAAGCGCGAGCGCGCTGGCCGGCGAAGTGCTCAATGCCATGCCGACCGTGCAGTCATACACGCAGGAAGCGCAAGAGGCGAGGCGTTTCGGTACGGCCGTGGAAACGGCGTTTGACACCGCGCTCACACGCATTCGTGCCCGCGCGCAATTGACCGCCGTGGTCATCATCTTTGTGTTTGCCGCGATCGTGTTTGTGCTCTGGCTTGGTGCCAAGGCCGTGCTGGCCGGAGAGATGACGGCGGGCCAACTGTCCCAGTTCATCCTCTACGCGGTGTTCACAGCGGGCGCCGTCGGCGCAATTGCAGAAGTGTGGGGAGACCTGCAGAGAGCCGCTGGTGCCACAGAGCGTCTTCTGCAACTGCTGGCAACCCGCTCCCCCATTGCGGAGCCAGATACGCCCGTGGCGCTGCCCGCGCATGCCGAGGGCATCCGCTTCGACAATGTCACCTTCTCCTATCCGTCACGTCCGGGTACCGCTGCACTCTCCCACTTCACGCTCGATGTTGCCCCCGGGGAGCACGTTGCACTGGTAGGGCCTTCCGGTGCGGGCAAGACAACGCTGTTTCAGCTTCTGCTGCGCTTCTACGAGCCGCAGTCCGGAAGCATCCTGATCAGCGGCGTCCCAACACGGCAAGTCTCACTCGCGGCGCTGCGGCAGGCCATTGGTGTCGTGCTGCAAGAATCGGTGATCTTCTCAGGGAGTGTGCTCGACAACATCCGCTATGGCGCGCCCGAAGCAACGCTCGCGCAAGTACAACGTGCGGCCGAAATGGCCGCCGCTGCAGGCTTCATCAACGAGCTGCCACAAGGCTACGACACGTTGCTGGGCGAGCGTGGCGTCAGGCTGTCGGGAGGGCAGCGCCAGCGAATCGCCATTGCGCGGGCCATTCTCAAAGACCCGCCCATCCTGCTCCTGGATGAGGCCACCAGCGCGCTCGATGCCGCAAGCGAGCGGCTGGTGCAGACCGCCCTGAACAATGCCGCGCGAAACCGCACCACGCTGGTGATCGCGCACCGCCTTGCCACCGTGCAGCAAGCTGACCGGATCGTTGTGCTTGAGCAAGGCCGCATCGTTGCGCAAGGCCGCCATGCTGAGCTTTTGCAGAGTTCTCCGCTTTATGCACGTCTTGCGGCGCTGCAGTTTGGTGGGCCGTCAATGGACACCGAAGAGACCGAAGGGCTCAGCGCGCCATCCGAGTTGACAACAGGCAGTACCGACAGGTCACATTGAGTCCGACGCCCGCCACGGTTCGGGTTGATGCTGCATAATTTCGAACGTTTTTTGAACAGGTGTTGAACACCTCGCTTTGCTATGCCGTACGTCGTCACCGAATCTTGCATCCAGTGCAAATACACGGACTGTGTTGCCGTCTGCCCGATGGACTGCTTCCACGCCGGCCCGAACTTTCTGGTAATTGATCCGGATGAATGCATCGACTGCTCGATCTGCGTACCGGAGTGCCCGGTGGGGGCGATCTACCCCGCCGCCGAGGTGCCGGCCGATCAGCAGGACTTCATTGCACTGAATGCGCAGCTCTCGCGCCGCGCAGATTGGCCGCGTCTGACCGCGGTCGAGCCGCCACTGCCCGACCATGCGCGCTGGGCGCAGGTTAAGGACAAGCGCGACGCATTGCGCATCGCGCCCGAGTCGCCACCGTCAACCTGACGACGTGGCCGCCACAGCGCTGGGTTTCAATCAGCGCCCTGCGGCACGTGGCGTCAAGTCGATCAGGCCTAGATGGACATCACCGCGTTCACGAACCAGCCGCGATACCGGTATCCAGGCTTGGCCATGTCATCACTGAACCTAGTGAAGTTGTAGCCCACGCCCAGGCGGACATGCTTGGCAACGTCGTAGTCGAGGCTGGCCAGCCAGCCTTGCCGCGTACCGCCGTCAGTGGCGCGCAGCACACGGTACTCGCCCATCGCGCTCAGGCCGCCGTAGACGTACCGGCGCACCTGCGCAGCCATCAACGTCGCGCGGTTGCTGTACCAATCACCGCTGCCGCGATCCAGGCGGGCTTCACCGGTTCGGGTGGCGAGCTTGGCAGCAAACTCCCAGTTGGCATCCAATCGATAGATACCTTCCAGCGACCAGATGGAGGAGCGCTGATCAGGCAACAGGCCTGCCCCCGTGCTGCCGTCCACCTGTCCGGCCGAGGCAAGGTTGTACAGATAGGTGTACTTGCCGATGACTGTCCATCGCACGCTGTTCCAGGGCCGCCAGGCGAAGCCGAGGCTGGCCTCGGTGTATCGCGCATCGTTGACTGGCTGATTGGCATCGCTGGTATTGGCCCAGTTGAAGCGTCCGCCCAGGCGCAATGACTCGTTGATCTCGTAGCCAACGCGGTTGGCCGAAACCCACTGCCGGCGCTGTTCGGCACCCTCGTCGTTGCGGTATTCCAGCTTGCTGGCCCAGGTGGTGCCAGGCTGGGTCAGGCCCACGTTCACGCTGGCGGCCTGCCGATGCACCTTGCCCGCGCCGCTCACGGCATCGAGTTCTGCCTGCTGCAGGCTGAAACCCGTCGTCCAGCCGCGTGCGGGATAGAAGTCCATACCAAAGGTATGCCCCACGCCCGTAGTGGGCCCGCTCTTCAGGCTTTGCGTTTCGTTGTAGAAATTGGTCGTGTTGGAGATGCGCCAGCGCTGGCCCAGCGTAATGCTGCTGGGCGCCTGCGCAAGCAGTGGCGACTGGTCGTACACGCCGGTGGAGTCGATCAGGCGGGTGTAGTTGCCGTACAGCGAGTGATCGGGGCTCATCCGGTATTCACCCATGAGCTTGGCCGCATTGCCCCGATTGCCCGCCGTGTATTCGGCGCCGGCGGAAGACTGATTGGCAAACTGGTACTTCGCACCCACGGTGGCGGCATTGTTGCGCGGGTAAGCGCCGCCATCATCATCGAGCGTGATCTGCCCGGTGCCATACACGTCGAGTGTGCCGATCAGGCGCCGTGTATAGCCCAGTGCTGCCAGCGTTCCGGTGCCGCTGTTCCCCTGGTAGGTCTCGGTAACGCGGCGGATTTCGGCAATCAGGTCGGAGTGCTCTGCCAGGCGCCAGTCGATCTGCGCCTGTGCCTGCTCCAGGGCATCCGTGCCACGCTCGGATTTGCTGTAGCGGCCAGCGATCCGGATGTCTTCCCGCACCTGGCCGGCATACTCAAAGCCGTATTCACGGATGGGGTAGCCCAGGTCGGCACGTGCCACGGAATACCCCGAGCTCACGTCCCGCCACCAGGCGCCGACGGTCCAGTCGCGTGACGTCCACCCCAGCTCACGCAGGTTGGCGCGACCTTCCACGGCAGTGGCGTTGCCGCTGCGATTGGTCTGCGTTTGCGGGTTGATCTGCATGAAGCTCAGACCACCGTTGTCGGAGTAGAAGATGGGCGCCATCGCAGCCTGCGTCTGCGAGTGCTCCATCTTGAGGTAAGTCCCGCGTCCGGCCTGCAGCGTCGCGTCCACCCCCTTCATGGTGTACGCCTGGTCCGAGCGCCCTTCGCTCACGTAGGTGCCGCCCACGGCAACGTGCTCGCCAAACCAGTGCTTGGCACGCACGCCACCCGTCACATTGTTGCTGTCGAACCCGCTCGGCACATATTCGTAATCCGCCAACAGGTGGTTTTCGTAGCCGCCGGTGGGGCGATCACGGAACAGCGTGCTGGTGTTCTGGTCGGCAATCTGGGCAAGCGGCTTCGTCATCATGATCCGCCCTTGCATCTCGTTGATGTCGTAGTCGATGCCACGCACCAGCGAGATGCGATTGACCACGCTCCCCGTGGAAGGGTCGCGCACCTCCAGCACGAGTTGATCGGAACCTGGCAGCAGATCGGTATGCCGCAGGTAATACAAGCTACCGCCCGTGCCGAGAAATTCCGAGTGCCCCGCCACCGTTTGCGCCTGCGAGGCAAACACCTTCACTTGCGTGCTCGGATCGCCCAGCGGCGTGCTGGAGCGGCTGCGCCAGTCGACCGCGGCGCCATACAGGCTGCGCACGTACTGCGCATACTGCGTACCCGTGAAGCCCGTCTGGTAGTTGCCCCACAGGGCCTGGCTCTTGTCCCAATCGACCCGCAGGTACAGCTTGCCCTGCGTATCGATGTCGCGGTACGTGGTGGAGTCATCGCCGTACACCGGGTAGTACATGTTTGGGTCCAGGCGTCGGAACACGTCGCGCGGGTCCGCCTTGAACAACCCGTCAAACAGATTGCCGACGTTGCGTTCGGTCGTATCAGCCTGTGCGGTGAACAGGTAGCGCCCGTCCACCTTGCCCTTGGTGTAGAAAGCCAACCGCCCCTCGTCGAGGAAACCGTTGCGATAGCGGTCGTCCACGGTCAGGCCCGATGCACCGTCACCGCTGATCGAACTCTTGGACATCGTCAGATCCGCAATGGCGACGACGAACAGGTAGTTCTCGCGCACGTTGATGTCCAGCGGGTAGCTGCTGCCCTCTCCGTTCGGGCCCTTCACGTCGACGGCAAACCGGTGCATGCCGGTCGGCAACAGATACTCGGCCACGAACTTGCCGCGCTGGTCCACGGGTACGGTCTGGCCGTCGATGGTCAGCCCATAGCCTTCGGGCACGTTCTGCCCGAACACGCGCACCCGCGACCCGCGAATGATGATGTTCTGCTGGCGCAGCGCGTTGTTGCCGAACGTGCTGTCGAGCAGCGCGCGCGACTCCAGCTCGCTGGCGCTCAGCGCGCGCAGCGGGCCGCTGGCGTTCTGGTGCATCTGGTCAAGAATGCGCTGCCGGTCTGCCGGAGACACCAGCAGCAGGCTGCGCGGATAGGTCTCGTCGACGCTGCCATCGGCCGCCGCGGCGCGCAGGATGTAGGTGAGCCGATCCCCAGGGCGCACACGCGTGCCGTCTGGCAGGCTGCCGTCCCACGTTGCCTGGACCACGCCGCCGGGCGGAATATCCACCGTCGCCAGTGGCGTCACCAAGTCCGTGTCTTCGGCGCGGTAGATGCTGATCTGCATCCGCTTGATGAAGGCGGCGTAGTTGCTATAGACCTGCAGCTTCACCGGCTCGACGATGCGGCCACCCTCGACCGCCGCTTCGGACCCGGCTTGCACGCTCAGTACAGGCGTCGTTTGCGCTGGGTCTTCGGTTGCCCAGACCATCCCGCCGTTGGGCAGGTCGATGCTGAAATGGGTGGCCACGGCTTCCTGTCCGATGGCCGCGGGTTGTTTGTCGGCAGACAGTGTCTGTGCCGAGGCGGGCATCCCATAGCCCACGAAAAGGATGCCAGCAATCGCTGCATCCAGCGTTTTGAGTCGCATGGTCTTGGTGGTCTTCGAGCGGGGCCGGGACAAGGTTTGGGAGGCGAGACGCGTGTTCATTGCTGTCCCTCCTTGCCACCGTTGCCCTGCACCGCAGCGCCCGCTTGGGCTGGTACCGCCGTCGGCAGCCTGACGCCGAAGTCGAAGCGTGCCGGCACACCCTGCGTGATCCGCTTGACCAGCGGATTGGCCGTGGTGAACTCGCTGCGTGGCGGCAGCGTTGCCGGGTCCACCTTCATGATGAAGTTGCGCCCGCGTGCGATGTTCGCCACGTCGATGCCCTCCAGGTGATACCGCCCGTAGGCATCCGTCTCGATGATGTTGCCCTCGACCGTCGCGATGCGGACCCCCGGAATACCGCGCTCTTCCAGGCCGCTGTTGACGATGATGTAGTCGACACGCAGCGTGCCGCCGTCTTCCTTCGTGACCTGACGCTCAACGCTCAAGGCCTGGGACGAGAGCTGCTTCGCCACATCACCGCTGGGCGTGCTTTCCGTGCGGCCGTCTGCGTAAAGGCGAACCTTGCTGCCTTCTGCCGTCGTCAACGTGAAGTCATCGGTAAAGGCGGCTTCGCGCAGGCGCTGCGAAATGACGATGCGATGCTTGTTCACGGGCTGTGCCATGCTCAGGCGCCCTGACAGACTGCCCAGTGAGATGCCGTGCAGCAGCGGTGCGCTGGCATCGGCCTCGGGGCGCGGGCCGTCGCCGCGGTCCACCGTGGTGGAACCCGGTACGTAGGCGTCCGGATTGAAACCGCCCTGTACGCGCAGGCTGGTCGCATTGGCGCTGGCTTGCCAGCCGTCACCGTTGCGGTCGTCAAACACGGTACCGAAGACGCGGGTTTCTTCGAACAGCGGATCGGCATCGCGGCGCACGGTTGCCTGTGCCTGGTTACTGACGCGCATGCCGTTGAGCAACAGCAGCGCGGTGTTGACGTACTCACCGCGTGCGGAAGCCCCAGGCCCCACGCGCAGCATGTAGACCACCGTCATCGAGGCACCTGCGGACAGGTCAATGCCTTCGACACGGATCGGGCTGGAACCGACCAGACGGCTGTTGCCGTTGCCACCCGTCACCGTGAGCGAACTGGCGATCAAGCTGAAACCGACGGGCGGCGTATCCACCAGCACCGCGCCGTGGATATCGGTCTTGCTGGGGTTTTGCACGGTCAGCGTGTAGCGCACCACATCGCCGACGTTCACCTTCTGCGGTGCTGCCTGCTTGTTTACACGCAGCAGCGCGTCATCGCTCACGGCAAAGCGGATCGCGGCGTCGCTGCAGTTTGTCGGCGCCATCCGGTCGCAGATGCGATAGCGCAGGGTGTAGCTGCCGCCGGGCGTGCCCGGGGGCACCATCACGGTGCCGTCAGGACGCAGCGACAGGCCCGGCAAGCCGCCGTTGTCCAGCAGCGTCAGGTTGATGTTGGCCGGGTTAGCGATCGGCTTGCCGCCCTGGGTGTCGTTGCCCAGGATGATCCCGATCGGGCCACCGGTCGCGCCGTTCACGGGGGCTTGACGGTAGTCGTCGTCGGTCGCCTGCAGCGGCTGCGATGTCACCGTCACCGAAATGCTGGCCGTGGCGCAGTTGGCGGGGTTCAGCTTCTCGCAAATCTGATAGCCGATCGTGTACGTGCCAGCCGGCGTGCCCGGTGCCACGGATACCAAGCCGGTGTTCGGGTCAAGGCTCACCTTCGGGTTGCTCGACGGCGTTGACACATTTACGTTGACGTTGCCCGGCGTTGCCTTCGCGCCATTGAGCGTGTCGTTGTCCAGCACGTTGCCGACCTGCGGGTTGCCACCCGAGCCATCGACACCGGTGTAGCTGTCATTGCCCGCCGCAATCTTGCCCGGCGCCACCGTCACCGTTGCAGTCGCGTTTGCGCAGTTGCCTGCGTTCAGCTTCTCGCAAATCTGGTAGCCGATGGTGTACGTGCCCGCCGGCGTGCCCGGTGCCACCGACACCACGCCGGTGTTCGGGTCAAGGCTCACCTTCGGGTTGCTCGACGGCGAGGTCACGCTCAGGTTGACCGTGCCCGGCGCCGTCTTCGTGCCATTCAGCGTGTCGTTGTCCAACACGTTGCCCACGCTGCTGTTGCCCCTGTTGCCGTCGATGCCGGTGTAGGTGTCGTTGTTGGCAACGATCTTGCCCGGCACCACCGTCACGGTTTCCGTGGCGGTCGCGCAGTTGGTCGGGTTCAGCTTCTCGCAGATCTGGTAGCCGATGGTGTACGTGCCGGCCGGCGTGCCCGGTGCCACCGACACCAGGCCGGTGTTCGGGTCCAGCGTCACCTTCGGGTTGCTCGATGGCGTCGTCACGCTGACGTTGACGGTGCCCGGCGTAACCTTCGTGCCGTTGAGCGTGTCGTTGTCCAACGCGTTGCCAACGTTGCTGTTGCCGGCGTTGCCGTCAATGCCGGTGTAGGTGTCGTTGCCGGCAATGATCTTGCCCGGCGCCACCGTCACCGTGGCCGTGGTGTTGGCGCAGTTGGTCGGGTTCAGCTTCTCGCAGATCTGGTAGCCGATGGTGTACGTGCCGGCCGGGGTGCCCGGCGCCACCGAGACCACACCGGTTGTCGGATCCAGGGTCACCTTCGGGTTGCTCGACGGCGAGGTCACGCTGATGTTGACCGTGCCCGTTGTCGCCTTGCTGCCGTTGAGCGTGTCGTTGTCCAGCACGTTGCCGACGCTGCCGTTACCGGCGTTACCGTCGATACCCGTATAGCTATCGCTGCCCGCCGTAATCGGGCCCGTCACCACCGTCACCGAGGCGGTAGCGTTTGCGCAGTTGGCCGGATTCAGCTTCTCGCAGATTTGGTAGCCGATCGTGTACGTGCCGGCCGGTGTGCCCGGCGCCACCGACACCACGCCAGTCGTCGGATCGAGGGTTACCTTCGGATTGCTCGACGGCGTGGTCACGCTCACGTTGACGGTGCCCGGCGTGACCTTCGTACCGTTGAGCGTGTCGTTGTCCAGCACGTTGCCGACCTGCGGGTTGCCGGTAGCGCCGTTCGTCCCGGTGTAGGTGTCATTGCTTGCAATGATCTTGCCGGGTGCCACCGTCACGGTAGCCGTGGCACTCGCACAGTTGGTCGGGTTTAGCTTCTCGCAGATCTGGTAGCCGATCGTATACGTGCCCGCCGGCGTGCCCGGTGCCACCGACACCAGGCCGGTGTTCGGGTCCAGCGCCGCCTTCGGGTTGCTCGACGGCGAGGTCACGCTGATGTTGACCGTGCCCGTTGTCGCCTTGGCGCCACTGAGCGTGTCGTTGTCCAGCACATTGCCGACGCTGCTGTTGCCTGCCGTGCCATCGATGCCGGTGTAGCTGTCGTTGCTGGCCGCAATGGGCGCCGCGCCCACCACAATGGTGGCCGTCGCCGCCGCGCAATTGGTCGGGTGCACGGCGTCGCACACCGTGTACGGAATCTTGTAGGTACCCGCCGGCGTGCCGGGCTTGACCGTGATCGTGCCGTCAGGATTGAGCGTGAAGCCCCCGGTCGACGGCGTGGGCGTGGTGGTGCCCCAGGTCAACGTCACGTTGCCCTTGCCGGTTCCGCTCGTCGGCCCCACCGTGCTGCCCAGCGTGTCGTTGACGAGCACGCTGCCAAGCGAGCCCCCTGCCGCGCCGCTGGGCACGGTGTAGTTGTCGTTGTTGGCGGCGATCTTCGGGTCACCAATCGGCGTATCAACAACGCCCGTCGACGTGACGGGGCCACCGCCGCCCGAGGGCGTGGCCGTGACGGTCGCAACGTTGTGGATCGGCACACCGGCGTCCACATCGGCCTGCGTCACCGTGTAGGTAAAGCTGCCGCAATTTGCGGAGGCACCCGGGTTGATGGTTGTTGGCGTACACGCCAGTGCGGTACCGCCGGCTTTGGGGTCCGACACCGTCAGGCCGGTGAGCACGATGCTGCCGCTGTTGACGGCAGTGATGCTGTAGAGGATGGTTTCGCCCACATCCGCCTTGCCGTTGCCATTGGCGTCATTGAGCGAGGCCGTCTTGGTGACCGACATGGCGGGCGTGCCCTGCACGGTGGTTGATACCGTCGCGCTGTTGTTGCCCGTTGCGGGTTCCGCAACCGTGGTATCGGTGGCGGCCAGCTGCACGGTCGCGGTGTTGCTGATGTTTCCTGCCGCGCCAGGCGCATTCACATTGATGGTGATCTGTACGCTGCTGCCGGCCGGCAGGCTCTGCACCGCGCCGGCAATCACGTACCCCGCGGCATCGCTGCCGGTCACGCTGGTACCCAGCGCCCCGCAGATTGCGCCGCCGGTCGGGTTACCGCAGCTCACGTTGCCGGCAGTGACACCCGTAATGCCCACGGGCATCGTGTCTTTGAAGGTGGCGCCAGTGGCGGGGTAGGCGCCAGTGTTGGCGATGGTCAGCGTGTAAGTCATTGGCTGACCCGCCTGCACGGTGGCAGGCGCCGCCTTGGTGATGCCCAGATCCACCACACGCGGGATGTTGGTGAGCGTGCAGTCCACCCGGTCGGCCAGTTGCTGCAGGTTCAGCGTTGGCGGATTGGCCGGATCGAACGAGCCGCTGGGCAGCACCGTGCTCGAAGCCGCATTGCCGTTGGTACAGGCAATCGTTCTGTCGTACTGCGCCAGCGTGTAGCGGCTGCCCGGCGCCATCTGCTCGATCAGGGTGAGCACGTTGCCCGGCATGACAGCCTGGCCGCTGATGTACGGATAGTTGCCGGTACCGGTGCCCGATGTGGACGTGTTGATGATTTCGTTACCGCGGGCATTGAGCACGCGGTAGGTGAACTGGTCTGATGGGTCCAGGCGGCCGCTCGGCAGCGCCTTGCGCAGCCGCACCCCACCCCAGCGCACGCCAAACGCCATGCCCTGCAGGCTGGAGCCGTTGGTGTGGACTTGCCCCATCACGGTAAACGGGGAACCGGTGCGCGTGGTAGAGAACACTGCGGCGTTGGCGGTGCCGCTTTTGCCCACCAGTCGGACGCAGTCCACCATACCAATACAGGCGGATGCGGGCGTAGCTGAGACACCCGGCGTCACGCCCGGCATCCCATAGGTAAGGTTGTTGCTTGGCGACGCGCCCAGCCACTCCACCTGATGAAGCGTGCTCCCCCCGGACACCACCCCGAAATCGAGGTTTTCGCCGGTGTTCGTGCTCTCACCATCCGCCAGCACCATTTCGAAGCTGTTGGTCGCTTCCTGGCCTGCGGGGTTATAGATGTGAATGTCCTGCAGCGTGACCGTGGTGTGGTTCGCGACGCCGCCATTGTTCGTATAGAGCGCGGCCTTGTTCGGCGTATAGATGGTGTAGTAGCCGCTGGTGCCGCTGAACTGGGACCCGGTCCAGGATGGCGCCTGCACGCCGCTCAGGCCAGAACTGGTCCCGACGTTGCTCACGACCGCAGTCAGGGTCATGGTCGAGCCATCGGGCAGATCGAATGTCAGAGGTGTCGAACCGTCTGCCGTCAGTGAAACACCATCCAACTGCAGCCAGCAGATCTCATCGACATGGACCCCCTTCGAGTTCGGATCGGCCATGCGGCAAAGGTTGTTGGCAAATGCTGGCGATGCCAGCAACCATGCCAACGATGCCAGTAAGAACAACCCGCAACGCTTCCACCAGGCACGTCGAAAAGCGCTGTGCCGGCGATAACCCCCACCCTGATATTCCATCTTTGGAACGCCCCGTTATCAACAAACGACCGCCCGTCATGCGTAACCGTTTGATTTAAATATTTCGACGCATGCCCGACGCCGCCGCTAAATGAAATGACAGCAACAAGCAAGGTAAAAACGGGTAGAAACAAAAGGGGAACGGCGAGATGAGGTCTATAAAATGAATGAGCGAATGCTGCCCGCACGATAAAATCGTGCTTGCAAATACCGCCTTCAGATTTAGAACTGCGTTATGAGCGCATTTCGTGACAAAGCAGACAGGCCTGCCCGCGTGCGCGCAGCAATGCCTGCCATTGAGCGCAGACCAAGCACCCTGGCACGAAAGAACCTCTCATTTTGACTCGCTATGAAGGACTGGCGACAGCTCTTGACGATGGCCACACCCCGCCTCTCGCCAACCGCACCAACCCTGGACCGACTCCCGAACCCTTAAAAAGCAGTAGCTCAAGCCGGCTACAGTCAATTTCCCCTACAACCCGCAACGTCGCTTCTGTCTGTTCCTGCGCAGTTTCCCAAAAGACGCTGAGAATCTTTGCAGCCAACCCATTTTTTTACAGCGCTATTCGGCTCAACTTTTTTCTCTTGTACGTAACGCCAGCAGGTCGCACCGGACGGGTTTATGCAACAACACCGTACGACACCACGCTGACATGGCGCGCAATATTACCAATTAAGGAGCAATTAAGAACAAATTCTCCTCGTCTGAAATTTCAAACAATTGTAAACAACGTGGTCAGCGTGTTTTTGAGAAGCAAGAATCCATTCCAAGGAGGCACAACAAATCCCGCCTAAAAATAGACGCTGTGCATTTTGGGAGCATCCGGGTAGGCGCGTTTTTTGATCGGCGGAAAAATACTTTGCCCGAGCGGATGAATCTTCAAAGTTCCCACAAGATCGGATGCCTGCCGGGCTCAACGCTAGGCAAGGACGGTGCGCGCGAACCGGAGATGCATCAATAGAGAGTCCGCTGGACTACTGAGCACACCTCTCGCGTGCGCGGCTGATGTGCTTAGCCACAATAGCGAGGAGGTTATTGGCACAGTCATGGCGGCGTTCACCCTGTCCGGTGTCCTGTGCGGGGTATGGGGTCAGCTCAAGCGGTTGCGCTGTATGCCAGACAACGTTTTCTCCGAAGCGGCATCGCGTTTGGCCAACCGCGCGCAACCTCCCGCTATGTCACAGATGTCCGCTTATACTTGCGCGGAACCATGGCGCATGCGCGGACCACGATGCCCCTCGGTTTGCCCCCCCGTCTCCGCTTGCCCGTCGTCATGCCATCTCGCCCGTCAAATTCGACGTCGCTTCGTGCCGCCCCGGATCTCGCCGGCGCGCACATCCTTGTCGTCGATGATTGCCCGAACGAGCTTCAACTACTGATCGAGATTTTGCGTGTTGCCCGTTGCCGGATCAGTGTTGCATTCGATGGCGTCCAGGCTTATCACCGGGCACAGGCAGTGGCCCCCGACCTGATCCTGATGGATGTGCGTATGCCCCGCATGGATGGCTTTGCCTCGTGCCGGTTGCTTACTGCAACGCCTTCTACACAGGCCATCCCGATCATCATGCTGACGGCAGCGACGGATCTCGATGACCGACTCGAGGGGCTCGAAATCGGAGCGATTGACTATATCGTCAAGCCGTTTGAACCCGCAGAGGTCATTGCACGCATCCGGAATCATCTGAAGAAGGCGCTCAACAGTCGTTCCGAGCACTACCTGCCCGTGCTCCCCGACACGCCGGATGCGTCCTTGGTACGCGCAGCCAGCCAGCTTCTGCTGCGTGACGTGCGCAACCCACCCACCGTCGAAGATCTAGCCAAGCAGGTGGGCACCCACGAAAAGCGCCTGTCTCGGGTATTCCGCGACCATCTCGGAAAGACCGTCTTCGAATATTTGCGCGACACGCGGCTGCAGATGGCGCAGCGTTTTCTCGCTAGAACATCGATGGGCACCGGAGAGATCGCTGAAGAGATCGGTTTTTCCAGCGCCGCCAATTTTGCAACGGCGTTTCGCGACCGCTTCGGTACCACGCCATCCGCCTGGAAGCGGCAGCACCGCGAAGTCGACACCACCGATCCCATCCAGGTCCCGAACACCGATGCGTGAACGATGCAAAGCATGCGCAGTGTTGTTTCGCACTGCACTGTGCTTCCTGCTGCTTGCATGTATGCCCCTTCCGGCAGCCTGGGCCGCCACGGCCGCGGGCCCAGAGCTGCTGGAAGATGTATCGATATTCGAAGACACCACCGCCGCAATGCCGCTCGAAGCGATCGTTGCTCTGCCCAAGAGCGATCGTGGTGGTTTTGTACCGGCCACAAAGGCGAGACTGAATCCTGGATTCTCACGGTCTGCCTGGTGGGTCCGCCTCACATTGGTCAACCACGACAATGTCGAGCGCCCAATCGTGCTGGCGCTGCACGACGCACGTGTCGATCGGGCGGACTTCTACAGCCCCCGCAGCGGCCGCTGGACACTGGATGCCGTATTCCCAATCACCGGCATCGACGCGAATCAAGCACCGCCTCGGTATCCGATGCTCAACGTGACGCTGCATCCAGGCGAGAAGATCCCTGTCATCGTGCGAGTCACGTCCCGCAAGACATTGCAACTGGAGCCCATGGCCTTTGCCCAGGAGGCATGGCAGGCAAAGGAGATTCGCGCTGCCTTGTGGAACTTCGGATTCCTTGGTGGCCTACTGGCATTGGCGTGGTCCGCCTTGCTGATCGGATTCTTTTCTCGCAACAGCGCGTTCTACCTGTTGGCGGGGCTGACCCTGAGTACTGCGCTATTTGAGGCATCCATCCGCGGCTATACCCGTGCGTATCTGTGGCCGCATGCGCCCGAATGGTCGGCGCGTAGCGAAATACTGTTTGTGTATCTTGCCATTGCACTCTTCATTGCGTTCATCCTGAAGATTGCTCGCGGAGAAAAGGTCAGGATGCCAGTGCAGGTCATCTACCTGGCGATACTGTGTCTCGAGTGCATTGGAATGATCGGTGCTGCGTTCGGCGATCTCCTTGTCTTTACGCGGTTCTGCCTGCAACTGAGCGTCGCACTCGGCATCCTCAATATCTGCATTGCGCTGCTGTTCTCCAAGCGCGGTACCCCTACCGGCCGTCTGTTGCTGGTAACGGTCTGCTTTGCTCTGTTCAATTTGCTGATACGGACTGTCGAAGGGCTCGATGCGCTACCTTCGGCGCTGTCATGGCTCAAGTCCGACATTTACCCCAATCCCGTCATTGCGATCATCGGCCTTGCCACGCATCTCGTGGTTCTGGCGGCCTGGATCAACCATGTGGGCCGTCAGCGCACAGAAGCAAGGCAGCGGCTGGAACATTGGCAACTCACGGAACAGGATCGGCTGCGGGACGAAGTCGCCAAACGGACGGTCGCGCTCAACGAAGCGCTGGGCCAAGCGCAAACCAGCATGCAGCAGAAAATCGAAACCCTTGGGTATGTCAGCCACGACTTGCGCGCCCCCCTGTCCACGATCAACGGGTACGCGAAACTCCTGCTGGATAGCGCGACACAGAGTCAGGCCAAGCTGATCCAATCCATCGACCGAAGCATCCGCTACCAACTGACCCTCATTGATGAGCTGCTGGAATATACGAAGGCCGAACTGCAGCCACTCGGCGTTTCTCCCAGCCCCGTAGACTTGCCTGACCTTCTGGATGACATTGCCGGCTATGCCATCGCACTTTGCGCACAGCAGAACAACCAGTTCATCTATCGGCCGCTGACGCCGCTGCCGAAAACGTTGGAGATCGACGGAATCCGACTTCAGCAAGTCTTGCTCAACCTCCTATCCAACGCTTCAAAGTTCACGCGCAGTGGCGTTGTAACGCTAACCATCAAGGCACACAAGCAGGCCGACGGGTATCGCATCGGCCTTGAGGTTGCCGACACCGGCATCGGGATCGACGTCACGAAGAAGACAGACATTTTCGGTGCCTATCAACAAGTCCAGGCAATCAACGGTGGTACCGGACTCGGTCTGTTTATCGCACAGCGCATCGTCAAAGCCATGAGCGGCGAACTGCTTGTCTCCAGCAAACCCGGCGTTGGCACATCGTTCGCTTTCGAAATCACCGCACCGGCCCTTGGACATGCCCTGATCGATGTGGACGACCTCCCCCACCCAACACAGCCCAGGACCGAGCCCGCACGCTCCCGAACCCCAACGCTCAAGCCCCCAGCCCAGGACCTTGATGAACTTGCCCAGTTCGCCAGAAACGGTCGCCTGACAGACGTGGAAGACTGGATCAGCAGATTTGCGAATGTCCCCGGCTATGCCAGCTTTCTCGACGAAGTCCAAAAATGCGTCGATGCCTTGGATTTTGCGGCAATAGAAGCGCTTCTTGGTTCGACACAAGACCAGGTTGATCTGACCTCTGTTGATCTGGACCGCATCCTGACCTAGCGGGTGTAGGCCAATCGACCACGTCACGGTCATCCGGATGCCGTAACGAGGTTGGTGTCGCTCGCCACAGACCTCTGCGCGTCGCCCCGCTACAATCTGCGCGCGCCAATAGGCGTCACACCACCGCCTGCCCGCGGCGACGCGCCTCCACAAGGCCACGCCTGGCATCTTCCTGAACGCATCCAAGTAAAACGAAGCCCTCGTTGAAACTCATGAACTTGCAACCAAGCTCCGGTCAGCGAAATGCAGGGTATTCGGACCTTCGATGTACTTCACGGCAACTGTGCAGCGTAGCGCAACGAAAGAGCGGACGGGCGATCGCCGCTGGAGCCATGCTTTGCGCAACGGCCGCTGGCCATGCATACGCGCAGGCGGCGCAACCAGTGGACGCTACGCAAGCGCCGGTCGCCGCACTGCCGGAGATCGTTGTGAAAGGCGTGGCGAACGTGCCGTCAGTCGGCCTCGTTGGTCAGCGCACCGCAACGGGAACGAAGACCGATACGCCGGTCACCGAGATTCCTCAAACGGCCAACGTCGTCACTGAGCAGCAGATCGAGATGGCCGGCGCGACCGACCTCAACCAGGCACTGCGCTACCTGCCAGGGTTCGCATCGTATGGATCCGACAACCGCTCGGACCTGTATGCGACGCTGCGAGGCTTTAAACCTTCTCTGTTTGTCGACGGGTTGCAAGCGCCAAGCACGACGGTCATCGCGGATTGGCGCGTTGCCCCGTATGCGATCGATAGCGTCACTGTGCTGCGTGGGCCGACGTCGGTGCTGTATGGGGCCGGCGATCCGGGCGCGATCGTCGATGTGCAGACGAAGCAGGCCGACGGCCAGCGCGTGCGCGAGGCTGGTGTGCAGATCGGCAACTACGCGCGGAAGGAGACGATGCTCGACATCGGCGACAAGCTCGACGCCGACGGCAGAGTTGCCTATCGCTTCGTCGGCGTTGCAAGCGACGGTAACGCACTGACCGGCCCGCATGACGAGCAGCGCGTCGCCCTTGCCCCTTCACTGCGCTGGCGGCCAGATGCCGACACCTCGCTGACACTCACGGCGACCTACCTGCAGGACCGGAGTGATTTCTCACACAACTTCCTACCTGCGCAGGGCACCGTGCTGCCGAACCCCAATGGGCAGCTCACGCATGACGTCTACACGGGCGACCCGACATTCAATGACTACCGAAAGAAGCAGTGGTCGCTCGGCTATCAGTTCTCGCACAACCTCAATTCGACGTGGACATTGCGCCAGAACGTACGCTGGATGCACTTGTCGCTTGATGACGCATCGGTCTTCGGCGCCGGCCTCGCCCCGGGCAGCACCACCAACATCACGCGTTACGCAGGGCTGTTCCAGTTCAACTACAGCCGCTTCGATATCGACAACACTGCACAGGCGCGTTTCGGCACAGGGCCGCTCGAACACACCGTGCTGCTTGGCTTCCAGTACAGCCGGCAGACGACGACCGACAGCGAGTGGCTCGCGCTCGCGCCGCGGCTGAATATCTACAATCCGGTCTACACGCCAGTCACGACCGCAATCTTCTCGGGCCCGACGTTCCTGGGCCACCCCAATCTGACCACGGCGATGAGCACGGTCAGTACCTACGCGCAAGACCAGATCAAATGGAACCGCTGGGTCTTGACGCTCGGTGGCCGCGAGGATTGGGCCAACGTGCGCCAGGACGACCGCGGGGCCGGCACGCAGACCAACCAGGACGTCAGCGCGTTCTCGGGCCGCGTCGGCCTCACGTATCGCGGCAACTACGGGCTCTCGCCGTACGTCGGCTATTCGACATCGTTCAACCCGGTCATCGGTGTGAGGATGTTTGGCGGAGGATTGCCGCAGCCAACGCGCGGCACGCAGACCGAGGCAGGCCTGCGCTGGCAGCCGCTTGGCGAGAAGCTGATGTTGAGCGCAGCCGTCTACCAGATCAACCAGACGAACGTCGTGGCACCGGCGCCGAGAAATCTCGACCCCACCGGCATGTCCTCCGTGCAGACTGGCGAGGTGCGTTCGCGCGGCATCGAGTTGAGCGCGGTCGGCAACCTGACGCGCGAGTTATCGGTGATCGCGTCGTACATCTATCAGGATGTGAAGAACGTGAAGGCGAACGACGCGTCGCTGAACCACTGGCCGGTCGATATTCCACGGCCGCGCCAGATGGCGTCGCTGTGGGCTGACTGGACATGGCGTACCGGAGCCCTCGCGGGATTCGGCATTGGCGGCGGGATCCGCTACCAGAGCGCGTCGGCGGGTGCGCCGGACAATTCGCTGACGGTCCCGAGCTATACGCTGTACGACGCAGCGCTGCACTATGGCACGCGCGATTGGCGTTTTTCACTGAACGTGATGAACCTGTTCGACCGTCGCTACATCAGTGGTTGCCAGTCATACGCGGTTTGCGTATTCGGCAACGAGCGCACCGTGCTAGCCAGCGCCAAATACAATTGGTGACGGTTTGGGCCCACGCGCAGAACGACTAACACCTCAATACCCGCTCCGACAGCTAACGTTCCAGCGTCTTGCGAAACTCGGCTCCCCGGCGGACGTCTGCCTCGTGCAGCAGATGGCTACCGAGAGTGCAATCGCCCAACGCCGCAGCCTTGGTCTCCAGCTTCTCCAGCTCGGCCTCGGGCAATGCAGCCAGACTCCTCGACCAGCGCAGCATTCTGTACAGGCTCCGCAGGCAGCCCGTGGCCGCCTTTCGCCCGCGGCAGCACAGGCGATAAGATGCGGCAGTCCCAACTTCCGACATACCCACCATGACAGAACGCATCCTGCTCAGCATCGAGGCCGGCGTGGCCGAAGTCCGGCTCAACCGGCCCGAGAAGATGAACGCCATCGACCCGGCCATGTTTGAGGCCCTGGTCGCAACCGGTGAACGCCTGATGAATGAACCAGACTTGCGCGCCGTGGTGCTGTCCGGTGAAGGTCGCGCGTTCTGCGCCGGGCTGGACATGGGCAGCATGGCAAGCCTCGGCAAGGGCGAAAGCAGCTCAGACATCAGCGCCGGCCGGTTAGCCCGACGCACGCATGGATCGGCCAACCTGCCGCAGTACGCCTGCACGGTCTGGCGCGATCTGCCGGTACCGGTGCTGGCGGCAGTGCATGGCGTCGCTTACGGCGGTGGGCTGCAGATTGCACTGGGCGCAGACGTTCGCTACGTGCGCGCCGACACACGCATGTCCGTCATGGAGATCAAATGGGGGTTGGTGCCCGACATGGGCGGCATGGCCCTCACGCGTGGCCTCGTGCGGCCCGACCGGCTGCGTGAGCTGATCTATAGCGGGCGTGTCGTCAACGGTGAGGAAGCCTGCGCCCTGGGTCTGGCAACCCAGGTGGCTGACGACCCGCGCGCGGCTGCACTGGCGGCAGCACGAGAAATTGCGCAGAAGAGCCCGGACGCGATCCGGGCAGCCAAGCGCCTGATGCGCGTTGTGGAGGACGGCGATACCGCTGCCATCCTGCTGGCCGAATCGATCGAGCAGGACCGCCTGATCGGCGCAGCCAACCAGCGTGAGGCGGTGCTTGCCGGCATGGAGAATCGCTCCCCGGCGTTTCAGCCGGCCGCGAAGCACTCAAGCAATTAAGCCGGAGCGGCGTGCTCAGGCGGCGACGGGCTTGCCGCCGAGCGCCGCACGCATGGCACGCGCGCGGCTGGCCACCTCGTCACGCAGCGGCGCGCGCAGGCCCATCGCAAAGGCGGTCTCGGCCACCAGGAAGAGCGGGCCAACCACCAGCCCCACCAAATCATCGACAAAGGCCGGCTTGCGCCCTTCGTAGTAGTGGCCGACAAACTGGATGATCCAGCCGATTACGAACAGGCCGATGCCCGCCGACAGCCACGCCGCCACCGAATGTCCGGCCACCTGCTGGCCAATCCACACGCACAGGCCAATCAACACAAACATCACAGCGCCAAACGCTGCGTCCAGTCGCAGGTAGAACACCGTAACGGCCGCCAGCAAGAACAGCGCCGGCGTAACAGCCACGCCTCCGGGCAACGCTGCAAACACGGGCCGGGACAACAGAATCGCCACTGCCAGCACAATGGCTGGGATGCCGACAAAGTGCGTGGCGATATTGCGGCCGTCCTGGTGATAGGCCGCGTAGTTGGAAAGGTGGTCTGACAGGCTGCGCATCGTGGTCTCCGGTTTTTGTGCGTTTGCAGCATGGACGCTGCAGTTGCCCCCTCGTTATGATCCTTTCATCTTAGTCAGCGGATGGAACGGCGCTCTGTCACATAGCCGACAAATTCGCGCTTCCGAAGCCCTCTTCAGTTGCCGGCCCCATCATGGACCGCTCCGCGCTCCTCCATCCACCAGCAGATGCTGCGTCGTACCGTGAACGCCTACACGCCAGCAGTTGGTTCGGCTCGCTAGACGCATCGCTGCAAGACGCGTTGCTTTGCATTGCCGCCGCGCGCCGCCTGAGCGCAGGCGATGTGCTGTTCCGGCGCGGTGATCCGCCTGACGGGTTGTATTGCGTGGTGGAAGGCACGATCTGCATCGGCGCCACCAGCGCAGAGGGGCGTGAAGCCCTGTTGGCGGTGCTGGAGCCCGTCAACTGGTTTGGCGAAATTGGTGTTTTCGACCGCCAGCCGCGCACCCACGACGCCCGCGCCGACGCCAATACCACGCTGCTTCACATGCCGCAGGCCGCGCTGATTGCCCTCCTGGACAGCACCCCGGCACTGCTGCATGCCTTCGCCCTGCTGCTGACCCACAAGCTGCGTCTGACCTTCACGGTGCTGGAAGAAACCGCCCTGCTGCCCGCCTCCGTACGCGTGGCCCGGCGCCTGCTGTTGATGGCCGACGGCTACGGCGACCTGCGCCTGGGCACCCGCCGCGTGCTGCGCGTGCCGCAGGAGCAGCTTGCGCAACTGCTGGCGCTGTCCCGCCAGACCGTCAATCAGGTGCTCAAAGACCTGCAGGCACGCGGCATCCTCAAGGTGGCTTATGGCGAGATTGAACTGCTGGACTTCGCCGGATTGCGTGATCTTGCCCGGGGTGAGGGTTGAATCACCAACCAATACCCCTACATGCGGTGAGATAGGACCAATCCTATAATGTGTTCCCACTCGCACATTCGCCCTTCGCATGGTGCGGAGATGGCGATGCGAGTCTTTCTCCAAGAGATCCATCATGCCCCGCCAGACCCCCATCGAGCGCTATCGCAACATCGGCATCTCGGCGCACATCGACGCCGGCAAAACCACCACGACCGAGCGCATCCTGTTCTACACCGGGGTCAATCACAAGATTGGCGAGGTGCATGACGGCGCTGCCACCATGGACTGGATGGAGCAGGAGCAGGAACGCGGCATCACCATCACATCGGCGGCCACGCACTGCATGTGGCGCGGCATGGCCGGTAACTACCCCGAGCACCGCATCAACATCATCGACACCCCGGGCCACGTCGACTTCACCATCGAGGTGGAACGCTCCATGCGCGTGCTCGACGGCGCGTGCATGGTCTATGACTCGGTGGGCGGCGTGCAGCCGCAGTCGGAAACTGTCTGGCGCCAGGCCAACAAGTACAAGGTGCCGCGCATCGCGTTCGTCAACAAGATGGACCGCGTCGGCGCGGATTTCTTTCGCGTCGAGCGCCAGATGCGCGAGCGCCTGAAGGGCAACCCGGTGCCGATTCAGATTCCTGTCGGCGCCGAAGACGGTTTCCGCGGCGTGGTCGACCTCGTCAAGATGAAAGAGATCCTGTGGGACGATGCCTCGCAGGGCGTGAAGTTCGAGTACACCGACATTGACCCGGCCCTGCTACCCATCGCGCAGGAATGGCGCGAAAAAATGGTCGAAGCTGCTGCAGAGGCGGATGAAGAGCTGCTCAACAAATACCTCGGCGGCGAAGAGCTGACCGAGGAAGAGATCAAGCGCGCCCTGCGCAAACGCACCATTGCGGGTGAAATCCAGCCGATGCTGTGCGGCTCCGCGTTCAAGAACAAGGGCGTGCAAGCCATGCTCGACGCCGTGGTCGACTACCTGCCCTCGCCGGTCGACATTCCCGCCATTGAAGGCCACGGCGAGAAGGACGAGCCGCTGGAGCGCCACCCCAGCGACAGTGAGCCGTTCTCCGCGCTCGCCTTCAAGATCATGACCGACCCGTTCGTCGGCCAGTTGGCGTTCTTCCGCGTGTACTCGGGCAAGATCAACTCGGGCGACACGGTCTACAACTCGGTCAAGCAGAAGAAGGAGCGCCTGGGCCGCATCCTGCAGATGCACGCCAACCAGCGTGAAGAGATCAAGGAAGTGCTGGCCGGCGACATCGCCGCCGCCGTGGGCCTGAAGGACGTGACGACCGGAGAGACGTTGTGCGATCCCGAGAACGTCATCGTGCTGGAGCGCATGGAGTTCCCCGAGCCCGTCATCAGCCAGGCCGTGGAGCCCAAGACCAAGGCTGACCAGGAAAAGATGGGCATTGCGCTCAACCGCCTGGCGCAGGAAGACCCGTCGTTCCGCGTGAAGACCGATGAGGAGTCCGGCCAGACCATCATCTCGGGCATGGGCGAGCTGCACCTGGAAATCCTGGTCGACCGCATGAAGCGCGAGTTTGGCGTGGAAGCCACGGTCGGCAAGCCGCAGGTGGCCTACCGCGAGACCATCAAGAAAGCCGCCGAGGATGTCGAAGGCAAGTTCGTCAAGCAATCTGGCGGGCGCGGCCAGTACGGCCATGCGGTCATCACGCTGGAGCCGAACGAGGGCAAGGGCTACGAGTTCATCGACGAGATCAAGGGCGGCGTGATCCCGCGCGAGTTCATCCCGGCGGTGGACAAGGGCATTCGCGACACGCTCAACACGGGCGTGCTGGCCGGCTACCCGGTGGTGGACGTGAAGGTGCGTCTGACCTTCGGCTCGTACCACGACGTCGACTCGAACGAAAACGCATTCCGCATGGCCGGCTCGATGGCCTTCAAAGATGCGATGCGCAAGGCCGGCCCCATCCTGCTCGAACCGATGATGGCCGTGGAGGTGGAAACGCCCGAAGACTACATGGGCAACGTGATGGGGGATTTGTCTTCCCGGCGCGGCATGGTGCAAGGCACGGAAGACATTGCGGGTGGTGGCGGCAAGATCGTCAAGGCTGAGGTGCCGCTGGCCGAGATGTTCGGGTATTCGACCGCGCTGCGCTCCGCCACACAAGGCCGCGCGACGTACACGATGGAGTTCAAGCATTACGCTGAAGCCCCGCGCAATGTGTCTGAAGCGGTGATCTCGGCCAAGAGGACCTGACGCTGTTTGCTTTGTCCGCTGCGGCCGCCTAGTGCGGCCGCAGTGCTTTGCGGGCTAACCCGCGGGTAAGTTCTCAAGGCAGAAATCGATGAACGCATGCACCTTGGCCGGCAGGTGGCGCCGCGATGGGTACAGCGCGTACAGGGCGAAGCGTTCGTCCGGCCAGTCGGGAAACAGGTCGACAAGCTGGCCGCTGCCACGCAGCTCTTCTGTGCCAAGCGCCATCACCTGGGCAATGCCCGCCCCCGCCACACACGCGGCGTGCATCGTGCGTACGTCCGACACCATCAACCGCCCGGCGGGCCGGATCTCGATGCGCTCATCCTTGCGCCAGAACTCCCACTCGTAGGGGCGCCCCGTGACCGGGTTGTAGAACAGGATGCGCTCGTGTGACGGCACATCGCGCGGGTGCGCGGGTTTTCCGTGGCGGGCGATGTAGCCCGGGGAAGCCACGGTCACGATGCGCGTGTCGATCAATTTGCGCGCCACGAACGAGCCCACCGGCGGCGGCCCGAAGCGGATGGCCAGATCAAAGCCATCGGCCACCAGATCGCCCACGTCGTCGCGCATGATGAGCTCCAGCGACAGATCCGGATGGCGCTCCAAAAAGCCCGCCACCGGTGTCGCCAATGCCATCCGCGAGAAAAACGGATCGACGTTCACTCGCAGTCGGCCCTGCACGGCGCCCGCTGCGCCTGAAGCCATGGCAGCAGCTTCAGTAATGCCCATCAGGTGTGGCCCCACCTGCTCGTAGAGACGGCGCCCCTCGTCAGTCAGTGTGAGCGAACGCGTAGTCCGCTCGATCAGACGCACACCAATGCGCGTCTCCAGCCGGCTGACCGCACGGCTCACCCCGGACGGCGACAACCCCAGCGCATCAGCCGCGCGTACGAAGCTACCGCTTTCTGCCACGGCAGCCAGCAGCGTGATACCGGAGAACAATTGTCCATCAAACGTCATGCAAACCCCTTTTTCCCTTGCCTATTACGGGAGTTTTTTCACGAATGATTTGCATGTTACGCACTTTATTCAAAGCTGAGCGATCGGCACCATGGCGGCCTGTTCACCCGTTGGTCCCCCGTTCATCCATCTGGCAACCCAAGGAGCCGCACATGCAGCACACATTGAAGACGCAGGGTGTTTCCATCCCCCGACTGGGGCTCGGCACATTCCGCGTGCCCAACGAAGATTGCCAGCCCGTGGTCGAAAGCGCATTGGCGCTTGGCTACCGGCACATCGACACCGCGGCCATGTATGCCAACGAGGCCGCCGTGGGCGCGGCCATCGCTGCCTCGGGCCTGCCACGCGACGAGATCTTCGTCACCACCAAGGTCTGGCATGACCAGCTCGCACCACACGCCGTACCGCTGGCACTCGAACACAGCCTCGCCAAGCTGAAGCTGGATTACGTCGACCTGTATCTCGTCCATTGGCCGGCACCGGGCATGGACATGGCGGCCACCATGGAAGCCATGATGGCGCTGCGTGACAGCGGCCGCGTACGTGCCATCGGCGTCTGCAACTTCAATCTGCCAATGCTCAAGACCGCCGTCGACACCATCGGCGCGCCGATCGCCTGCGTGCAGGTGGAATACCACCCGTTCCTGGATCAGTCTGCGCTGCTAGCTTATCTCGGCGGCAAAGGGATTCCGCTCACAGCCTACGCGCCACTGGCGCAGGGGCGTGTTGCGCAAGATGCCACGTTGCAGGCAATCGGCCGCAAGCATGGTGCATCGGCAGCACAGGTGGCCATTGCGTGGTTGCTTGATCAGCCGAATGTGATGGCCATTCCCAAGGCACAGCGCCGTGAAAGCCAGCAGGCGAACCTCAATGCACTGAACGTGCGCCTGGACGATGCAGACCGCGCCGCCATCGCCGCCCTGCCCAAGGCACTGCGTTACGTGCAGCCGGCCTTTGCGCCGGATTGGGATGCCGCACCGGCCTGACGCTTCAGCGTAGCCAAGTCAGCCACGCGTACACGGCCCCGGCCGCAATCACCAGGAACGGGATCGAGTACGCGTGAAATGTGAGCCAGGCACGCCGGTCCCCCGCCATGCGCAACGCAATCAGGTTGGCCAGCGAGCCCACAAGCGTGCCAAACCCGCCCACGCTCACCGCGAAGGCGATCATCGGCCAATCGTGGGAATACTCGGCCAGCAGGATCGCGGCCGGCACGTTGCTGATGACCTGCGACACGCCAATGCCGGCCCAGTACAGATGCATCGGGTCGGCCAACGACAATGCGCCCAGCACCTGCCGCACCACGCCAAGCTGTGCCACCAGGCGCAGGTCGATGAACATCAGTACGAACACCAGCAGCAGGCCCCAGTCCACCCGCGCCAGCACATAACGCGCACCGATGAGATACAGCACGACCAGTCCAGCCAACGCTGCGAGCGGATACCCCAGGTCAGTCAGCACCAGAAACGGCACGTACAGCGCCAGCGCAGGCAGCAGCAGGCGCTTGTGCACCTCCACCTCACCGGTTTCGGCATGCAGATGAATTTCGTGCGATGGGAACGCCAGCCAAGTGGCCACCAGCAACAGCGCCATCAACAACATGACCATCGGCGCCATCTGCCAGACGAACGCGCCGAACGCCAACCCCGACTGGTGCCACAGGAAGAGGTTCTGCGGGTTGCCGATCGGCGTAAGCGCCGAGCCCGCATTGACGGCCAGCGCCTCAAAAATGACCAGCCGCGTAATGTGTGCCGGAGGCAGCTTCGCCACCTGCCGCAAGCCAACCGTCAGCGGCACGATCACGAACAAGGCGACATCGTTGGTCAACAACGTCGACAGCGCCGCCGACGTGCCCACCAGGCTGAGCGCGAGCACGCGCTCGCTGCTGACGGCATCAACCAGTCGCACACCAAGCAATTGCAGCATGCCGCTGGACTCGACCGCCTTGGTCAGGATCAGCAAGCCTGCCAGCGCGGCAATCGTGTGCCAGTCGACCAGTGATGGATAGCCGGCCATGCGCTGCGGCGACACAACCGAGAACGCACCGCAAACGAGCAGCAGCAGCCAGAAAAAGACGTCGCGTTTGAGGTGGTGCCAGAACGGCGGGTGGTGCGCGGCAGAGGCCGGTGGGGACGCCGGCACGGCTTGCGCCATGCGCGTGCGAGGCGAATCGCCGTGCATACGAGAAAATGGAAGGGAAACGTTGGCGCAAATGCGCACAAACCTGCCGGGCGCGGTTTGCCCAGCCGATTGTACGTGCGGCGGCGTCAGCCGCTCAACTCAAGCGCTCAACCGCAGACCGGGCACGCGGTGCGTACCCGATCAAGGCCCGTTGGCCCGCTTACGACTCGCGCGAGCCGCCGGAACCCGAGCCGCCCGGGCGATCCGAGCTGCCAGACGAACCCGCACCGCCAGCGCTCGGCCGATCGCCAGTGCCGCTGGCACCAGCAGGGTGATAGGTCGACTGCGGCGTACGCTCCGGGCCACGATACTGGCCTGCCAGGCCGTGACCGCCGGTCGAGCCACCCACTGAACCGGACTGGCTGGCCTCGGTGCTCGACACGCCGCCTTGCAGCGGCTGGGTCGGATGGCTGGCGATCACGCGCTCGATCTCGGCAACCGCCTCGCGCGGGGCCAGCACGACTTCCAGCCCCAACGCGCCGGCCACGGCCATCAGCGTCGACAGGCGCGGGTCAGCGCGACCGGATTCCGCGCGCAAATAGGCTTCGCGGGAGATGCCGGCCATCTTGGCGACGTCTTCCTGTTTGAGCTTGCGCGACTTGCGCAGACTGTGCAACTGCTTGAAGGGCTGTTCCATCTGTTCGCTCCTGCACCTGAGATGGGAAACACCGCCGGGTCGAGGAGACCCGCACGATGGACTGAAAACAAAGCGAATGTCGGGTGCACTGCACCTTGATTCGCGGTCGTACACATGTGTGCGGGCGGTGTCATCGTTGTATTGCACACCGTTGCACACGCTTTGGGTGGCGGCCTCCGCGATGTGTTTTCTACAGAGTAGACGTAATTTCGACTGCACCCAACATTGACGCGTGATGAAAGCGCATCCCGTCATCTGTGTTTACCGTGACAAGCCCGGTAAGGGGTCGGTTCCCTCGCAGATGCTGTTTTCTTCGCTTGGTGTGTTGCTTTTGTGACGTTTCATGCGCAAATCCTTGCATCCACACCACATTTCGTCGATCCGCGCTTGCCCTATCCACCAATTGGAGGGGTCTCGGGAGAGCCCCTGAGATTGGAGACCCCGGCATCACGGGTGGGCTCGGGTACCGGGCGGCGCGCACCTTTCGTCTCGCAATTGCCGTGCCGGAAGGTGGCTTGGCGGTCAGTTGGTGCCGGGTGAACAAACCGGCGGGTGCCAATTCAGTGGAAATCGCGGCTGGAGGTGACAAGACGCCCCAGAAGTGGCGTCAGATCGACCAGATGCTGGGCGACCAAGTGCCGCGTCTCGCGCTCGCACTGCCATTTGCCGTAAACGCCCAGGAGTTGGGCATTCAGCACCTCGCGGCGCTGGCGCTCGATCAGGCGCGGCCAGAGCACGACATTGATGGTGCCGGTTTCATCCTCAATCGAGACGAAGATCGTGCCCTTGGCTGTCCCCGGCCGCTGGCGCACCGTGACGATGCCGCAGGCACGCGCGAGCTGTCCGTTACGATACCCCGCCAGCGTAGCGGCGGTGGCAAAACGCATGTCGTCAAGCCGGGGCCGCAGCAGGCTGACCGGATGACGCTGCAATGACAGGCCCAGGCTGCTGTAATCGGCCACCACCTCCTCGCCGATGGGCGGGGCGGGCAGCACGAGCGAGGCTTCCACCGGACGCGCTTGGCGCAGTAGCGCATGGTCATGCCCGGGCTCCTGCAGCGCGAGCGTCTGCCACAACGCTTGGCGGCGATGACCAGCCAGTGGCTTGAGCGCATTGGCGGCGGCGAGCACGTTCAGGTCGTGGCGGTCCAGCGCCGCGCGATATGCCAGGTCATCCACGCTTGTGAAGGGTGCCTCGGCACGGGCCTCGATGATGCGCCGGGCAGCCGGCTCACGCATGCCGCGAATGCGACTGAAACCGAGACGGATATCCGGTTGCGCCCTCTCTTCGCTTACCGCGCCCGGACGTTCGTGCAACGTGCTGTCCCACACGCTGGCCGTGACGTCGACCGGCAGCACGCGCACCCGGCTGCGCCGCGCCTCCTGCACCAGTTGCGACGGCGAATAGAACCCCATCGGCTGGCTGTTGAGCAGCGCAGCAAAGAACGCTGCCGGCTCATGACACTTCAGGTAACTGCTGATGTAAGCCAACTTGGCGAAACCGGCTGCGTGGCTTTCTGGGAAGCCGTATTCGGCAAAGCCCTCCATCTGCTTGCACAACGCCTCGACAAAGGCCCGGTCGTAGCCCTTCTCCTCCACCATCACCTGCACCAGGCGCTCCTGATGCTGCGTGAGGTTCCCCTTGCGCTTCCAGGCCGCCATGTCACGGCGCAAACGGTCAGCCTCATCCGCGGTGAAATCGCCCGCATCCATGGCGATCTGCATGACCTGCTCTTGGAAGATCGGAACGCCCAGCGTGCGCCTCAATACGCCCTCGACCTCTTTGCCGGGATACGTCACGCAATTGGTATCGCCATTGCGCTCCGCTTCACGCCGCTGCAGATACGGATGGACCATGCCCCCTTGGATCGGCCCCGGACGCACGATGGCCACCTGAATCACCAGGTCGTAATACTTGCGCGGGCGCAGGCGCGGCAGCATCGATTGCTGTGCGCGCGATTCGATCTGGAACACGCCGATGGTCTCGGCACGGCAGATCATGTCGTAGGTTTTTTCGTCGTCCTCCGGCAGGTCTTGCATGGCGAGCTTGTCTGCCGTCTTGTAATACGCACGACGACCGGGCAGCGCATCGACCATATCGAGCGTGCGGCGGATGGCGGTCAGCATGCCCAGCGCCAGCACGTCCACCTTCAGCAAGCGCAGCGATTCGAGATCGTCCTTGTCCCACTGGATGACGCGGCGGTTCTCCATGGCCGCGTTCTCGATCGGCACCAGGCGCGAGAGTTTGTGCTGCGCGATCACGAACCCGCCCACATGCTGCGACAGGTGACGCGGAAAACCGCGCAGCTCGCTCACCAGCTCAGCCCAGCGCTGCACCAGCGGAGATGCCGGGTCTAGCCCCTGCTGACCCGCACGCTCGGCAAACTCCTTGCGGCTATCCCACCACGCCTGCCCCTTGGCTACCTGCTCGATGATGCCGAGATCGATGCCGAGCGCGCGGCCAACGTCGCGCAAGGCACTGCGCGTGCGGTACGTAATGAGCGCGGCAGCCAGCGCGGTGCGTGTCACGCCGTATTTCTCGTAGATGTACTGGATGACCTCTTCGCGGCGTTGGTGTTCAAAATCGACGTCGATGTCGGGTGGCTCGCTGCGGGCGCGTGAAAGGAAACGCGCGAACAACGCATTGCCGCTGTCCGGGTCCACTTCGGTGATCCCCAGGCAGTAGCACACCGCCGAATTGGCCGCCGAGCCGCGCCCCTGACAGAGAATGTCTTTCGTGCGGGCAAACTTCACCACGTCGTAGACGGTCAGGAAGAACGGTTCGTAGCCCAGATCGGCAATCAGGTCGAGCTCCATGCTGATCTGCTTGAGCACCTTCTCGGGCACGCCATGTGGGTAGCGCCGCTTGGCACCGGCGTGGACCTCGGCGAGCAGGTACTCGGCGGGTGTCATGCCCTCTGGCACAACCTCGCTCGGGTATTCATATTCGATTTCATCGAGCGAGAACTGACACAAGCCGGCCAACTCGACAGTGCGCTGCAAGGCGCGGGCACCACGCTCGCCCTGGTAGAGAAACGCAAGCTGCATACGCGTACGCATGGCCTGCTCAGCGCTGGGTGCCAACTCCAGCCCGCACTCGGCAATCGGCTTGGATAAACGAATGGCTGTCAGCACATCGTGTAATGGCTTGCGCTGCCGCGTGTGCATCTGCACGCCGCCGGTGGCAACCATGGGTACATCGATCTGCTCGGAGACCGCAGCCACCGTGCCGCGATGGCGGTCATCCGCATGACGCAGTGGCAACTCCAGCGCAATCGATAACCGATCGCCAAACACACGCTGACACCACAACGCCTGCATCAGCAAGTGTTGCGGGTCGGCGTCATAGTCAGGCAACAGAATCGCCAGGCAGTCAGGCACACCACGCAGATGGGCCAGCTCGCCCCTGGGCGCAGCCAAGTCATCGGCCTGCAGGCGGTATTCCCCTTTGGGCGCCGCCAGTCGCGCGTGTGTGATGACCTCGCTCAGGTTGCCGTAGCCTTCGATGTTCTGCGCCAGCAGCACCAAGCGCAGCCATGGCTCGCCCTGTGCATTGCGCACGGTAAAGCGGCTGCCGATGATGAGTTTGAAGTCCTGCTCCTTAGCCGCCACGAGCGCACGCGCGGTGCCGGCCACGGAGCATTCGTCGGTCAACGCCAAGGCCTGATAGCCGTATTGCTTGGCGCGCTCCACCAGTTCTTTGGGATGCGACGCGCCGGTCAGGAACGTGAAGTTGCTGATGCAATGCAACTCGGCATAGTCAGGCAGGCCGATAGGAAGTGATGCGGTTGTCGCCATGACACGCTTAGCCGAACAGGCCGTGCAGATACCAGCGGGCGTCTTCCTCGCTGGCCGATGCAGAAACACGCTCGCGGTAGACCCAGTAGCGCACGGCTTCCTCGCCTTCTGCGATGAAGTAGTCGCGCTTGATGAGAGCATCGTCCCACCAGCCGGATTCAATGCGCTCGGGCAAGGACACCAGCCGCAATGGTCCACGGTAATACGGATAGTGCTGGCGCGTCAGCAGCGGGATGGGCTTCTCCAACAGCCACAGCGGCCGCTCGGGCTGCTGCGCGTGCCATTGCGCCAGCGCTAGACGCACAGCGGCGCGGCTGTGCGCGGTGGTGGCGGCGTTCACCTCCACCCAGTGGTTGGCGCGCTCGGGGCGGTGATCAGCGCACGGCTGTGGGTGGCGCACGTTGCCCGCACCTAGCCGGGCGATGAGCGTGTCGATCAGGCGAGCTGCATCTTCTGCACGGCCACCGGGCTCGGGGAACAAGGATTCGGTGGGCGGAGCCAGCGGTGTTGCGTCTGTCACCGTCAAACGTAGCTCGACCACCGGAGCGATCAGCGTGAGCCGGTGCACGCGCTCGTGCAGCACGCGTGACAGATGCGCCAGCGTGCGGACCGGCTGCGCCAGTGCGATCTCCACCGGCGTGGAGGACACGGCATCGTCACTGCCCCGGCCGCGCCGTCGCTCGTGCTCCAGCGTGAGCCGGTAGGTCTTGGCACCCAGTTGATGCGCCGACAGCCAGCCGACCAGTTGCAGCAGCAGTTGCTCAGATGCGGCCAGCACACCTTCGGCGCTGTCGATGCGACCGGGCAACTCCAACGGCACATCAAAGCGCAGCGGTGCAGCAAACCATGTGAAGCTCTCGTGCCCATCGCCATAGGCCGCATCAAGCGTATCGACCAGCAGCGGCCCACAGCGGCGGCGCAGGCCCGCACGTGGCAGCGCTCGCAAATCGGCCAGCCTGCGGCAACCGAGGCCCTCAAGCCAGTCCGGGCGTGTCAGGCGAACCACGGCATCGATCGACAATGCATCCAGCAGGGTCGACATGCGCTCCAGTCGCACCGCCCGCCGTACGCCACCGTGCAGGCCGCCTGAAGTTGCTGTGCGATGCCCGCGCAACGATCGCGTGCTCGCCAGCCATGCGGCACCGCGTGCCGTCGGTCCGGCGCCGAGCACCGGCACGGCACCCAGCCGGTACGCACAATACTTCACAGCCCGACACAGCGCGCGATGCCCACCGAACAGGCGCAGGCTTGCCTCCACCTCCAGCAGCACGGTCGCCTCGTCAGCCACATCCAGTGTCACGTGCGGTGTGAATGCCAGCAGCGCCAGCGCCAGCGATTGCATCAGCCGCGCCTCGGCCGCTAAGTCGCGCTCAAGCTGTACGGCGTGCGGCACCAGCGCCTGCGCGCCCGCCCGGCGCAGGCCTACGTGCACGCCTTCTCGCACCGCCAGACGGTTGGCCGACACCACGCGCTCCTGCTCCAGCACTAACACCGGCAGGGGCAGTGCGGCCGGATCAGACCACCGGGGTCGAAGCGCGTCCAGCGGCAGCCGGGGCAGATGCACCGCGATCCAGAACGGCATGATCAGAAGCATCCGACAATGCATCGAACGCAGAAGAAGACGACAGCGCAGCCAACAGCGACGCGGTGGCCGGGTCCATGGTGAATGGCTCGGCAGGTTGTATTGGCAACGAACGAACGGAAGCGCGTCCCGCCTGCAGCGGATCCGCCAACGGCAGCAGCAACGGCGTGTCCCGCAGCGGCCCGCGCCGCTTGTGAAAGAGGATGGACAACGCATCGCCACCCGCCGGCACCAACCCAAGGCGCAGCACCGCAGGCGATGACTCCCGCAGCGCCTGGGTCGGCCGGAACACCCAGATGGCGCTCTCGCCTGCCTGTGCCAGCACCTGCAGCCGGCGCAGTGCTCCAGGGCGCGCCTGGTTCAGCCAGATCAGCACGCCACCGAATGCCTGGCTGCGCACGACCTGCTCGGCCGCCCACAGCAGGTCTGCGGGCTTGTCGGCGCGCACCCAGACGATCTGTTCAGGAGAGAAGTCCCAGCCGACCAGCCGTACTGCGTTGGGCAGATGTGGGGGGCCAACCAGAGCAATCCGTCCACCATTCGGCCCTGCTCCCGTGCATAGCGTGGACAGAGCCGGGCGCAGCAGGCGACATTCGCCAATGCCGGGTTGGGGGCACAGCAGTTCAGTCAGCCCGCCAAGCGGCCAGCCGCCACTGGGCAACTCGGTGTTCAGCGCGTCATAACCGGTGGCCAGGACGCGCCCGTTGGCCCGTGCCAGACTGCCTGCACGCCACAGCGCCGGATGTAGCGTCTCGGGCGCTGGTACTATCCGGGCTCTTTGCGCAGACTGGCGCGACCCGTACACCGCCGGCCCAGTGGCGGTGAGGCGTTCCGCCACACCTTCGGCGGGAAAAAGAGACGGGGACGACGCAAACATGGGAGGCGCAAGGCAAGCTGCGAATACTGTATGGATATACAGTATCACAACTTCTGCTCTGCGCTAGCCTGTTTCTAAACGTCCTTGTCGCCGCCCCGCCCTTCCTCGCCACCAACGGTGCGCAACCGAACTCACCCGGAGAAAACCGTGTTCACTTGCAAAAACCAGAGCTGCGGCACGCAGTGGGAACTGTCCGACGTCGTCATCAAGGACGAAGGCCAGGGACCGCTGTTCCGCTGCACGCTCTGTGGCGCACGAAATTACGTCGAGCGTTTCGAAGCCGACGACGGCACGGTCGTCTACGAGCAAATCGAAGGCCGGCCGCTCAATTGACCCGACGCAACGATATGACCACCGAACCGACCGCCACGCCCTTCAGCACCCTTGTGCTCTCCCCCGCCGTGCTCGCGAACCTCGCGCAGCTCGGTTACAACGACATGACGCCGATCCAGGCAGCGAGCCTGCCAATCACGCTTGCTGGCCACGACCTGATCGCGCAGGCGAAGACCGGTAGCGGCAAGACCGCGGCGTTCTCACTCCCGCTGCTCGCGCGGCTCGACGCACGCCGCTTTGATGTGCAAGCGATGGTGCTCTGCCCGACGCGCGAACTCGCCGATCAGGTCACGCAGGAAATCCGCCGCCTCGCGCGCGCCGAAGAGAACGTGAAGGTGCTGACGCTCTGCGGCGGCACGCCGATGCGCCCGCAAGCGGAGAGCCTCGAGCACGGCGCGCATATCGTCGTCGGCACGCCGGGGCGCATCATGGACCATCTCGAACGCGGCAACCTCGTGCTCGGCGCGCTGAAGACGCTCGTGCTCGACGAAGCGGACCGGATGCTCGACATGGGCTTCTTCGACGATATCGCAACGGTCGTACGCCAGTGCCCGACCGACCGGCAGACGCTGCTGTTCTCGGCCACTTACCCGGACGGGATTGCCAAACTGTGTCGGCAGATCCTGCGCAATCCGAAAGAGGTGAAACTCGAAGAGCGCCACGACGACAGCAAGATCCGCCAGCGCTTCTATGAGGTGACCGATAACGAGCGGCTGCATGCGGTCGGGCGGTTGCTCAAGCACTATCGGCCGGTCAGCACGCTCGCGTTCTGCAACACGAAGCAGCAATGCCGCGACCTGCTCGACGTGCTGCGTGCGCAGGGCATCCACGCACTTGCGCTGCATGGCGAACTGGAGCAGCGCGAGCGCGATCAGGTGCTGATCCAGTTCGCGAACCGCAGTTGCTCAGTGCTCGTCGCAACCGACGTCGCCGCGCGCGGGCTCGACATCGCGCAGCTCGAAGCGGTGATCAACGTTGACGTCACGCCCGATCCCGAAGTGCACGTGCACCGGATCGGCCGCACAGGCCGCGCCGATCAGGACGGCTGGGCGCTGAGCCTGGCGAGCATGGATGAGATGGGGCGTGTCGGCAACATCGAGGAGGTGCTCGGGCGCGAGGTCGAATGGCATAAGCTCGCCGAACTCGACACCGGCAGCGACGCACCACTGCTGCCGCCAATGGAGACGCTGCAGATTCTCGGCGGACGCAAGGACAAGATCCGCCCCGGCGACGTACTTGGCGCGCTGACCGGCGACGCGGGCTTTCGCGGCGACCAGATCGGCAAGATCAACGTGACCGAATTCTCAACCTACGTTGCGGTTGAGCGGGGCATCGCACGCGACGCGCTGCGCAAGCTCAACGGCGGCATGGTGAAAGGCAAGAAGGTCAGAGTTCGGCTGATGGACGAATGACGCCGGCGGCCGTCCTCAAGGCTGCACTGTCAGTGCTTGGCCGGCGCCTTGCACAGCCCCTGGTTGTAGAGGATGGCCTTGCCGGTAGCCGCGTAGTTGTCGGCATCGCACGGCGGCAAGAAGCTTGAGCTGTCGCCCTGCATGCGCACGGCAACGGTATCGGACAACGCCGCCAGGCACTGTTCGTTGTCGCCACGGTGGTATTCCGTCACGGCCAGGCCGCTACGGGCCTTATCGCGCTCGATCCAATCCATGAAGGTGTCGCATTCGGAGAGCAACGCGCGCAGCGTTGTGCGGGCAGCGTCATAGTCCTTGGCGGCGTATTGCTTATGCGCTTGGCCGATGCGAACCGACCGTTGGCGATCGGTGCACGCAGCAGGTGGGCGCCGATACTCGCCATCGAACCCAGCGCGCATGCCGCAAAAATCGCGACACGCGTCTTGCGTGGCAGACGTATCGAGCTTGAGCGCGCCATTGCTGCCCGACACCGCGATACGGCAAGCGTCAGCGACGCCGGTGCGGCCCTTGAACGTACCGCTAACTGCGCAGGTATGGCAGTTGGCGCCAATGGTTTCGATGTTGAAGCTGTTGCCCTTGACCGACATCGTGCCGTGGCCGCTACCGCCTTCAACATAGACGTATTCACCGGGCTCGATTGCCGGGCCGGATGCCACGGCCAGTACGCTGACCGACAAGCCCAGGATTGCCACTGCGCGCCGCATCCACATGCCGAATGTCATGGTGTTCGTATCCAGGTTCGCGGAGGCGGACTGCCTCCTGCACGGGCGATATTCTGGCGGCCGCATACATGACAGTGCAACCGCCGCGTGATGAACGATTGTGTCGACCCCAGCCTAGATATGCAGCATCGCCAGCACAGCCAGCACGCCACCCACCCCACCCACGCAGTACGAGATCACCTGCAGCCAGCGCCGGCGTGACAGCAACGTGATCGCCGCCAGTGCAATCGACACTTGCATGGCGACCACCGCCTGCGCCCAGCGATGATGATGGTGCACAGCGCGTTCACTGGCTTCGTCCGCCTCCTTGGCCAGACGCTCCTGGTCTTCGGCCTGGCGGCGGATGTCTTCCTTCTCGGTGGCATAGCGCTGGGCTTCGCGCTTGGCGGCAGCCTGGTCGGTGCCGGGCAGTTGTGCGGTCAGCTCGGCAATCGCCTGCTTCTGGCCCTTGGCCTGATAGTAGGCCCAGCGGTTGGCGGCCTCCGTCTTGTGGATGGCGGCTTCATTCTTGGCAAGCAACGCTTCGTTTTGCGTGGCGCCGCCCTGATAGCCAAAGATGGCGCCGGCCGTCGACAAAATAGCCGTCATGACGGCGATGCGGCCGGCAAAGCTGTCGGCGTGGCCGGTTTCTGCGGCGTGCTCCAGCACATGGTCGTGTGCGCCGTGCACGTGAAATCCTTCAGACATCGTTGCTCCCCGTTTTGATCTTGTGTGGTCATGCGCCCCGTCCGGCGCGGGCCTCACAATGCATGGACTTGTACGGAAACGCAACGGCATGGTCGTGCTGCGATGTACATGGGGCCGCTCGCCTGTCACGCGTGCCGGCCACGCTTGCGAACATTGTGTCTAAAACGTTACGAAAAAGACAATTCAATATTGTTAAGTGCGCGAATCGGCCGGCTGCGTCAGACTCCGGAAAAACTCCACCCAGCCTGCACGCCACACTCCTGGCGGCATGCTGGTCAAGGTGATGACCGGCGGCTTGCGGGAGCTGTCTGGCGAGGGGATACGCCGCACTATCAACGCCATCGGGCCGGAACGCTTCGGACCGCTGGACGAGAAAGACAGTGGCGCACAGACCAACAAATACAGATGTAATCGGGGCAAAGCATCATGTCTACCGATGGGGCGGGAAGCGGGTTTCCGGCAATGAATGGATGCCGGCTGTTGGTGCGTGTGGAGGCCATGGCGCCTTCCCGCATCAGGTCGTTGCTTGAAAGCCTGGTGCGACGCCCGGCCACCATTTGTTATGCCGGAAAGGCGGAACGGCCATGAGAATCCGCATCGTGCTCGGCGACAACCACGCAATGGTGCGTGAAGGTCTGATTGCGCTACTGCAGCGAGAGCCAGACATGGAGGTGCTGGCGCAGGCCAAGAACGGCCTGGAACTGGTGCAACTCGCCCGTACGCTGAAACCGGATGTGGTGATCACGGACATGGCGATGCCCATCCTGAACGGCCTGGAAGTGATCCGCCGCCTGCATGGTGAGGCCACGCCCTGCAAGCTGCTGTGTCTGTCGGTCAACGATGGCCTGCAGCAGGTGATGGCCGCGCTGCAGGCCGGCGCGGCCGGCTACGTGTTGAAGGAGAACCCCTACGAAGAACTGGTCCGCGGCATCCGGCGCATCATGGCCAACCAGATCTTCCTGAGCGGCGAGCTGATCGGCTCCGTGATCCATGCCAGCCGAACGCCGGCCCCGGCTGCCGTTGAAACCATCCGCCTGCCGCAACTGACCACGCGCGAGCGTCAGATCGCGCAACTCTTTGCTGAAGGGCACACGACGAACGACATCGCCGGCATGCTGTTCCTCTCCGCCAAGACCATCGCCAGCCACCGCGAGAACACGTTCCGCAAGCTGGGGATTCGCAGCATCGCGGAGCTGACGCGGTATGCGATTCGTGAGGGGTTGAGCTCGTAGGCGATCCGGCCTACACAATTCGTTTTCCCTGCTACCCCACTTCATGCCGGACCAGACCGTTTGCTCAGGACTCAGGAGCACACGCAGGTCGTCGCCGCCGCATCAGATGCCGGTTAGTTTGCCGGTAGCCTGCATGTGTCCAATCATCGCCTCGACGGCCAACGCGCCCTGCGTCTTCTTGGGAGCCTTCGTGTAGTGGTAGGCCCCCAGCCGTTTGGTCTTGATCTTCTTCCCTTTCTTGGCTACCCGCGCTTGCGCCGAGTACACGTAGCCGGGCACCCCTGGATCGAAGCCCCGTTTCGCCCCCTTGCGCTTGAAGATCTGCGTATTGCGATGATGAAGGTTGCGATAGCTGCCAATCTGCCGCAAGCGATTCACGGGCTTCGTGAGATCGAGATAGGAATGCTGTCCCGACACGGAATAGTCCTGTCCCTTCGTCTGGGTCAGCATGAAATCCATGTCGCGATAAGCCGCCAGCGCGGGATAATTGGCATCCGTCTTCACGCGCTTCATGGACGTGCCGCCCATCACGTCATCAATGCCGTTATTGTGCGAATTGTCAGTGCCAAACGTCGGACTGTGAGGCTGATGCATCTCAGGGTTCGGGATCGCGATGGTAAAGCCCTGGTTGTAGGCCTGTCCGTCGCCGCGCTGTTTCAGCGACTCTCCCGACGGCAAGTGATCTCGGTTCACGTCCTGACACGATGTCGTCCACGCCGATATGCCGCTGAGCTTGGGATAGGTCCGCTCGACCCCGGTCATCGAATCGCTGTCCATCGTCACGTTGGATTTGTATGGCCCCACGTCGAATGGCGACAAGTCCTCGCTGCTGCGGTCATCGCGGCGCCTGTCCAGCAGTTCGCCTTTGTTGAGCTTGTCGATCAGCGCCGCGTTCGGACTGGCCCCTCCTGAGGGTGCGGTCGCGCTGATCTTGGCGCCACGCCGGTTGTCCTTCGATTTGTCCCATGTGAAGAACTGCTTTGCCACATCGTCATAGCTATATTTTTCAAGTGTGGTGGGATCCATGATCTTCGTGCTGGCGCCGCGCTTTCCCGCGCTCTTGAACACAGAGAACATGTCGGGTTCCATCTCGTAGTACTTGCCTGCGAACGCCACCCGGTTTGCTTGCGTGTTGGCCAGATACTCCAGCTTGCCCGTCTGCTGGATATTGAACAGTATGTTCTTGGGATCATGGGTCAACGCCGTTGGAGCGACGCTCTTGGCTTTCGGCGACAGCACCCTTGATCCCGGCACGCTTGAATCTGTCGCGCCTGCATCGTGATAGACAATGCCCGTGGCGCTGTGCGTGAACGTACCGTCGCGATTGTCCTTGAGGTTGCAATGGCGCAGCTTCCCAGCGTTCTCCACATACTCCCACGCCGGCTGGAACGGCATTGCCGTTCCCAGCGAACCGGCGCTTGTGTAGCGTGCCGAGACCGATGGTCCATGGGAACCAACAGCCTGGATCGCCCGCGCACTCTGGCGATCGGCATCGGCCTCCAGACTGTGATCGTCGAGAATGCCGGCGCCTTGCCGCACGCGCCCCATCCGCTGCTGCACCACGTGACCCAGTTCATGACCGATCAGGCGCCTGCCTGATTCGCTGCCGGGCTGGTAGTGACGCGCCGGCATCGTGATGTCATCACCGCGAGTCAACGCGCGGGCGCCGATCTCCGTCGGTATGTCGCTCAACTGCACCCGCACCTTTGAAAAATCGTGGCCGAACGCCGCCTCCATCGATTCGCGCAGCGCAGGCGGCAGTGCCTGATGCGAGCCGCCCATGCGCGCTGACGGCGACGGCATCGGTACGCCCACGTCCGGCGCAAGCTGCAATAGCTGCGGAGCATCCACCAGTTGCGCCAGACGGGCGGACTGCGCGGCCATGCGCGTGCTGCCATCCACCGCACGCTGGACTGCCCCGTTGGGAAACCGGGTATCCGTGTGCGCTTCGCGTGTAGTGGCAGCCGGCGGCTTCTTCTCTTTCATGTACAACTCTCCGTGGACCCAGGACACTACACGCGCGGCTTTCTATCGCCGCCCCTGATGGCTAGTCGTCATCGTCACCGTCATAGTCCTCGAGATTCATGTCCTCGTTATCGGACATCTCGGCTTCACTGTCTTCATCGGTCCGACGCAGATCCTCCGGGATATCGAACTTGTACTGCGCGTTGTTTGCCGGAATCTGGACCTTGGTGTACACAGGCGCCGCACCCTCACCAGACGGCTTGTAATACGCCAGCGCCTTGCGCGAGGTCTGACGGGCGACATGCTTGCGATAGTAGGCTTCGTTGACCTCTTTCACACTGGCAACCAAGGGCACCTTGGCCGGAGCGATTCCAGCCGCCCCCGGCTTCACCAGGACCTCCTTGTCGGCGACCGCCAGTTGTTGCGCCTTGTCGCGGCGCGCCTGGCTGCCAAGGGCTTCCGCCCCCAGCGCTGCCGCAGCCTTGGGCGCCGTGGAGACGTCGAGCCGCTCCGTTCCGGCATCGGCGGGAATGCCCCCGACGTAGCCGATGCGCTTGGCATTGGGATGTCGCCGGCGCGACGCACGGGTATATGATTTTTCCTGCTTCAGGAACCCATCAGCGTTTTGCACCACATCGTGGGGCTTGTTGTTGGCATCAACGGGTTTCGGCGCATATTTGCCTGCGCTGATACCCAGCCCCCCAGCCTCGAACGACAGATAGGGGGACTCGGGGCTATCGTCGACGATATGATCAACCGCATTGGCCGCGCCCGTCGGTGCCTGTGCGGTGAACACCGCGGGCTCGCCGCGTTGCAGGTTGCGAATATTGTTCACGCTCATGCCACGATAGACCAGGTCGGCAGGTGCGTTGTCTTCTTGCTTGACCACCGCCGGGGCCTTGATCTGCTTGCCAGCGTGTGCGGCGGGCATTTGTCCTGGCGTGACGCGCGCGCGCCGAGCCGCCCGTGCCTGCTTGCGTGCCTCCTTCGCGCGTCGCGTTCGGATCTCAGTGACATGCGCGTTTTCAAGGCCTTGTTTCTGACAATATGCCAAGAATTCATCTTCACTGAAAACCTTCTCCTTCGGCTTCTTGGCATAGTCATCCGGGACTTGATCAAATGTGCCGTTTTTTTTCCGACGGTATTTCACCATCTGAACTACGGATGTCGCGGCCGGGGCAACCGGCAAATCCACAGGCCCGCTGGCCTGTCTCTGCAGCGCCAAAGCCCCCATCGCGTCCGCTTCCCGCTCGAGCCCGGCATCTTCATTGATGGCGACTTCGCCCTTGCGCTGCACCGTCGCCCTGACCCGCCCCTGCTTCTGCTGCACCACATGCCACGCCTCGTGCGGCAGGTGCCTCTCCTGCCCCGGCGCGAGATGGATATCGCTACCCTGGGCATACGCATGCGCCTGCAGTTGCGCCGGCCTTGCCGAGTTGCGATGCACGCGCACGTCGCTCATATCCAGTCCGGACAGCGACTCGATGCCGCTCTTCAACGCTTGCGGCAAACCGTTGCGGTTGCCGTCCGCCTGCAACTGCGCCAGCCGATCGCGCTGAGCCTGCTGGCGCGGCCCCTCGTCCACTCGACGTTGGACGGCGCCCTCCGGCTCGTGCGTGTCAGGCCTCGCCTGTACTGCCTCTGACTGACTTTCCTTCGGCGCTTTCATGATCCTCTCCAGGGTTCAGGGCTTCTCCGCCTTCGGCTTCAACAACGGAAACAACAGGCTCAGGATCACCGCCACCAGCACGCCAACCAGCAACTGTCGACTCAGCCCCGTATTGGCGATATCCGGATCGCACCGCAACAGCAACCCACCGATGACAAGCGGCACGATGCCGGCCAGCAGCAGGTAAAGCTGGTATGGCCGCCCCAGCGCGCGGATGCGGCACGACGTCAGGTAGAGCAGTAGCGACAGCAGCGCATTGCCAAGCAGCAGCCCGAATACGAAGCGCAGCAGCCAGCGCCAGTCGCAGACCAGGTTGCACAGCGAGCTCTCCGTGGGCTCGCCAACCAGCAGCGTGCTGCGCACGGTCTTCTCCACCATGCTGGTCAGCTCGGCGTCCGCTTCGGGCTGCGGCCACAGCACCACGCCGCCAAAGTTATCGTTGAAGTAGGCCATGTCGTCAGCAAACTGCTTCGGTGTGGCACTGCCAACAGACACCAGCGGCAACACGCGCCGCAGGAAAATCGCACGGTTGGTACCCAGCAGCTCCGGCGTAGTCTCAACGCTCTCGATGGTTTCTCGCAGCACCTTCTTGTTGATCTTGCTGGGCTCGGGCAGCAGCACCACGTAGTTGAGCGTGACGTTGGTGTTGCTGCGGTATCCGTTTGCATTGGAGCTGATGCGACCACCCTCGAAATGCGGGGCCTCGGCCTCCACCATCAGATCGAACAGGCGCTCAATCGTCCAGCTTGTCTGCTTCGGTGCCGCGCTCCGGTCCTTGACCGGCCCGATCGGGCTACCCTCGCGCAGCGCCGGAATCAGGTCGCGGCCGTTGATCATCAAGTTCAATGTGTACGGCCGCCCGCCGCGGCGCAACTCAGCAATCAGCGCAGAGAGCAGTTGCCGGCGGAATGCATCAAACACCGCATAGCCGCTATCGCCAGGAGCCGGCAGATTGTCGAGGTACACCGTCAGGCCGTGGCCCAGGTGCTTGTCGCCGGTGAGACCGGGCACGCGGTCTTGCCAGCGCTGGCCGAACGATTCGAGCGGCGTGTCGATCATCTGTACTGCCTGCTTGGCAATCTGCGCTGCAATGCGGGGCTGGTGATCGGCCGGCAAGCGCTGCAGGAACTGCCAATCCTTGCGGTAGATCGTCAGGTCGATCTTGGTACCGAAGCGACGCGCCGCGCGAAAAAACTCGATCTGGCTTTCCTGCGGCTGGAGCGGTGTGACGTTGCCATCGTCGTCAAACGGCTGCGCAAACATGAGCAGTCGGTCATACAGGCTGAAATCGATCTTCGGCCCCTTCTGCGGATCGCTCCAGTTCGGCACCACGCCGATGACCTGCCCGCTCGACGGACCCACCAGGCAATTGCAGCCGGTGCCGGACCAGCCGAGCGCGCTACCGGCTTCCGCGTCGCGCTCCTGTCTGGCCTCGTCGATCAGCCACGTGCGTACGCGCACCGGCAGCAGCGTGACCGGCAGGTCTTGCCACTTGACCTGCGCAGTAGCCGGCAGCGTTGCAGGATTGGACGACGGTGACCCTTGCCACGCAACGGCGCAGCGCTGGCGCCACTGCTCGGCCGTTGGCGAGGCCTGCTTGCCGTCCACCGCTGCCCGATCGGTCAGCGCGGCGGCGTAAGTGCAAACCCGCGCATCGAGGGCTGCTGCGAACAGCGCACGCGTGGGGTATTCCACACCAATGAGCGGCTCCAGCAACGCTGCCAACTGCGTCGCGCCAGCATCGTCCAGCGCATCGAGGGCATCGCCTTCTGAACCGGCGGCAGCTTGAGGTTGCTGGGGCTGGGGCACCGCTGCCGTTGCCGGAGCGGCATTGACCACTGTCACCGCACCGGCCTGCACGCCGGAGGCGGCATCCGTGGCCGGCGCCGCCTCCGCAGCGGCCGGGTGAATCAATTTCAGCACATCGTCGGTCAGCACATAGGTGGTGATCAATCCCCGCTGGGCGAGTGGTGTCTGCGCAGCGGCAACTGGCAGCGTTTCGATCGGTGTCAGTGCGGCGGGAGCGGAAGCCGGCTTGACGGATGGCTTCTGCGATGCACGCGGCTCGATCACGTTCAGCACGAAGCGCTGGCGTAGCGCCTGCCCCGATTGGTCGCGCAGCTCCAGCGTGAACGTCTTGCGGCCTCGCTGGCCGGCAGTACCGGCAACGCTGCCATCCGGCGCCAGCGTGATCCCGTCGGGCAGATCGTGACCAATCTCCGCGAACGTGTAAGGCGGCTGGCCACCGCTTGCCTGGAAGCGGTACAGGTAGGGCTGGTTGACAACCGCGCTCGGCAACGTGGGCACGGTGGTCTTTTGCAGCGTCAGCGGATCGTTGGCCGGCATGCAGGCCCCGGCACGGGCACGTGCTGTATCGACCGTTGGGCAAGCCTGCGTGTCCGCATTCAACGGTGACGGCTTGCCCTTGCCGGTAGCGGGCGCGGCAAGGACAGCCGCGGTGGCGGTGGTGGCGGTTGCCGAAGCACCGGATGCGCCTGCAACTGCTGACCCAGGAGCAGTGCCGGAAGCTGCAGAAGCCGCAGTAGCACCCGATGTGCCCGCGCCGGCCAAGGCTGCCGCGGAAGCGGCAGGCGCAGAAGCACTAGGCTTTTGCGAGGCACCAGGGGCCGTAGGCGCTGTAGAGGCGGCAGAAGTCAGCACAGGGCCGTAGGCAGTGGAAACGCCGGAAACCACCGCCGCATCGGAAGCTGCAGCAACCCCGGAAGCCGCGCCGTTGGCCCGCGCCGGAGTGGGGTTCCCTCCAGCAGCGGACACCATGCCGGAGTGCGGTGCAGGCACTGCCAAGCAAAGGCTCAGAACCAGCCCCCAGCGGGCCAGCGTATGCCAAGCGCGGCTCATGCCGTCCTCCCTTCCTTGCGCAGTTCACGCGCCAGGCCCTGGCGCAGATGCTCGGCGGTGAGTTGCGCGTGCCCGTGGCGCTCGGCCAGCAGCACCGCAAAGCGCACCACGTTCACCATGGCGCCGCCTGACAGTTCGTGCTGCTCCGCCAGCGCCAACAGGTCGATAGTGCTGGCCAGCCGCTCGGGCCGGCACAGCAGGCTGCGCCACAGCCGCAGGCGCTGGGCCGCGTCGGGCATCGGGAAATAGATCATGGATTGAAAGCGCCGAGAGAAGGCGTCGTCGATATTGCCGCGCAGGTTGCTGGCGAGGATCACCATGCCGGGAAAGTCCTCCACGCGCTGCAGCAGGTAGGCCACTTCCTGATTGGCGTACCGGTCGTTGCTGTTGTTGGTGGCCGAGCGCTTGCCGAACAGCGCGTCCGCCTCGTCGAAGAAGAGAATCCAGCGCCGGCTCTGCGCCTGGTCGAACACGCGCGCAAGATTCTTCTCCGTTTCACCGATGTACTTGGAGACCACCATCGACAGGTCGATGCGGTACACATCCATGCCGATGCCCTGGCCGAGCAGCGTTGCCGTCAGCGTCTTGCCGGTGCCTGGCGGCCCGTAGAACAGGCAGCGGTAGCCTGGCCGGACCGCCTTGTCGAGCCCCCAGTCCTCCATCAGCTCCGGGCCCACGCGCAGCCAGGACTGCACAATCGCGATTTCGTCCATGACCTCGGGGGCTAAGATCAGGTCGTCCCATCCGAGTGCCGAGCTGATGCGCTTGGCCGGGAACTGCGCGTTGTAGTCGGGCTTGTGCCAGACGCCGGTCTGGAGCCGTTGCAGCGCTTCTGCGCTGACCTGCAGGTTTCCCGAGAGTTGCGGCTCACCGCCGACTTCACCATCCAGTTGCACAAGGCCACCACGCGCAAAGGCGTGCTGCGCGTCGAACAGTTCCAGAACTGCGATGCGAGCCGCCAGGTCGTCGCCCGCCACCAGAAAGACGGCGGTCTCGCCGGTGGGGAGGAAACCGCCGTGGCGGACCGCCTTGCCGCCGCCGAATTCGCTGAAACCGCGGTCAAAATTGCGGTTCTTGACGAAGAAGAGGTCCAGCGCAGCCGGGCGCAGGTGTGGCGCACAGGCCAGCGCAAGCACCAGCCGCTCGCGCGGTCCGAGCGCATATTGCGTGACAACCTCAGCCAACGCGCTGGCCTCGGGCAGCGCAGGCGGTGGCGGCATGGTGGCTACCGTGCTGTCGTGGTCGAAGTGCTGCTTGAAGCGCAGGTCCAGCATGACCTCCAGCCAATCCAGCTCGCGCTGCAGCGCCTCGGCGTGCACAGCAATGGAAGCTGCCCTAGCGCCAGTCGACATACAGCACCTCCTCCATCCAGGGCAGCTTGATCGTGGCGTAGGACCATGGCAGTCGATCAAGCAACATGTCGAACGGCCCCGGCCTTACTACGAGCCGCCAATGCGCGCCGGCTTGGGCCGTCTCGCGCTGCAGCCGTCCCTCACGGCGCAGGAAGGTCTCCCGCAGCCCGGCCATCGAGGTACGGCCGAGCGCGGTCCAGTGTGCAATCACCGCTTGCAAGAGGCTGTCGAGCAATGCTCGCGTGTCGTGATCCAGCCCCGGCTCGTCCGTGAGCGGCTGTGCCAGCGGCATGCCGCACAGCAGCTTGGGCAGCACCCACTCTGGCTCGCTCCCCGCTTCGTTGCCGTCGACGAGGTAAGCCAGGCAGCGCACCGCACGAGATTGCGACGCGGCATCGCGCAAGTGCGGACCATCGCGCAGGTCAAGCATGTCGAACAGGCGCTGGGTGTAGTTGGCCAGCAGCACAAGGCCCGCGTTGCCGATGTAGTGGCTGTCAGCGGCGGCAGGGTCGGGGGGCACTGGCCGTGAGACCGGTAAGGGTGGTGCGGTGCGCGCGCCGAATGGAGCGGCGGGCGGCGGCGTTTGCGGTGGCGTGCGTGGCGAAACTGCATGGCCGGTTGGTGTGCCGGGGCCAGTCTGCTCGGACGACGTCGCCCGCGGCGGCGCCATCTGTTGCCTGACAGCCGGGCCAGATACCTTGTCCGGGTTGGCTTGTGTGTGCGCTGATCTCGGTGGCGCCTGCAGTGCCGTGTGCGCGACAGCTGATGCGACGGTGCCGGTGCCGGTGCCGGCCGACTCCAGTATCTGGCGCGCTTCCCATTGCTCTGCGGCATCCGGAGGCTGGCGCAGCATCTGAGCATCAAGGCACATCGTCGTGCGGTGCGAACGCGATGCGACGGGCGCACGTACGGCATCAGCGCTGGAGACAACCCGCTCTGGATGTCCGCTCACATCGAGCGCCTGCGCAAGACGTGCCCGCCAATGCTCAAATGACATCGCAGCGATACCACGTGCGACGTGGTCTTCCCGATACAGGTGCATCGCATAGCGGCGCACCAGTAGCGGTGCCGATGCAGGCAGGCCAGACAGCAGCAGATGATCGACAAGAAACGCCCAATGGCTGTCAGCACGCACGCTCGCCGGCAAGTCCGGCAGCAGGTGCGCGTGGGCAATCCGCAGCATGCGACTGCTCCTGCGCAGCGTGGCGATGTCGGCGGGAAACAGCATCGCGAGCAGCGTCCAGCGTTCTGTGGGGCGTGTTGCTGCAAGCCACTCGCTGCAGACGGCCGCGTCCGCAAGCCAGCCCGCCACCTGACGCTGGACAGTCCACGCGAGCGGTGCGGGGGATTGAGCGGGCAACGCCAGGATGCGGGCCAGCCTGGCCACCGGTGATGACAGCGCGGCGACCTCGGCAAACGCCTCCCAGTCCTGCCGCTGTGGCGACGTTGATTCGCTCGGCAGACGCCCGGTAGGCGTGCGCGATAGGTCAACGCGATGCGTTCGTACCAGCCGCGCAGCGGGCAACCACGGCGCGGCGCGACACATACCGTTGCCGAGCGTGATATGCCTTGTTCGGGCGGATTGGCACTGAACATTGGCCAGTCCTCGCATTGCCGCTACGGCGCTGGCGAAGCGCATCGGTTGCTTCCGGTGCAACACACGCGCATAGCGAAGTGCCAGCGCGCGCCATGCCGGTGCGCCACCGGCAACGGCCTGGGCGTACAGGTGCGCGTGCAGCACAGCGCGGTCAGCGGCCGGTAATGCTGGGAGCACGCCGGCCAGCGCATCGGCAAGCCATCGCGCCGACGTTGCTGGCTGCATTGGCATCGCTGTGGAAACGGCATTGCCTACGCTGGCGCTGTCCGCTGCTCCCGCTGGCGAGGAACCACGCAGGGACGGTGTAACGGCGCGCGTTCTGTGGCGGATGCCACCCGCTCTCCCCTCGCCCGCCTGCGAGCGACGTGAAACTGCCGTAGGTGAATCCGGCCGTGGTTCCAACGTCCGCGTCGTTCGTGCGGGTGCCGCACCCACACCGCCAACGGCCTCCACTCTCAATCGCGGGAGAGTGGCCACCCCGAACCGAAGACCCGGCCGGATCGACAACCTCTGCAGCGCACCACGAACAGCATCGGTTGTCGCAGGCAACGACATCGCCCAATTGCCGGCATCCGCAATGTTGGTCGGCTCCCCAAGCCTGCACAGCCAGTAGGCAAACAGGTCACCCTCAGCGGTGGTGTCAGCGGAGCGCAACCCCGGCTCTGCGGCCCATTGCAGAGTGGTCTCCCACAGCCATGCCTTCTGCAGCCGGTTGATCGTCGCGCGGTCGGATGGTGCTGGGCGTATCGTGCACGCTGCGATTGCCCGTGGCAGCCATTGCCAGCGTTCCAGTGCCGCTTGCCAGTGCGTCAGGCGCTCATGGCCCTTTGCCGCATCAATCAATACGAGCAGTTCCAGCTTTCGCGTTATGGTCCAGTGCCGCGCAACGTGCACGCGCCAAGCGCGGCGGCGAACGCGGGGAAGCAGCGCGGCGTGCAGGCGGTCCGGCGTCCTCAGCAGGGTGGCCCATGCCGCAGCGGAGCCAGGACTGGCAGCGCCGTCCAGCCAACGCGCAAGCAGTCGTGACTGTGGAGGCAGAGACGCGCTTGTCGCTCCCACCATATGTGCCGCCTCCGCTGGCGTGCCGTCTCCCGCCAGCTCACTGCGCCACATGTCACGGCTGGCCGCGAAGTGCGCGACGCCAAGCCCATCCGGCTGCGCCTCGACAAAGCGGCGCAAGCGTGCGCGCCAGCGTGCAAACAGTGCCGATGGCGGCACCGCGCGACTTTGGGCCGCCAGTTCCCGCATGGCCCGCCCATAGCGCTCAGATAGCGTGGGACCTAGCGAAGCGACGCTGACGTCGTTTGTGGACCGCGTCATCTCGTGTGCAGACAACGACGACGGCGGCGTGCGATCCGCCTGCCGCACGGCGCCGGTTCGCTGCTGACCGCCTACCGTTTGCTGTAGCCTTTCGGCAGCATCGTCCGCCTCGTCAATCTCCATCGTGTACGCGCCAATACCGTTGTGCTCACCTTGCGACAAGCGGCTCGCTCCGGTCTTGGCCGCACGCCGTTCGCGCACTTGCCCGCCTTGCGATATGACTGTGGCTGGCGTCTGCCCGCGCCACTCAGCCAACGCCCGGCTCCAGAGCAACCGCCAGCCACGAGGATCGCGCGGCATCTGACCGCCGAGCAGCCATTCGCGCAGGCAGTAGTCGGCAAGCCACGCCTGCAGCGCCGACAAGCCCGCCTTCCGCCCACCGCCCGGCTGCTCTCCACCGGCCAGCGCCGCCAACGCGAACTGCCGTAGCGATTCCGCCCAGCTCGCGCCGGCAGCAGCCGGTGATTCACCAACTACGCGCACATTGGCGGCAGTCGCCTGCATGACCTCCCACACCGTCTCGGCACCCAGCCTTTCAAACCAGGCCTGCCGCGACTGATGGCGCAGTCCTTCCACGCGCAGTCGCGCCCGCACGCGCTCTGCATCATGCAAGCGCATGCCTCGCAGCAGTGCGCGGAGCGCCGGTGCGTCCAGCGGATGGCGTCCGTCCAGTGCCGTGCAGATGCGCTGCCAATCCGTATCCAATCGTGTTGAGGGATCAGTGCCCGCGGCATCCGAGGAGAACAGCGAAGGCTCTGCAGATGACAACAACGTGCCGTTGCCATCCGTCCCGCGCGGCATCGTCGTCATTGCATCCGCACCTTGGACTGCATCGCCGTGCTGCCCGGAAGGCGATGCCACCACATCAAGCACGCCCAGCAGCAAGCGCTGCCCGAACTCATTGCCCTCACCCGCCTGCGGCCGCCAGGCGCCGAAGCCACCGCGCCCCAACTGCATCGCCAGCGCAAGCCCCAACTCGCGCTGCAGCCGGCGCAACGCGTCTGCGCCCAGGGTGCCAGCGTGCTCTGCCCACAGCACGCGAAATCCGGCCACACGCCACCGCTGCCGCAGTTGCCGGACCTGATAGGCCGAGAGGCGTCCCCTTGCCTGCAGCGGCGCCAGCAATTGCGCATCGAGACTGTCGAGACTGTCGGCCAGTTCACGGTGCCTGACCGCGAGCAAGGCCTGCAGCCCCTCGCAGGGCGCGATCTGGCTGAGCCGGGCCTCCACGTAGTCGGCCGGCTGCAGCTGCCGCAGCCGTGTCCATAGTGCGGCTCCGGTGCGCCGCGCCAGCCGTGCGAGCCACGCTGACAGCTCGCGCCCCGCCAGCGTGCTTCGTGCCCATGGCAGGTGGCCGTGCTGGAGGTAGTACAGAAAATGCTCGAGCGCGTGGTCGTCTGCAGACAGCACGCCAGCCGGCCGCGTGCATCCCTGTTCGTGCCTGGCACGCCAGAGCGTGTTCCACAGTTGGTGCTCCAGCACCTCAGACCACTGTGCGAAGCTGCCATCCGCCTGCATCGGTCCGGTGTCGATCTCTAGGCTGTCCAACTGCCATACCTCGCCGGGCGGCGAGAGTCGCGAGAACACCCGCTCGATTGTCTGCAGCCCCGGCCCGTTCAGGAATGCGCTGAGCCTCGCCTGGTGCGCGTGCGCGTGTTCGCGGTCCGACATGCCGCGACTGTTCCACTGCAGGGTTTCGATGGCGTGCCGCATGCCGGCGGCACCTTGCTGGAGAGGCTTCGTCATGTACGTTCCCCATCATGGTGCGCATCTGGGTCGTGGAGTTGTCCGCGCAACGTCGCGGCACACGCGTCGAGATGTCCGGCCAGCCTGCCGCGCTCCGTCGCATCGGCGCCGGCCGGTGCTCGCGCGAGTGCCACGCGGGCGTGGAGCCAAGCTTCGAACGCTTGCTCGAAGCGCGCGAGGCTGGCCGTATCGAGCCACAGCACCCTCGGCGCGATATGCGCCGGACAGCTGCGTGCGATGGTCTCCTCGGCCAGATCGCGAAAGCTGCGGTCAGCGCCGCGTGCGGTCCAGCCAGGCAGGATCACGCTGATCCTGTTCGGGTAGAACTCCGGCAGTGTGTCGGCCTTGTTGACCTTATTGCCCTCTCCAGCGGTCTCGCCCTGCGGCCGCAGGAGGATGTGCTCGACGAGATGCAGCCCCTCGGCCTCGCGCTGCACATGGCAGGCAAACGCATGCAGGTACATGGCAGGGGCAAGCACGCCGTCCGCCCCGCCGCGCACCGCCAGCGGCCACCAGCGGCCTTGCTCGTCCGGCCCCAGCCAGAGCGGGTGCTCTGCGTCAGAAGCCACGCGGCGGTAACGCTCGGCATACGCCGCGCATCGTAGTAACGCGGCAGGAAATGCCTTCAGGTCAAGCCCTGTGTAGTAGTGCCCAAGGCGTGCCGCCACGCGCCCTACGCTTCGATCGTCGTCGTAGTGCGCCTGGATGCGTGCGCGCGACGCGTCCCACATCGTCAGCGCCTCGGCATCGTCGGGCAACCGCGCGCGCAATCCCGGCCCAGCCTGTTCGTCCAGCGCCATACCGTACGCAGCGAGACCACCACTGAGCAGTCGACTGTGTGCCTGCGCAAAGCCAAGCAGCAGGCTCACGCGCTCCTGCAACGGCGCCGTGTTTCCCTTGCGGCCGAGCGAGGGCTTGCCGTAATCGAAGCCGCCGGCACGATCGCGCGTGTGGCGCACAACGCGTTGCGCAAGGCGCCGCTTGCAGTCGTACAGGTGCGCCTGCCATTGGTCCGCGTCGTAATAGCAGCCAAAGCCCTGGATGCTGTGCTGGCCCCAGCTCTCGCCGTGCAGTGCCAGCAGCAGGTCGAGCACGCGCGAGCGGCGCTCCAGTACGTTGTCGCTGTTCGTCACTGCGCCCGCTGGCGCCTGCGCGGCATCGAGCGGTGCCCACCAGTAGCTCTGCACGGGTTTCGCTTCGAGGCTGAACAGTTGCCGCAGGTGCAGCGACTGCGCATCGCCATGTGCGATCCACTGCTCAAGCAGCGCAAGGTATGCGCTGAAGCGCGCAGCATCGTCAGCCGGCGCCCGCGGCACGGCATGCATGTCCCGATAGAGCGGCGGCAGGTGATGCCAGATGGAGTAGTACGGCGCATCCGGCAAGTAATGTCCCATTGGCCGGGCCAGCAGGACTTCTGCGGCCCGGTGCACCTGGGTGGCAGCCCGCGGCACATCAGCCGATTGCATTGCCATGCGTTCGTCGGCAAGCCGCGCCAGCAGAGCTGCTTCGTCGATCGGCAGCAGGCTGCCGCGCCGCGTTACCTGCCAGTCGGCCAGCGCATCGTGGCTGTCCGGCCAGCGCAACTGCAGCGCCCAATCCGGGCCATGCCAGGCGAGGCTGTCGGCGGTACCACCAGCAGCATCCTCCGTGGCGAGCAGGTCGAGCCGCAGTGTGCTGATCTCGGCGATGCCGGCAATCTCGCTCAGCTCGCGAGCCAGGTCGCTGAAGTAGAGCTGGCTGGCCGGATCGCGCTGCAGATCGGCGGCATCGATCCAGCCGTAGCGCACAGCCGGCCCCTCGAATTGCCCGGCGGGGTCGAGCGCACGACCCTGCGCATCACGCTGGTCCAGCCGCGCACGCAACGGCTGGCGCGGCGGCGCGCCACTGATTAGTGCAGCACAGCGCTGGACGAGTTCGACCAGAATATCGCCTGCGTCACGCGTGCCATCCACGGACAGATGAACCCGCAGCGCACACCACCGTGGCTGCAGCACCAGCGGCGCCCCAGCCAGGTCTTCACAGAGGTTGCGCTGCGCGCGATAGGCCCGTGCCGCCGCGTCGGCGGCAGCGGCCTCCTGGCCCGCGTGCGCTCGCAGGGCCATGTGCCACCGGCCGTCTGCGCCGGGCATCCGCATGCGCAGATGGCGCACTGTGGGCACGCAATCGAGCAGATAGCGCAACAAGTCTGCCTCCGTACCGGGCCGACACGGCAGCGCTTCCTCTGCGCCGTGCAGTGCGTGGCGCCGGTAGTGGATACGCCCGTCCGCCTCGGTCAGCAGGTCAGCCACATCGGCTTCGGCGCCGAACACAGATTCGGTCAGCGCATAGCAAAGCGCTTCGAGCAGCGTAACGCCGGGGTCGTGGTGGTTGTAGTCGGTCCACAACTCGCCGGAAAGCGCCTGCGCCAGCGCAATGCCGCGTCGGCGCAGGTCGACGAAGCCATGCGCTGGGTCATCGAGCAGCCGCGGGATAGATGCCGACTCGGCCTCGCCAGCCGGGGCGGTGTGCTCAGCAAACGCATCCGCGAGGGACAACCGCCGGTTCATGGCTGCCCCTCACTCATGTGGGGATCGAACCACAACTGCGTCAACTGCGCCTGGATGCGCACGCCGGTACCAAAGTCACAGCCGGTGCGGATTTGCAGGCGATAGCTGGCATTGCGCCCGCTGGTGCCATCCCAGCGCAGCAGCAGGCGGTCGCAGCGCCGGCTGTAGTAGCCGTGCGTGGCCCGGATGCCGCGTTTGCGGTTGAACAGGTTCAGGAGCCCGAGCGTCGGGTTGTAGGTGTTGACTGCGATGGCATGCATCAGCCCAAAACGTCCTTCCCCACGGTGGCCAGCGCCCGCCACGACCTCGAAGGCCTGACAACCTTCCAGCGCGTCCGTCAGGTCCTGCCACTTGCCGTTGGCGAGCAGCGGCACTTCCACTGCACGTGCATGGGCCCCCTGCCGCCCGCTGCTGCGCACTACGCCGGCCACATCCAACGCCACCCGCGGCGACTCGGTGCCGATGCCAACGCGGCGCTCCTGGTCCAGGCATAGCAACGCAGGCGCAGCGCTCCCGGTGTTCGCACCCGATGGCGCGCCAGGCTGCGCTGCATCACTGGGTGGTGTGCGGCCGTGCACCAGCAGCGCATCGCGGGCGCCGCCGAGCTCGAAATGCCAAGCCGGTGTCTCAGGCTCCTGCTCGCGGAAAAAGCTGACCAGCGCATCGTGCCCCTGCGGCGAGTACACCTCGAAGCCATGCTCGACCGTCTTGCGAAAGCCCTCGTCGCTCATGTTGAGCATCGAGTCGATCAGGTCGGCGAAATGGTCCTCATTGGGCAGCGCGCCATCGCGGAAGTAGCGCTTGAGGGATTCTCGGCTCCGGCTCGTCATCTCGTTCCTGCAGCAGGTTTGTCCGGCTGCGGCCGGCCCACAATGAAAGTCCCGCCCACCTCGAGCCGGTCGATGCCAGTCGTCACAGGGGCGAGGATGCGCGAATCGTCCTGCAACTCAAGCAGGTGCTGGCGCGTCGGTAGCACCAGGCTCCACGGCTGTGCCGGCAGTACCATTTCCGATCCCGCACCATTGGCACGCATCGCCGTGTCGTGCAGTGCATAGAACTGCTGGTCGTTGCGAATGATGTGCAGCAGCGATAGCCGCCCGACAGCCGTCACGCTGGGCTGGGCACGTAGAAAGGCCTCCAGCGCGTCGCCGCGTACCCTCCAGTTGAAATCCGCGCCCAGACCCGTCGTGTGCCACGGCGACAGGTACTCGACGAGCGCCTGATTGAGCCGTCGCAGCGTCGCCCCCGGGTGGCTGCCTGTAGCAAGCTGCAGCGAACAGCGCACCTGCACGCGCTCATACGCCGCGTTGCGCACCAGCACGCTTGCGCCCGGCGGCGCGCAGGCCTGGATGTAACGCCGCATGGCGTCAAGCGAAGCGGCATCCAGGCGTGGCCCCTCGGTACTGCTGAACAGTTCCCCCGCGTGCGGATACGGCACGACCACCAGCAGCACGTGGCCCGGCAAACTGGCAAGCCTCCGGTGCTGCAGGCCGTTGCCGTCACCGAGTGTGGCCTGATGGTGTGCAAAACACTTGACTTTGTAGACGGCCGGGAAGGCATCAAGCAGCAGGCGTTCGTAGTCCCACGTGGTGATGGCACGCGCTTTGTGGCGCAGCCGTTCGGCGCCGCGCAGGCGCAGCGCCTCGGGCGGGTCGGCGGGGCGGCCACCTTCGGACGGCCCCACCTGCAGCACGCGGCGCAGCCCCGGCACGCTCCGCGCCGGCGCCTGAATCACGCCGGGCGGCAGCGGCTCGCTCATCGCTTCGTTGCCGGCTTCGTTGCCACCAGCCGCTGCCTGCAGGCAGCGCGTGGCACTGATCGCATTTGCGTGCACGCCATAGAGCCCGGCTAACTGCGCAAAACCCCAGTCGGCAGACAGGCGCAGCCAGTACGCAGGCTCCGGAAGCGCGCCGCGTTCGGTGCGCATGCCGGCCGGCAGATTCAGTTGCACAATGCCTGAACGCAGCAGCCCCTGCGTGCTGTCGGCCAGTTGCTGGTGCGGCTCCAATTGCCGCCAGCCGTCTTCACGCCAGACGGACCAATGCAGCACCGGCGGCGCGTCGATCCAGCGCTCAGCAGCCTCTTCCTTGCGCAGGTGGAAGAACAGGTTCAGCGCGCCCTGTGGATCGCCGCCGGACAGGCCGATATACAGACAGCCATCGTTCGGATGGCGCGGCAGCAGCGTCGGGTGCTGGCCGACACGATTGCGCTGCACCGGCAACACACCGAACGCATTCAGGTGATACACACCCTGGCGCAGGCCGTCGGCGCCGGACGCGCCGTCGCCCGTCAGCAACAGATCCTGAGTGGCCTGGTAGTTCACCGTCAGGCTTTCCAGCGTCGGGGTATAGGGCTCGCGCGGCAAAGCACCGGCACGCTTGAGCCGCGCGTTGCGGGTCAGCGCGGCGGCAAGCAGCGTCGGATACGCTGCGTGGCCAAAGGCGCCTTCCGGCTCGGCCAGGTCGAAACGGAAGAATCCGTTGCGCGTGCTCAGTCCAAACACGAAAGGCTGACCAGACGGGCGCGGCGGCGTTGCGCGATGCAGGCGGCGCAGTTCCGTCGCCGGAAACCGCAGGCGCTGGCCGGCCGCAATATGCATGTCGTTGTCCGTGCCCGCGAACAGCGGCAAAGGCTCGCCCTCGCCCGCCTGCCATTGACCATCCACCAGCACCTGGGCGCGCAACCGGAATGCGCCTGTGTGCCAGTCACCCGGGTAGCCCGCGTAGTGCGTCGTGAAACCGCCGGGCCGCGTCGGCAGGCCAGCCCAACGCAGGCGCGCCTGCAGCGCTGTCAGCGGCTTGCAGGCCAACTCCGGGCTGCCGAGGATCAGGTAGCTTCCCGTTGACGGCATCGGGCCGAACGGTTGGAACGGCCGGGACGGATCAAGACGGCCAAGCTGGTTGTAGAGCACCACGTCGCGCAGGTCATGCACGAAAACCGAGAGATTGATCTCCAGCAGTGGGTACTGCTGCAGCATGCTGTAGGCATACATGCGCGTCTGCGTCCGCAGCCCCAACTGCAGCACGGCCTGCGCGGGCCATTGCGCGCCGTGCACCGCGGCGTCGCACGGCACCACGGCGGGCTCTTCCGGCCCCAGCCTGACGACCAACTCGATGCCGCCGCCGCGCGGTGATGTGCCGCCGGCTGGCGACCGCCGGCATATGAACACCTTGTCGACCGTCAGCCAACCCTCCTGCGTGCTAAGCCGCGCCTCCCACACACCCGCGAAGACACGCCCGAAGATCAACGCACGATCCGGCAGCGCCGCCGCCTCGTCATGATTGCGTGGCGGATAGATCAGTACCAGCGGGTCGTCGATCTCGACCCGGCGGCCGGCGCCTTGTCCGGGCAATGTGGCCGCATGCGCGCGCAGCGCAGCAATATCCACCGCGCGCAGTGCTTCCTCGCCCGCCACCAACCAAACCGCGAACAGGCGACCCAGGCGTTCAGCAAACACAGCGGCGTTATCGCAGGCAAGGCAGGCCGCCAGCAGGAAGCTCAACTGCACATCCGCCTCGAACTCGGGGGAACGCTGCCATGCGGCCTGCGCCAGCGCAGCGGCATCGGGCGCCGACGCAACCGACCCTGAGCGCGGGCGCGGCGGGAAGTGCTGCGCTTCGAATGCCGCGTAGCGCGCATAGACCTGCGCCAGCCACTCCGGCGTGCGCGCACTGGCTGGCGTACGCAGCGCGTTCTGCAGCCAGCCATCGTCGTCGGATGGGTGCGCGAACTGCATGCGGATGCGCACCTCGCGCCGCCCCTCCTTCAGCCGCAGCAGCGGTGACGCCAGCGCGATGCCAAGTTGGGCATCCTGCGCGTGCGAGGCCGATCCGCGCGCGCGGCCACCAAGCAGCGGCCACCATGCGGGGCGCGCCGCATAGGCGGCTTCCGGCGCTTGCAGCGGCAGCTTCTCGACCTTCACGCTTGTCGCGTACTCAAACTCGCGCTCGGGCGAGATCAGCGGATTGCGCTCCACGCGCAGCGTATAGAGCGCCGCCACGCGCGTGTCGGTCACCTCCAGCGGGCCGTCCGCCGCAAACGCGATCGGACGGCCTGCGTCATCCTTACCGCCGACAAACTGTGTGCCCGTCTCGATCTGCACCGCCCCGTCAAAGCGCGGCTCACGCTCCAACAGAAGGAACACGCGATCGGGCGATGCGGCGCGCGGCTGCAGCCGCAGCACATCACGGTAGTAGAAGTCGATCAGCCGCTCGGGAAAGCGGTTGAGCGGCGCACGACTGTACTGGACCAGCGCATGCGCCGCCAGCAACAGACCCATCGCCGGATCATGACGACCGCTTTTCAGACTCTCGTCGAGCGCCGCCCTCGCCAGTGGCTGCAACTTCTCGATTGCCAACGTCAGCGCGAGCCAGCTGCGCCGCAACCATTGGCGGCGCACTGGCGCGTTGCCGGACGGCAGATCCTGCACGCCGGCCGCTTCCGCCGTGTACCGGGCCCAGGCCGGATGCAGCGTACCGCCGCCATGGCCGAACGCCCGTACACCGGGTGCAAGCATCCCGGCCAGCCCTTGCTCCAGTTGCGTGAGCAACGCCTGGCCCAACGCGCGCGCAGCCTCCGGCCCCGCGTCGCTCAGTTGCTGGCACCACCCGTCAAAACTGCGCACGAGCCGCCAGACCCGTTGCCACAGCGCGGCCTCACCTTCGCGCTCGAGCGCGGCGAGAAACTCCTGCTGCAGCCGTTCCAGCGGAAACGCGGCAAGCTCGGCCAGCACGATGGCCTCGTCGCGACGCAGCACGTTGTCCCAGTGGCCGCCTGTGCCCTGCTCACCGCCTTCGCTGAAGCGCAGGTCGCCCGCCTGCGCCAGTGTCAGCGCCAACCGCTGCGCAAGACTCAGTTCGTCCGGCAGCACATAGCCGGGCCGCAGTGCATCGGCCAACCGCTGGTCTTGTCGCGTACCGTATCCCATGCCGCCCCGTTTGCTCAGTAGCCGTCAACCGGCTGGGTGGCCTGGTCGAGGTAGAGGGGATAGACGAGGTTGTGGCGCGTATTGGTGGTCCGCACGATGTAGTCGATCCGGATGTCGAGACGGCCCTCAAGGGGATCAATCAACGCCGTGTCGATACGCTCGACCAGGATGCGCGGCTCGAAAAACAAGATCGCCTTGCGGATCATCTCCTTGAGTTCAGTCACCGTGCTCTCGGAGAGCGTATCGAACACGACACGGCGCAGGGCACATCCGTAGGCCGGCAACATCACGCGCTCGCCGGGGTTGGTGCCAAACAGGATGCGTAGGCTCTCTTCGATGTCTTCCACGCCGGCCACCATGCCGGTCTGCCCACTGCGCGGGTCGAAGCGCAGCGGAAACTGCCAGCCGCGGCCAAGGAACGGGCTGGAACGCATCGTCATCCCCCGATCAATACCGTGGGCAGGCCCATGACCACGCTACCGCCGTGCGCGGTGGCATCGCCCACGCGTGCGGCTGGTCGACCACCGATCAGCACCGTGCTGGAGCCCTGCACGATCACGTCGGGCGGCCCGACGCAGACCGCGTTATCACCGACCACGGCTGCGGGCAGGCTGCCAATCAGCACGGTAGGCACGCCGGGGCCCACCACCGGACCACCAACGTGCGGCACAGGCGGCAACCCTGGTGTCTGCATCGGGCACGTGTGCATGTCAGTCAAGCGCGCAGCGGGGGGCATCGAATGGCACTCCTAGTTGATCTAGTTGATCATGACCACACCGCCCCGGACCGTCGTCTGCCCGGACGCAGACAGCTCGGCAGTGGCGGCACCCTTGCCGGTAAAGCCGGCCTGGGCCTCGCAGCCAATGTTGATGGCGCTGGCCTTGATGTCGACCTGCGCAGAGATTTCGATCGACGCCGCGGCCTTGAGCTGGATGTTTCCCTTCGCGTTGGCCGTGATGTCGTAGGGGCTGTCGAGTGCGATGCCGCTGCCCGACAACTTCATGCTGTTGCCGTTCTGGTCCTGGACGAGGATCGACTTGTCTTTGTCGTCGAGCACCACCTTGTTGTTGCCGGGTGTGGTGATGGTCACGATCTTGTCTTTCTCGTTGAACTCGATCTTGTGTTGTGCCCGCGTGACAATCGCCTTGGTGTCGTTCTCCGCCGCAATCGCGTAAGGCGGTGTGTGCCCGGCGCTATAGAGCGAGCCAAGCACGACCGGGTGGCTGGGATCGTCGTTCAGGTAGCCAACGATGACCTCATCGCCCACTTCGGGAAGGAAGAACATGCCGAAGGTATTGGACGCGTAGCCCTGCACGAGCCGTGCCCAGAGGCCCTCGGTCTGCGCCTGCATCACCGGCAGTGCCACCTGGATACGCTGCGCGTTCTGTGGATCGCCGTCGAGCTTCTTCACAACGCCGATCTGCAGCCCGCCCACGCCGGGCAGAAGACCAGACGCCAGCGGTGCCGCCACGTCGTCGCGCATCATGTGCCAGCGCGGGTCCAGCCCGAATTCGACATCGGCAAACCACTGGCCGCCGGCCATCGTATGCTCGACGGCGCTGACGAACACGTTGCCCTGAAAACGTAAGCCCACCCCGCTGGCCGCAACCAGCGCGCCCGGCACCACAAGGGCGTTGCCCTGGCAGCGTAACCGGCCGCGAATGCGTGCCAGCGTCGCTTTCAACTGCAAGGCCTTTGCCCAGGTGGTCAACGTGGACTGTTCCTGCGTGGTGGCCGTCTGCAACCGCATTACATCTGGGCCTGCCACAGCCGCCAGCGCCGCCGGCTTCAGGTTGCCTTGCGCATTGAGCGTGCCCGGCGCCGCAGCCTCACCCACCACAACCTGCTGCTGTGCGGGATCCCACGCCACGGCCTGCGCCGACTTGAACTGCTGGCGCGCGTCGATCTCTGCGTCGAATTCGTACAGATTGCTGCCCCAGGTGACCGTCACCACGGCATCGCCATCCGCCGTTGGCGATTGCACGTTCACGGTGCCCGCATCCACATTGACGAGCATGCCGTTGACCTCGGCGCGCGCGAGCAGGAAATCCCAATCGCTGCAGTAGTACTGCACAAGCTCGTCGTGCTGCTGCGTCGTGCTCGCCACGTTTGCCGTCAGCCCATGTGTGCCAATCAGCGCCGACAGGATGTCGCTGTCCTTCTGCTGGACGTAGTTGGCGTTGTTGCGGCCGATGGTCATCCGGGTGGTCTTGTCGCGGCACTCAACGACGAGGCGCGATTCATTCTGCCCCTCGATCCTGATGCCGTAGCGCACGACGATGCCGCTGAAGAGCTGCGCCGAATCGCTGCCAAAGCCGGCCGAGATGGTGACAACAGCGCCCGGCTCAAAGGCCGACGTGTCCGCATACTCAAACTTGCCGGTGGTCATGTCGCCGTCCTGGATCACCAGTTCGGCCCACGGAATGCGGTTGAAGGCCCGGCGCACGGTCACCGTCATCAGCGGCAGGTTCTTCAGGACTTTGCCGTTGCTGTTGACGGTGACGTTCAGTACGCCATCGGTGTCGACCGTTGGTGACGTTGCCATGGGCTACTCCAGCGGCGGAAAGTGCAACACCATGCCCGGCGGCAACGCGCGGAAGTGGCGCAAGCCGTTGAAGCGCGCGACCTCGGCGTAATAGCGGCCATCACCGTAGATCTGCTCGCAGAGCAGCGGCAGCGTGTCGCCGGCGCGCACCGTCACGACGTGGCTCAAGTCGGGCGAGCTGGCGTCCGCCTCCAGCTGGGCCTCCTTGCTGCTCCGGTACGAATCAAAAGCGAGCGCAGCGGTGGCGCGCAACGGAATGCCGCTCGGGCGGAACAGCGTGTAGTCGGTTGTGAAGCTCGTCAGGCGTCCAGTGAAGATGAGCTGACCCCAGAGGATCTGCACGATGCTCGGTTGGTGCGATACGCCCTTGTACTCGTAGATGACCTTGGCCAACGACGCCAACTGCTCCTCCACCTCCTGCTGTGGCACACCGGTCGGGCGCGGGATCACACCCGTGCCGTCGAATATGGCCGAGAAGGACAGCTTGCCCGGCTGCATGTGGCTGTACTGGCGGCCCGAGCCGGTGTCACCCAGTGGCTTCTCCTGCGTGAAGCACGTGCTGCGCTCATGCTTGAACTGCGACGGGTTGATCTGCAACGAGATCGACTTACCAGGAACGGGCGAAATGCGCCCTTTCTCGTCCTGGCAGGCAGATATCTTCAGGGGCGTGAGGTCGGCGCCAGACAGCGGCATCTAGCGCTCCCGAAGCCGATCGAGCTGCGCGTGCAGTTGCCGCAGCTGCGCGCGCTGCGCACGGTGGCCGGCGGCCGCCTTCTCGTCGTCAACGCAGCAAGACTCCTGTTTCGGCGTTTGCTGGTCCTTGCTCTGGGCCTCGTCCAACTCCGAGCGGATCACCATCTGGCGGACTTCGATCGTCATCGCTCACAGCTCCCGGACGCAGTTGAGATAGGCCATCTCGATCGTCTCGATTACCACGTTGTTCTTCGTCGCGTTGAACTCGTCAACGCCCCAGCGCACCGGATACGCCGACTGGAACGTCCAGCCACGGATCTTGTCGCCCTCCTCATCCAGCAGATAGACGCTCACGTCCATCGGCGTGACCGGCTGGGCCAGCCCGCCGCTCATCACGGCCTTGCACCAGCGCATCAACGGCGAGCGGATGTCGGCCACGCCGCGTTTGAGCACCAGCTTCTCCTGGCGGATGCCCTTGGGCAGCTTGTAGATGAAGCGATTCTCGCCACCGCACTGCACGTCTTCGGTCTCCATGACTTGGTCCATGCCGGAGACCTCCTGAAACGAGGCATCCACACCGGTGGCGATGTTGCTGAACCCGACCACGAACGAGAACGACACCGGCATGAAGTCGGTACTGCTGCCAGTGCCATAGTGCGTCGATTTCCGCATGCGTGCGAACCCGCGTCGGGGCCTCAGCTGTTGGCGATCGTCAGGCCTTCGTGGGCGATCTCGATGGTCTCGACCGCCACTTCGTTGCCCTGCGCCTTCAGGTCCGTACCGGTGATCTTGGCCGGCCACGCATTGGCGAGCGTCCAGACCATCGTTGGGCTACCCGACTCATCAAGCAGGCTGATGGTGATCGGCACGCGCTTGATCGTGTTCATCTTGATCTGGTTGAACCAGTCCCAGAACTTGTTGTCGGCCTTGAACACGCCCTTCTTCATGGTCACGTTGCCGTACTTCTTGAGCCCGGGCATCTTGACGGTGGAAAACACCGGGTTGTCGCCGCTGCGGTACTCGATTTGCTGCGCCTCCACGTCCAGTCCCGAAACCTCCTCGAACGACATCACCGTGGAGTCCCACTTCACCTGGAAGTGGAACTTGGGAATGGGCCATACATTCTTCGACTGTGCCGAACCATCGTCTGCCATGACGATCTCCTTGTTTACGCAATCAGGTTATCGGGCCGGGAACGCTGCCCCATCAGGACTTCTGCATCTGTTGCTGGAACGTGATCTCGATGAACTCGGCCGGCCGAACCATCGCCACCAGCACGGTCACGCGCAAGATGCCCTCGAGGATGTCATCGGGCGTCATCGTCTCGCCAAGCCCGACGTGCACGCTAAATGCGTCGTCCGGCACCGCACCGGCCAGGCCGCCGCGCTTCCAGATGCTGGTGAGGAAGTTCTGGATCATGCTTTTGATCGTGACCCACGTATTGGCAACGTTGGGCTCGAACACCAGCGCCTTGGCGGCAAGGCGGCACGATTCTTCGATCATGATCATCGTGCGGCGTACGTTGATATAGCGCCAGTCAAGGCTGTTGCCGTCCAGCGTGCGCGCACCCCAGACCAGAACGCCTTCACCGATAAAGCTGCGGATCGCGTTGATCGACTTGCCCTGCGTCGTCACGTTCAGGTCTTCCTGATCCTCCGCTGAGATGCTGACGGACGGCGAGACCACGCCAGCGAGGCTCACGTTGGCCGGCGCCTTCCAGACGCCGCGCGAGTTGTCGACCATCGTGTAGATGCCGGCCATCGCCGCGCTGGGCGGCAGCAGGTTCAGTTGGTACTTGATCTCGCCCAGCACCGTATTGAACAGTGGGCTGATCGACACCAGCGTCTTGTTCAGCAGCGCCTTGTTGCTGAGGATGGCGTCCTTTGACAGCGGCTGACCGTCCTTGTCCTTGACTGTGGTCCAGTCCTTCGCAATATCGGCGACAGCACCAAAGGTGTCCTTCGTCTTCTGCGGTGCATCGTCCGGCAGCGTATCGGGCAGATCGAGGTCTGCGCGCAGCAGCGGCATCAGCACATCGGTGTTGGCGATGTTCTCGTAGCTGATGTCCTTGTCGCCAACCACGGTGGTGTTAAGCCACGGGTAATAGGCCGACGCGAAGTCGAGATAGTTGATGCCGAGCGCGTTGCGGAAGTTGACTATGGGATCGCCGCCCGGGTCGTTGCGCGGCTTGTCGCCGCCCCAGATGTCGAGAATCGAAACGCGGTTGCGCATCTTGTCACCACAGTGCGCGAGCATTTCCTGCTGCAGGTCGTTACAAACCTCGGCCTTGAACTTCACCGCCTCCGGTACCACCAGCATCGTCGGCTCCTGCTCCTTGAGCAGCTCTCCGATGCCGTCCTTGAACTTCTGGACATCCAGGTCATCGGTGTAGCTGCCGACCGAGACGATGTAGCACGGCCCGCCGCCGTTCTGGAAGAAGTGGCGCAACGCCGAGTACAGCAGGTAGCCCCCGCCGTCCTTGCCGTCCGGCATTTGCAGCACGTAGTCCTTGCCTGCCACACGAAACGCGGCAATCGCCGACGGATCGGTCTTCTCCGCGATATTGAAACGCGGAAACGGCGCATAGCCGAAGTACTGGTGGTATTCGGCCATCGAACTGATGCGCCATGGCTTCATGGCGAGCGGCTTGTTGCGGTTGTCCGCGATCTCCGTATGGCCGATAAAAGCAGGCACTGCCGTCGCCACCTCCACCACGGAGTTGGGGAAGGCATTCTTCTCCACGATATAGACGCCTGGCGTCTTCATTGCACCCATTGCAAGCTCCCGATGAAATGGTTACCGACTGACAAAGATCTCCGATACATCGCACGGCGCACCGTCAACGACTTCACGTCGTAGTCCGTCAGGCGCGGCCATTGGCATGCGTGTCATCAGCACGCGCTCGGCGTTGCCTGTTCCGCGGCGCAACTGGAACCGGTGTGGCGGACGCTCCTGCAGCGCAATCGGCGCGAGCGAGCGGATCGTGATCGCTTCGCGTCCGTCCGGCAGCGTCTCGCGCGCCGGCTCGCCAAACGCGACGGCGTCGCCCAGATCGACAAGGCGTACGTCGTCCGCCCAGTCGCCGAGCAGAAGGTATTTCCAAGTCGTGGCACGTACCGGCAACTCCAGCGTCCAGGATTCGGCGGTCGCCCCTATCCACGCCGCAAGACTGTCGCAGCCCGACGGCGCGAGCGGCAGTTGCAACCGCGCCAGCACGCCGGCCCTGCCGCCCGCCTCGCTCGCCGCGTCTTGGCGCAACTGGCCCACCTGCTCGGGCGACGGCCGGAACGTGCCACCGGCGGCGAGCATGCGCACATCCGTGTAGCAAGCCCACTGCGGATCGGACGAATGCAGCGCCAGCACCAGGCCATCAGTCAGCCAAGCATCGCGTTCGCTCCACAGCCCCGCCAACTGGCGCTCCGGCGCGAGCATGACGGCATGACGCGCATCGCCACGCAGATGCAAGTCAAAGCGGGCCATCAGCGCCGCTGCGGCCGGCTCCGCCCGCAGATGCAGCGCATCGGGCCGGCCCGGCGCGAAGTACGGATGACGCACGGTCAGGCTTGCAAGCGTGCGGTATCCAGGCATCGTCTCGCGGGTGGTGCCGGGTTGGCTGGCCGCTGTCATCGCACCGCCCTCTGGGCATCGATATCGGGCTGGCTGACCAGCGTTTCCCGGCGGCTCGGCGCGTCGTCACCCAGGCAGACCAGCCGCACCCGGTACAACACCGATGGCAAGTAACGGCCGCCATGAATGCTCCACAAACTGTGCATCTCGCTATTGCTCAGGTTCTCGATGTTCAGGACCAGCCGATCGATGCGCGGGTCCAGGCCCGGCGAGTTCTGATGGTCGAATACCGGCCGCGCCTGGAAGTACGCGATGGCATCGGACAGAAAACGCAGTGCTTCGGGATAGCTCTGTCCGCTGAAGGTCGCCGCGCAGATCACCAGCAAGTTCAGGAACAGCGGCTCCGCGCCGCGCAGTTGCGTGCGTTGCTCGCTGCCGCCCCCGCCCGTGCGATGCGCCGCGGTGTCGCGCTCAACACCGCTGATGAACAGCACCAGCTTGTTGCTCGCCGATGTCACCACGCCACCGCCGGGTTCTTGCAGGTTCGAGACCACGACCAGGTCTTCGGCCAGCACGAGACGCCGTCGCAAATGCTGGTTCAACTGCATCGCGAGATGGCCAAGGGCACTGTCAATCACGGTTGGTTGGCGAGTTGTCGCGGCTATGTTGCCGGGCACCGGCGTCCGTCGCGGACCGCCGTCAGCCGCAGCGCTTCGGGAATCGTTCGCCCGATATTGATGGGGCACCCGGCGACGAGCCATCGGTAGATTGCTGAAGTGCGATGCTGAAATCCTTAGGACATCGGTAACGTGTCTTGGCACACGTCGTCCGCCGTCAACAAAGCGCAGCTAGCCCACATGGTGAAAGACGCCAATGGAAGAAAACGCCAACGAGAACGGCGACTCGCGCAACGGCAAGAAGTGATGTGTTCGTGGGCCAACCATCCAGATGCACGCAACGCATTGGCAGGGCCGGGGTGACTCGGCACTGTTCAGCGCGGGTTGATCGGGAGCAATCTGGCCTTGTTGCTTGGGGGCAGGTCAGCCAGCCAGCTCTGCACCGGAGAGCGCAACTGCGGGCAATGGCGAGCATGGCCACCTTGTTGCTCTTGGGCATCGCCTTGCTCATGAACGCGGGGATGCACCCATCCCGCAGTTCAACATTGAACTCCGGCAACCGCGCAGCATTAACAACCGCTTCGGCAGTTTGATTTAGGTCATCTGACGCGTCCAACCCATGCCTTGATTCCAGCAGCCAGACGCAAGAGAACCGGTGCGATTTACATCGCGTACCGGTATATCATCCGGGGCGTTGCTTCTACGGAAAATCCGCTGCAACAAGCGGCATCCAAGCTAAAAGGGTTTCCGGTATAGGGCACGTCATTTGTTATCAAAACAAAATAAAACAATACGCGCGAGTCAGGTCCATGAATACCAACCATAAACCTTCGGCACCGTTGCCCGAAGAGGAACACCATCCCGCCATCGTCCGCGTGGCTGACGCCACGATTCGCGATGCCAACACGCTGCTGCACTCCAGCGGCGGCATGGTCTTTGGCCGCGGCATGGTCGGCACCGTGCTGGCACTGGTGCTGGGCTTCCTCTGCCTGCTGGGCGTGCTGGCATTTCACTTTCCGCAGTACCTGACAACGCCAGAGCTGCGACGCTCGTACTCCGTGGATGTGATCCGGCAGATCCTGTTTTTCTCGCTGCTGATTTCCGGCGGCTTGTCGCTGGCGAATATCGTGCTGGATAACCGCCGCCGCCTGAACTGCCTGGCGTTTGTGTTCGTGGTGATTGCAGTGGCATTGGGCGGCTCACGCGTGCCGGTGGGCGATTTTCCGGACCACACGCCGTATATCGGCATGGACTGGTTCATTCTCGACCTGCTTGGCTCCACGGCCATCTTCGTGCTGCTCGAAAAGCTGTTCCCACTCTATAAGAAGCAGCCGGTGTTCCGCGCTGAGTGGCAGACAGACATGGCGCACTTCGCGGTCAACCACTTCATTGTGGGCCTGGTGCTGCTGGTGGTGAACTTCCTGATCCACCGCGTGTTCGGGTGGATGGTTCACGCAGAATTCCAACAGATGGTGCAGCACATCTGGTTCATTCCGCAGTTGCTGTTGTGCATGCTGGTGGCCGATCTGATGGAGTACGTCACACACCGCGCGTATCACGAGGTGCCGCTCCTGTGGCGCTTCCATGCCGTGCATCACAGCGTGAAGACGATGGATTGGCTGGCCGGCTCACGCCAGCACATTCTTGAATTGATCGTTACGCGGGTGGCCGTGCTGGGACCACTGTTCGTGCTGGGCTTCGACAAGGCCGTGGTTGATGTCTACATCATCATCGTGGGCTTCCAGGCTGTGTTCAACCATGCCAACGTGCACCTGCCGTGGGGGCCGTTGAAGTACATCTTCGTGACACCGGATTTTCACCACTGGCACCATTCGTCAGAAGACGAAGCCATCGACAAGAACTACGCTGCGCACTTCGCGTTCATCGACTACCTGTTCGGCACGGCGGTGAAATCGAAGAAGGCATTTCCGGAAAAATACGGCGTGGTGGGTGACTACATGCCTGACGGCTTCATCAACCAGCAGCGTTTTCCGTTCCAGCGTCAGAAGGGTTGAGCCGAAGACGCCTCATCATCATGCCAATCCACCCCGCTGCGTTGCACCTCATCCGTCGGCTCGGCCTCGAACCGCACCCGGAAGGCGGCTTCTACCGCGAGACCTATCGCAGCGAGGAACGCATCCAACGCGGCCGCACTGATGGTCAGACCGTCGAACGTGCGGCTGCCACCGCGATCTACTACCTGCTGGCAGATGATGCATATTCCGCCTGGCATCGGATCCAGTCGGACGAGCTCTGGCATTTCCATACGGGCGATGCATTAGACGTGCATGTGTTGGAAGACGACGGTACGGTGCGCACGCATCGCCTGGGCCAAGTGGCCGAGGACGAGATGGCGGTGTACCAGGCGGTGGTGCCGGCGGGCCGGTAGTTTGCTGCCGAGCGTGTGGCCGGTGCGCACGGTTACGCGCTGGTTGGCTGCACGGTCGCGCCGGGTTTCGAGTTCAGTGAATTCGAATTGGCCGAGGGCGGTGTGCTGCTGGCAAGTCATTCGGCACATGGAGATCTAATCCGAAGGCTGCTACCCAAGCCTGCGGTGCGCTAGTCAGCACCACACCACATTCTCATAGCCAACCGTGCGACGGTAAACGCTCATGCCGCGCCAGGTGCTGTACTCCATGTACGCGCATGTCAGGACGACGATCCAGTTGGCGGCTGTGGTGGCTGTGGTGGACATATCCCCTCCCATCTCTGCCGTGCTCCGATAGCTGTCTTATCGGCACGGATTCAGCTTATGAGAGGGCAGCGCAAAGCCATTGTGCGAGCAATGATGGTTCTTGCCGCCTATTCTCAGGGCGATCTTTCGCGTCACGTCGCCGCTATGTGATGCACGATTGACGAGCCCTACGCCACTCGCCTCAGGGGGCGGAACACATCGGGCTCCCACAGGCGCATTGCCAGCAACAACGCCGTACCGCGCTTCTCGGCAAGCGGTGCATCGGCAGCCTCGTCATGCAAGGTGGCGGGCTTGGCGCGCAACCTGCGCAGCTCGGCCGGCAACTGCGCATATCCCGCCTTGGTCAGCATGCCATGGCTGAAATCCAGAGTCTCTTCCGCGCCGTCGAAGCGGCTTTCCATGAAGTCCGGCATGCCCCCGTTACAGCCTGTGGGGAAACGGACGGACACCGTGCTGGTAGCCCGGCAGCCTGCGTGGCAGGTCGAACACATCTACGACTACTGAGACGCAATCCTGACCAATAAGCGCAGGGTTCATGCACCGCAGCACCCAAACTGATCTACGCTGGCGGTCTGCCTCAATCCATTGCCTCTTGGGAGAAGAACATCATGGCAACCGTCGGCTTCATCGGTCTGGGCATCATGGGCGCGCACATGGCCCGCAACCTGCTCAAGGGTGGCCACACCCTCGTGGTCAGCGGCAAGCACTCCGTGCCTGACGACCTGCGTGCGCAGGCGAAGGTCGTCGCCAATTCCGCCGCTGTGGCACACGCGGCGGATATCGTCATCGCCATGGTGCCGGACACGTCAGACGTGGCGAACGTGCTGTTCGGTGAAGACGGCATCGCCCAAGGTCTTGCCGCCGGCAAGCTGTTCATCGACATGAGTTCGATCTCGCCCCTCGAAACGCAGGCGTTTGCCAAGCGCGTCGAAGCACTGGGGGCCGACTACCTGGATGCGCCAGTCTCGGGCGGTGAAGTTGGTGCACGCGATGCCACGCTCACCATCATGGTCGGCGGCAAGGAAGCCACGTTCGAACGCGCCAAGCCGCTGTTTGCGTTGATGGGCAAGAACATCACGCACGTGGGTGCGTCGGGTGCCGGGCAAACGTGCAAGGTTGCCAACCAGATCATCGTTGCGTTGACCATCGAGGCGGTGGGCGAAGCGCTGCTGTTTGCCTCCAAGGCTGGAGCAGATCCGGCGCGCGTGCGCGAGGCGCTGATGGGCGGCTTTGCCTCATCACGCATTCTGGAGGTGCATGGCGAGCGCATGATCAAGCGCACATTCGACCCGGGCTTCCGTATCGAGCTGCACCAGAAAGACTTGAACCTGGCGCTTGAAGGTGCGCGCAAGCTCGGCATTGCCTTGCCAAACACGGCCAGCACGCAGCAGCTCTTCAGCGTATGCGCGGCCAATGGCGGCAAGGCGTGGGATCACTCGGCAATGGTAAAGGCGCTTGAGCTGATGGCAGACCACACCGTCGCCTGACCGCACGCAAAGCAACACGGCGCTGCGAGTCTGCCCGCAGCGCCACGTTCGGTCACAACATCAGAACGAGTGATGCACCCCGGTGCTGACAACGATCTGGCTGCGGTTGGCCGACACGCCCACGCCGTTGATCGCCGCCGATTGGGCGTCACCTGAGGCGCGCTGATACGTGCCCTGCAGGTACACCTGCGTGCGCTTGGAAAACGCATACACATTGCCCACGCTGAACTGGTTCCAGCGCGCGCTTTCGTACTTGCTGAAGGTGTAGCCCACGTTGAGCGTGTTAGCGGCGCTGTAGTGCCACGCGGTGCCCAGATCGACGTTCTGCGAGCGGGCATTAGCGCCACCCAGCGTAATGCGCGTCTGCGTGTAAACCGCATTGATCTGCACCGGCAGGTTGCTGAACTGGTACAGCGTGCCCGCACCGAACGACTTGACCGAGCTCATCGGCGTCATCACGCCCGGCACCAGCGTTGTACCCAGCGTGTTGGTAATCCCCAGGCGACCGGCAATGTCCAGCGCGCGGTCGTTCGACGCGGTGTAGGCCGCTGCCGCACGGAAGCCACCATTGCTGTAGTACGCGCCCAGGCTGTAGCTGCGGCTCTTCGACGGCGAACCCGGCACCTCCCCAAAACCGTACATGCCGCCCAGTTGCAGCCCGCCGAAGATGGGCGAGACATAGCGCACGGCGTTGTCGATCTGGAACTGGTTGGCCAGGTTGTCGAAGTTGCCCGGGTGGAACAGGTAGAAGTTGGTGAGCTGGAAGCCGTTGCTCAGGCGGCCGAGGTAGTCGAACATGAAATCCGCCTGATGGCCGAGCTGGATGTTGCCCAGGCGCTCGTTCGACAGACCAACCCATGCGGCGCGATTGAACAGCTTGCCAGCCACTACGCTGTTGCCGGTGTCACCGAGAAAACCCGATTCCAACTGGAAGATGGCCTGCGTGCCGCCGCCAAGATCTTCCGAGCCACGCAGGCCGAAGCGATCCGGCTGCATCGTACCCGGGTCCATACGCAGGGCCGAGCCGCTGGTCGCGCCGCTCTTCAGGTTGTTGATGTACGCCACGCCTTGGTCAATGCTGCCATACAGCGTTACGTTGCTCTGCGCGGCTGCGGTACCTGCCAGGCCCATCGCCGCCCCAACGCCCACCATCGTGCACAGTGTCTTCCTCATTCTTGCTTCCTCCGTTGGCCAGGGTGTCGGGCCCTGCCGGTTGTTATCGCCTGCCTGGTGGCAGGCTGTTATTAATCGTTCCACCTATGAAACGACGTTTAAGAAATTGACAACGCAAAAAAAGGAGAGCGCGCGGCTGGTCAGGCCGGCGCTCAACTGCTTAAAGATCAACCACCAGCCGCTTGCCCTTGCAGCCGGATACGCAAACCATCATGGTCTGGTTGGAGGCACGCTCGCTCTTGGAGAGCACGCTGTCGCGATGCTCGGGTTCGCCCTCCAGCACGCGGGTCTCGCAGGAGCCGCACACGCCTTCCTTGCAGCTGTACTCGACCTCTACGCCCACTTCCAGCAGCGCGTCGAGCAGCGACTTGCCGGCGGGCACGCACAGCTCCGAGCCGGTGCGCGCGAGCTTGACCGTGTACTCACCCTCCTGCACCGACGACACTTCCGCATCCGCGGCAAAGCGTTCGATGTGGACATTGGTGTAGCCCAGCGCTTCGCATGCGGCCTCGAAAGCGCGCAGCATCGGGCCGGGTCCGCAGCAGTAGAAATGCGTATCCGCCGGATGCCCTGCGAGCAGCGCCTTCAAATCAGGCGGGCCGCCTGCATCTGCGTCGAAGTGAAAGCGCACGGCATCGCCATGGGCCGCCAGTTCATCGGCGAAGGCCGCTTCTGTGCGTGAGCGCGCGCAGTAGAGCATCGAGAAGGTCTTGCCCCGCTCTGCCAGCCGACGCGCCATGCACACGATGGGCGTCACGCCAATGCCACCGGCCACCAGCACCGTACGCGGCGCGGCTTCATCCAATGCGAAGTTGTTGCGCGGGCCTCCGATCTTGAGCATCGAGCCCACACGCAGTTGCTCATGCACGTAGCGCGAGCCGCCGCGGCTATTGCGATCGAGCAGCACGCCAACCACGTAGCGGTCACGCACCTCCGGCGCACCGCATAGCGAGTAGCTGCGCACCAGACCATTGCCCAGGTGCAGGTCGATATGCGCGCCCGGTGCATATTCGGGCAGCGTCTTGCCGTCCACATCGCGCAGCTCCACGCTCACGATGCCCTGGGCTTCGTAGCGCATGGCGTGCACGCGCAGGTTGAGGGGGGGATTCGTACTCATGGCACTTCTCTCTGCAACGTTTCAGCGCTTTTCCGTGAGGAACTTGCCTTCCGGGCCAACGACGTTCTTCTGGCGGCGCGTGTTGCCGTCAATGCCACCGTCGATGGCCCATTCAGCAAACACAGTCGGGCCGGGTTCGAAATCGCGCGGCTGCCAATCGCCGTCGAGTTGGTCTTCATCGGCGTAGTACTCGATCAGGCCGCCGGCGGGGTTCCTGAAGTACCAGAAGTACGCCGACGAAATCGGGTGACGACCCGGGCCGAGTTGCGTATCCCAGCCACAACGCGAGACGTGCATGCCGCCGCCAAACACCTCGTGGATGTCGCGCACCGTGAAAGCCACATGGTTGAGCCCGCTCTTGGCTTGCGGTGTTTGCAACAGGAAAAGATCGTGGTGACCGCCTTCCGGTTCGCAACGCAGAAAGGCGCCGCGGCCTGGGTAGTGATCGGACGGCACGAAGCCGAGCTTGTCGATATAGAAGCGCTCCGTGGTCGCCACGTCCTTCACGAAGAACACCACGTGGCCCACTTCGATGGGCGTGGCGCGTTCGTAGATTGGGCTGGGCTGGTTCAAGCGCGGCTTGTCCGTCCAGGTGTTCATGGCGGCGCATTGCACCTCGACATCGCGCTTGGCGGTCAGCTGCACGCGCACGGCCAGACCGTTCGGGTCGGTGCAACCAACGCGGCCATCGGCGTTGACGTAGCCGGGCTGGTCCGCCAGCTTGTCGGCCAGGCGATCCAGTACGGCTTGCGAATCCGCGCCCCAGATCACCTCACGTAGTGTTGGGCCGGCTTCCATGGCGGGCGGCAGCGTTGCATCGTCGCTGCGCTTGACGCGTACGCGGCAGCCGTTGAGCGTTTCGAACAGCAAACCGCTGGCGTCTTCTGCCTTCAGCGTGAGCCCCCAATCCTGGAAGAACTGCTGACAGGCGGCAAGGTCGTCGGCACCGTAGACGATTTCGTCGATGCCTCGAATGGTATTCATCTTCATCTCCTGCTTTGCGCCGCGTGGCCTTGGGTGGCCGGCGAGCGCGGTGATTCATTGCGGGTTGTCAGTGCGCCGCGCCCGGGACAGCACGCGTGGCCGCCTCACCATTGCGCAGCAAGGCCAGGCCACACAGCAGCACGATCAATTGGGTACCCACCAGGCTGCCGAAACCCGCGGCAAGGCCACCGCCGCTCCCCAACCCGATCACGACACCCATGATGGCTGGCATGAAACCCGCCACCAGGCTACCGACGCCATTGGTGACGCCAAACGCGCACGCAACGTGCTCTGGCTTGGCGTTGAATTGCACGGTGCTGGGGATGGCCGGGCTCTGCAGGCCCCAGCACAGGCTGGCGGCCGTCAACCAGTAAGCGGCGGCATAGCGGTCGGTACTATTGATGGCCAACAGCACTGCCACCGCCACGCCCAGGCTGCCAAACACAAAGATCAGCGGGATGCGGCGGCGCGGGATGATATCCAGCAGCAGGCCGCCCAACAGCACGCCGAGCACGGCCGCGTACTGCGGCATGGACGCCATCCAGCCCATCTCGCGCAGGGAAAAGCCACGCGCTTCCTTCAGGTAGGTCGGCAACCAGTTACTGCTGCCCCACAGGTAGGAAAGGAAGGCGGCGGTCAGCACCGTCATGGTCAGGATATGGCGCGTGTGGAAGGCGCCGCGAAACATCTCGCCAACCGTGTTCAGCGCGGCCGGCAGCGATTCCGGCTTGGGGATGGCCGCGTAGCGAGCCGGCATGCGCACGAACGCCAGCACCAGCGGAATGCCCAAGAGCAGATTAAGGAGGCCGAGCAGATGGAACGACGCTTCCCAGTCGGCGCTGGCAATGGCGTAGCCCACCAGCGGATAGCCGACGGCCAAACCGACACCTGTGCCCATGTTGAAGATCGCATTGGGCTTGCCGCTTTCCCGGCTGTCGAAATGGGCCTTGATGTAAGACGCGCCCAGCGAGAAGAGCGGCCCTTCGGCAAAACCCAGCACGAAGCGGGATGCCAACAGCTCCATGTAGCTGTTGAACCAGGGCGAAACCATGGTGATGACACCCCACAGCACCAGCCCATAGATCAGGCTACGGCGCACACCAAACAGCGCCGCGCAGAACGGGGTGAACACAATGGCCGACAAGCCATAGCCTGCCATGAACGCCGTCGCCAGCAGCCCTTGGCCGCTGCGGTCGCTCGCAGCAAGACCCACATGCTGCAGAAAATCATGCTGCGTGATCAGCACCGCAATATTGATGCGGTCGATATACGAAATGGCGACGACCAGGAACAACACGACCACGCCAAACCAGCGTTGCGCACTTGAGTTCATTGCGAGCTCCTTTGCGCGTTGCGTTGATGCGATTTCATTCTTTTGTCTCCTCACACCTGCCTTGGCTTCAAGGCTTCAATTGGCCCAGGCCAGCGGTTGTTCGTTCAGGCCCCAGTAGAGGCTCTTCTGCTCCATGTACTGCAGGATGCCCAGGCGGCCCTTCTCGCGGCCCAGGCCGCTGTCGCGCCAGCCACCGAACGGCGTCGAGATCGAGAACTGTTTGTACGTGTTAATCCACACGTTGCCGGCCTGCACCGCACGGCCGATGCGCCAGGCGCGCTTGTAGTCGCGCGTCCAGATGCCGGCGGCCAATGCGTAGACGCTGTCGTTGGCTTGCTCGATGAGTTCCTCCTCATCGTCAAACGGCATGGCGACTAGCACCGGGCCGAAGATCTCTTCTTGGCAGATGCGCGCGCTATTGGTCAGGCCTTCGATGATGGTGGGCGTGTAGAAGTAGCCCGACTCGCAGCCGGTGATTTCCGGGCGCAGGCCGCCGGTGCGCAGGTGACCGCCCTCTTCCACGCCCATTGCCACGTACGACTCGATGGTGTCGCGGTGGCGATCGGTGATCAGCGGGCCCATTTGCGTGGACTCATCAGCCGGGTTGCCGACACGCAGGCGTGCGGCGGCGGCCGCCAGGCGGTCCATGAACGGCTCATACAGGGAGCGAGCAACAAACAAACGCGAACCCGCGATGCACGACTCGCCCGACGAGCTGAAAATGCCGTACAGCACACCGTTGACCGCGTGGTCGAGATCGGCGTCTTCAAACACCATGGTGGGCGACTTGCCACCCAGCTCCAGCGACACCGGCATCATCTTGTCGGCCGCGATGTGCGCGATGTGGCGGCCGGTGTTCGTGCCGCCCGTGAACGACACGCGACGCACCAGCGGGTGCTTGGTGATCGCATCACCGATGATCGACCCCTTGCCCGGCAGCACGCTGATCATGCCCTTGGGCACGCCAGCTTCTTCGCAGATAGCGGCCAGTTCCAGCGCCATCAGCGGTGTGACCTCAGCGGGCTTGACGACGACGGCATTGCCGGCTGCCAGCGCGGGCGCCATCTTCTGCGCCTCGCTGGCGATGGGTGAATTCCATGGTGTGATGGCGGCCACCACGCCCATGGGCTCGTGCACGCTCATCGTCAGGCAGTCACCACGTGCGGGCGTCAGCGATTCCTCTAGCGTTTCGCAGGCGGCGCCGAAGAATTGGAACGTCGCAGCAGCACTCGCCACCAGGGCGCGCGTTTCGTTGATCGGCTTGCCGTTATCCAGGCGCTGGCGCTGGGCCAGGGCTTCGCTGCGCGAGCGGATCAGCTCGGCCACGCGGTACAGCACAGCCGCACGCTCATGCGGCTTGCGCTGCGCCCAGCCACTGGAGAGGAAGGCTCGGTAGGCACCGGCCACGGCCTCTTCCACATCAGCCACGCTGGCGGCGTTGAGTTCAGCCACGACTTCGCCCGTGGCGGGGTACCGCGTGACATAGCGCTCGCCGGTGCCGAGGCGCCATTCACCTGCAATGCAGATCGGCAGCAAAGCAGTTGCGGTTGGATTCAAGGTGGAGACAGTCATGGCGCAGTGGCCTCACTCAGATCGAAACAGCGTGCGCGCGGTTGCCCAGCGCACGCACCACGCTGAACACCGTCAGCGCAGAAGTCTTGGGATTGGCTGCCAGCGGTTTGCCGCGCATGGTCAGCTCGAAGCCGCCAAAAGCGCCGCGCGCCTCGACGTGGTGAATGTTCTCGTCCACCGTCGGATCGGCCAGCAGCTTGACGTGCGTGTGTTCGAGCCCCAGGCCCGCCAGCGACAGCGTGGCCGCCACATTGGCGTTCTTCGGAAACAGGCGCGCGGCCTCGCGAGCACTGCCTTCGAAAATCACGGTCGGCTCGCGCAGCGCATCCAGATCGAACTGCTGATCGGCCGGCGTGTCCTTCCAGGCGCGCGGGGGCTTGCGGCCGGTGTAGACCACCGCATCCAGCCCGCCAAGGCGTGCGGCGGCCAGCGCATCGATGGCACCGATGGCGCCCGACAGCAACTGCATCTGCGCGTTGCCACGCCGTGCTGCAGCTTCCAGGCGTTCGGCCATGCCCGGTTCGGACAACGCACCGACGGACACCACCAGGCAATCGATGCCCTGCTCCAACGCCGGCACCACGTGCTCTTCCAGTGCGTCGTGCCCGGCGCATTCGACCAGCAGGTCGGGGCGCTCATCTGCGGACAGATGCGTGACTACGCGGGCGTTTGGCGCGAGCGGGGCAATGGCCTCGCGCGCCTTATCCATCGCGTGCTCCGGCACGATCACGGCATCAAAGCAGACGTCTGGATCGCTCTTGAGCAGCTCCAGCACGCCCTGCCCGATCGCTCCGCAACCGACCATCGATACATGCAGCATGTCCGGCTCCTTGGGTTGGCTCAGTTGCTGGCTCACGCCACCACCGTGGTGCGCTCGGCTGCGCGTTCGCCCTGGCCTTCCTTGGCCTGCTGGTTGACCGGCGGGCCCGCAAAGATGGTCTTGAAGCTGCCGATGGAGAGCATGTCGATCTCCAGCAGAAACGGGCCTTCGCCCGAAGCTGCCTCTTTCAGAGCGTCGCCTACGTCGGCCAGATCCGACACGCGGCGATGGCGCAACTGCAGGGATTGCGAGAGCGCCGTGTAGTCCGGCGTGTGCAGATCCACGTAATGACGGCGGCCGCCATACTGCGCGTCCTGGATGTTCTTGATGACGCCGTAGCCCTTGTCGTTCATCAGCACGATGACGAGGTTGGCGCGCTCCTGCACAGCCGTAGCCAGCTCACCCAGGTTCAGGATGAAGCCGCCGTCGCCGGCCAGGCAGAAGGTGGTCTTGTCCGATGCGGTTGCCGCGGCACCGATGGCCGCGCCGATGCCCATCGCCAGCCCCTGGCCGATGCCGCCGCCCAGGGCATGCACGCCCGCACGTGAGTCGAAAATACGCAGGTGACGGTTGCCCCAGGTGCTGTTGGAGACGGTCACATCGCGCACCCAGTTGAACTCACGACCGACGGCAGCTTGGAGGGCTTCCACCAGCTTCGAGTACGGGCCGAGACCATCGACCAGTGCACCAACAGCCGTCTCATGTGCAGCACGCAGGTCGCCGGCAAATGCCGCATCGATCTGCATCTTCTTCTCCAGCCGGTCGGCCAGACCGTCCAGCGCGAGGGCCGAATCACCGCAGACGAAGTAGTCGCTGGCGTAGCAACGGCCTTCGGCCGAAGCATCCGCGTCAATGCGGTACAGCGGACGCGGCAGCTTCAGTTCGTACTTGAGCGTTTCATTGCCACGCAGGCGCGAGCCGACCACGACCATCGCATCGCACGTCTGGTAGAACGCTTCGACCGGCTTGTGCAGGTTGAAGGCACCCAGCGAGCGCGGATCGTCTTCCGGCACGATGCCGCGGCCTTGCGTGCTGGTGACCACACCAAAGCCCAAGTCCATCAGGCGCTTGACCTGCTTGGCGGCATGACGGGCACCACCGCCCAGCCACAGCATCGGGCGGCGCGCGCGCGACAGGCGCTCTGCCAGCTCATCCAGCGCGTGGGCCGACGGCACATGCTGCGGCACCAGCAGCGGGCGCAGGTCGTCCGGCATCGGGATCAGCGCGGCCTGGATGTCGATGGGAATCTCCACGCTCACCGGGCCGGTCGGAGCGGTCAGTGCGGTCTGCACGGCCAGCTTGATCGTGCTGATGGCGGTGTCCGCGCTGCGGATGCGGAAGGCAGCCTTGGAGACGGCCTTGAGCATCGTGAGCTGATCCGGTGCCTCGTGGATGTAGGCGAGGCTCTGGTCCAAGTAAGGCGTTTCGATCTGGCCGGTGATATGCAGCAGCGGCGTACCTGCGGTCAGCGCTTCGACCATCGCGCCTGCTGCATTGCCGGCAGCCGTGCCAGTGCTGGTCAGGCACACGCCCAGGCCACCCGTAGTGCGGGCATACGCGTCGGCCATGTTGGTGCCGCCGGCTTCACCGCGTGCCGGAATGAAGCGGATCTTGCCGCGCTCGCCCATCGCGTCGAGGATGGGCATGTTGTGGATGGAGATCACACCAAAGGCGGCCTTGACCTCGCAGGCTTCCAGGAAGGCTGCAATGGCGCAGCCCACCGTAACCAGTTGTTGTTCCTGTTGTTGTCGTTTAAGCATGACGGGAGTGTCCTCCGGAGATATCGATGTGGCTGCCCGTGGTGTACGAAGACAACGGCGAGGCAAGGAACAGAATGGCGCGGGCTGCTTCTTCGGGCAGGCCCAGGCGGCCAAGGGGAATATGTTTTTGCGCGGCCAGGCGGCGCGTCCACGCGGCCCAGTCGAGATGACGATCTTCTTCAGCGCGTGCTTCGAAGCGGCGGCGCCACTGGCCCGACTCGACCAGCCCGATCAGAATGCCGTTGACGCGCACGCCCTTCGGCGCGAACTCGGTGGCCATCGAGCGCACCAGGTTGAGCACCCCCGCACGCGCGGCCGACGTGGCCACCATGTGGGGCTCGGGCTGCTGCGCCAGGAGCGAATTCACACAGACGATGGCGCCGTGCTCCGAGCGCTCCAGTTGCGGCATGAGCGCGCGCGTCGGGTGGATGACGGAAAAGAACTTGAGATGCAGCTCTTGCGTCCACGCGGCATCGTCGGTATCGGCAAAGGTCGAGACGCGGCCCTGGCCGGCGTTGTTGACCAGCATGTCGATGGGGCCAAGCTCCTGCTCCACCGCATCAGCAAACGCAGCCATCTGCGCTGCATCAAGCACGTCGCAGGTTGCGGCAAACAGCTTGGCGCCCGGGAATCGACTGCGCAGACGCTGCTCGGCTTGCGCGAGGCGCTCCGCATTGCGGCCGCACAGCGCCACAGCTGCACCGGCTTCCAGCAGCAGTTCAACGGTGGCGAAGCCGATGCCGGAGGAGCCTCCGGTCACCACGGCAGCCTTGCCTGTCAGATCAATCATCGGCATGGTCATTCCCGGAACAGGTTGACGACCTTGCCGCTGGCGGGGCGGTAGTCCAGCAGGTACGACAGCTCACCGGCGGCGGCGCGCACCTTGTCGATCATCGAATCCAGCTGCGCAGGCTCGATGCGCGGTGACGGGATCGTCGTGCCGAGCGCGGCCACCACCTTGCCGCCGCGGTCCAGCACGGGGGCGGCAATCGTGGAGATGTTGGCCTCGAAGAAGCCCTCTTGCAGCACGTAGCCGTGCTCGCGATCACGCTGGACCATTTCGAACAGTTCTTCCACCGTGCGTGGCGTGTTGGCGGAGAACACCTCCAGCTGTGGCTCCGGATAGAGCTGGCGCAACTCAGCCAGCGACAGATCCGCCAACAGCACGCGGCCCAGCACCGTGGCATGCGCAGGCAAGCGCGTGCCAACATTGACGGAGCTCGTGAACGGCGTGGGCGCCACCGATTTCGCCACGTAGACGATCGAGCGGCCATCGCGCACCACGAGGTTGCACGGATAGTGGATGTCGTCGCGCAGGCGGTCGAGCAGCGGACGGCCCAGCTCGGTCAACTCCAGCGAGGCGAGGTATTCAAAGCCCAGGCGCAGCACGGCCATGCCGAGGCGGAAATCACGGCCACCGTCGACACGCTCCACGAAGCCCATCACTTCAAGCGTGGTGAGCAGACGGAATACCGTCGAGCGCGGCACCTTAAGTCGGCGCGCCAGTTCCGGCGCAGACAGCACGCGGTCTTTGTGGCTGAACTCGCACAGCAGGCGCAGGCCGCGTTCGAGCCCGGGCACGATGTACTTTTCCTGCACGTCTTCTGAGATGAGGTCGTTGCTCATACGTGTTGGCGCTTACGCGTTTCGGGAATGGGAGAGGACGGCTTGTTCGATCCAGCCAGCAACGGCATCAGGCGCATCGATATAGGAGGCATGCCCGGCAGACGGCACGAGCGCAAACGGCAGGCCGAAGGTCTCAGCCAGGGCTGCACAGCCTTGCGGCGGCGTGATGCCGTCAACATCGCCACAGGCCACGCGGGCAGGTGTCGATGCCGGGCGCTTGCGCAGATAGGCGCCGATGTCGTCGCCGCTGAGCATCGCCACGGCCTGGCGATAGCCGCCATCGTTCAGGCGCTTCATGTTCCAGTGCACCCATGCGCGCTCTTCGTCGGAGGCATTCGGGCGCAGCAGATGTGCGTGGCGCGATTCCGCCATGCCATCAATGCCAAGCTGGCCGAGCGTTGCCAGACGCTGTGCCTGCACCGTGCGGGATTTTTCTTCCTGGCCCGGTTGGCCGTAGCCTTGCGCAGGGTTCAGGAGCAACAGGCACTTCGCCTGCATCGCTGCCGGCGCTTCGGCCACATACGCCGAGGCCATCAGCGCACCCAGCGAATGCCCGACGATCGCGCCAGGCTTCACCTGCAACACCGAGAGCCATGCCTGCAAGCGCACCGCATAGTCGGCAGCGCGCGGCTCGGCTTGTTCCAGCGGCGTGGAGTTACCGTAACCCGGGGCATCCCACGCGAACACACGCATGGTTTGCGAAAGGACTTGCGCGCAAGGCAGCCACGATGCGGCGCTGGAGCTGATGCCGTGCAACAGCACCACCACCGGCCCGCGCTCGCCCCATTGCCGGTAGCCGATGCGATCGCCTTGCTCGTTGATCGCGACGGTGTGTTCGGCAAACTCGGCGCCGAGCACGGCAAGCGCGTCGGCAACGCGGAATGGGTGGGAAGACATGACAGCCTGCGCGCTCATGGCATCAACGCTTGATCTTGGCGAGCGGGTGCTCGGGCGGGTACGTGGGCGTGATCGGCTTCTTGGCGCCGAGCATCACGCACATCAGCGCATCTTCATCGCCGATGTTGATTTCTTCGCGGTACACGCCCGGCGGCACCGAGACCAGATCACGATCCGTCAGGATGGTCTCAAAGCGCTCGCCGTCCTTCTCCAGGACCAGCTTGAGCTTGCCGCGGATGACGAAGAACACCTCTTCCACATCGATGTGCAGGTGCGGCGGGCCTTCGTGGCCAGCCGGGATGACCATGGTCGAAAACGTGAAGTGTTCAGACGGCACCGTGTTTGTGTCGGCCGCGACGCCCGTGCCGCCCGTGCCGAGGTAGCGCATTTGCGCACGGCGGTATTTCGGGTCGTAGTCGGCCTGGAACTTGAGGGCGTCCCAGTCGTAGCGGCGGGTGGCGAAGCGCGCCACGCGGCTGTTCATCCAGTCTTCAAACGACGCGCCTTCCGGGCGGTCCCACGTGCGCTGCACTTGCTGTTGTTCGGAGAGATCGCTCATCGAATACCTCTTCTCAATGGTGTTTGGTTACGTGACTGCGTTACTGCATGACAAAACCGCCGTTGACGGCCAGTGTCTGGCCCGTCACGAATCGGGAGAGATCGGACAGCGCGAACAGCACGGCGCCGCAGACATCGTCGGGCACCTGATCGCGCGAGATGGCACGCTGATCGCGGTACAGCGCATGCCGGTGCGCCGGCACGTATTCGGTGGCTTCCACCAGCGTCAGGCCCGGGGCGATGGCGTTGACGGTGATGCCATCTGCGCCGCATTCGCGCGCCAATGACTTGGTCATGCCGATGACGGCGCTCTTGCTGGCCACATAGGCCAGCAGGTTCGGGGCGCCCCACAGTGGCGTGTCCGACGACAGGTTGACGATGGCGCCACGGCCCGACGCCTTGAGCGCCGGCAGGCAGGCCGTCGTCATCAACCAGGTGCCGCGCACGTTGACGTTCATCACGCGGTCCCAGGTGTCGATGTCAATGGACGAGGCATCGCGCCCGCCCGAGTTGGTGATGGCCGCGTTGTTGACGAGGCCGTCAAGACCACCCAGTGCCTGCGCAGCCGCGGCGGCGCAGGCCTGGATCGAAGCGGGGTCACCCAAGTCGAGCGCAAAACCATGAGCTTCGAAGCCAGCCGCACGCAGTGCTGCGGCCTCTTCTTGCACACGCTCACCCAGAATGTCAGCCAGCGCGACCGCGCCACCGGCTTCGGCGATGGACTTGGCAAACGCCAGACCCAGTCCGCGTGCCGCGCCCGTCACGAGCACCTTGCGGCCGGCCAGCAGTCCGGTGGCTGGATTGCGCTCAGGCATGTTGGGCTTCCGAAGCGATGGGCTTGAGCATGGCGACCGGCGCGTCGGCCAGTTCGGCGGCAGCGCGGCGTGCCAGCAAACGGCGGATACGCGTGATGCCGATGTCGTGCTGGTACAGCGTCTCGTGGTCGCGCGCCTCAGGTGCCATCGATTCAAGCACCACGCGGTCCTGCTCGAGCACGTCCCAGTGCAGGCCTTCCAGACGGTTGCGGTACAGGAAGCGCCACACATCGCGCTCCCAGCCTTGCACGTGGCGCGTGCGCCAGAAATAGACGATGCAATGCTCTTCATCCACCGGTGTGGTGATGCCGATGATGGTGAACGGGCCACCCGGGCCAACCTTCGGCTGATACGGAATCGACAGGCGCAGCCACATCGTGCCGGTCTCGCCAAACTCGGTCCAATCGAAGTTCACGCCGCGCTGGCCGGTCTTCTGGAACATGATGCCGTGCTCCGTTTCCAGCACTTCCATCACGGCCTTCTTCTCACCGCTGGCCATGGAGTGCGACACGGCGTGCAGGTACGCACCGTGCATCGGGTCCATGACGTTGTCGATGGCGTAGCGGTAGTTGACGTTCCAGTGCGCGAAGCAGAGGAAGTGGCTGTGCTCTTCATTGGTCAGCTCTTCGGGCAGGCGCAACGTGCCGACGGCGTCGTCATATTCCGACGGAGCCTTGTCGCCAAACCACAGGAAGATGGCACCGGCACGTTCCTGCACCGGGTAGCTACGCACGCAGGTCTTGCCCTCCATGGGGCAGCTATCGACTGCCGGCACGCTCGTGACCGTGCCCTGGCCGTTCACCTCGACACCGTGGTACCAGCAGGCCACGTGGTCACCCAGGTTCCAGCCCATCGACAGGCGCGCGCCGCGGTGCGGGCAGCGGTCTTCCAGTGCATGTACCTGACCGGCAGTATCACGCCACAGCACGATGTTCTGGCTCAGGCGGGTGATGCCCACTGGCGCGTTCTTCACGTTCCACGATGCCGCCACCGGATACCAGTAGTTGCGCAGACCCGTGTTGATGCGCGCTTCCTTCTGCGCTTCCTTGTTGCCTTCCATTGCTTGCCTCGCTTGATGGGGTTGCGCCGGCTGCCTCTGCGGGCAATACGGCGTCGAATCGTGTGTGGAGATCAGGCGCCCAGGCGGCGCATTTCGGCCAGGAACGTGTCTTCCGTCCAGACTTCGCCACCAGCGGCGTTGCGTGGGCCGCGCTCGTTCAGCACGGCGACGATGTCGGCCGGCGTTTGCGCACCACCCAGGAACGCCGCCTCCAGCGAATCGGCCAGCTGGTTTTCATAGGCGGTCGGCGCAGCAGCACGCGTCTGCCACACCAGATTGGCGACGTGGCCCGGGCGCTCGACACGGCCCTTGCCTGCGACGTTGTTCGGAGAAATCGGCTCCCACGGAGCGAGGTCTGGGTTGAATTGCGGCTGCATTTTTGTCGACTCCATCACGTTTCGGTTGTTTTACCTATGAAACGTCTGTTAATATCTGGAACACAGGTGCAACTATAGACCGCGTCTTCAAAATCGAAGATGCGGGATTACCCTATGCTTTTGTGAAAAAGTTGTGCGCCTGAAGCCGGCTGATCAGCCGGATGGCGCGCTCGGCGCGGGTCTTAGCCGAGTCCGTCCTTAGCGGAGTCGGGCCAGCAACCGACGCCCGGCATCGACGACCGCACGGTCGCCGGTCATCTGATAGCGCACGATCATCCCCTCCACGCACAGCAACGCCTCTTCGGCGATCGCCTTCGGGCGTGGATAGTCCAGGCGGCGCGCCAGTTCAGTCAGATAAGCGCCAAGTTCTGCCTTGTGCGCCACGGCCTTCTCCACCAGTTGCGCATCGCCAGTCTCTGCACCAGATTCCGCCACCAGGTTGATGAAGGCGCAGCCGCGATAGGTGTCGGCTGAGAACCAGCTTGCCAGCACGTCGGCCAACACATCCAACTCGGGGCGCTTGACCAGGCGCGCCTCCGTTTCTTCTCTGAACCACGCCATCCAGCGTGCGTGCCGCGCATCCAGGAATGCGGCAATCAAGTCGTTCTTGGAGGGGAAATGCCGGTACAACGACATCTTGGCCACGCCAGACTCGGCAATGATCCGGTCAATACCGGTGGCACGAAAGCCCTCCTGCAGAAACAGGCGCTCGGCCGTTTCCATGATGCGCTCGCGAGCGGAGAGGGTTTCGGTAGCCTTGATCATCTCGGTGCCTTCAGGTGGGATGATCGCAGTATGGTGTTGACAGACAGACCTGTCTACCCAATCATGTAGACAGATCTGTCTCACGCCAACTTCGTGACCGCCACATCAACCGCCACGCTTGCCGATTGCTGCACCGCGCCGCCACTGCGTGTTCGGCCGGCGCCGTCGCCATTGCCACTGTGGCGCTTGAGGCTGGCAACAACTTACATCGAAGCCAACCTGAGTGAGCCGATACGACTGGAAGATGTCGCGCGCGCCGCGGGCCTCACGCGCATGCACTTCGCCGCACAATTCAGAGCGGCAATGGGTGTGCGCCCCCACGACTACCTGCTCCAGCGGCGCATTGCGCGTGCCCAAGTCCTGCTCATGCGGGCCGAGACGGCCGTCGTGGAGATTGCGCTGTCTGTCGGCTTCCAGAGCCAGGCGCATTTCTCAACCGTATTCAAGCGGCTCGCTGGTGACAGCCCGTCGATCTGGCGGCGCCGCGCGCTCGACGGGATGCACGGCTAGTCGACCACGGAGTTACAACCCAAGGTCGGACAAGCCCGCGTGATCATCGGGCCGACGGCCTAGTGGCCAGAAGAACTTGCGGTCAGCCTCCCTGATCGGCGCATCGTTGATGCACGCGTAGCGGCGCTGCATCACGCCATGCGCATCAAACTCCCAATTCTCGTTGCCGTACGAGCGATACCAATTGCCGGAATCGTCGTGCCATTCGTAAGCAAAGCGCACACCGATGCGATTGCCGCCGAATGCCCAGAGCTCTTTGATCAGGCGGTAGTCGAGTTCCTTCTGCCACTTGCGCGTGAGGAAGGCGACGATCTGCTCGCGGCCGGTGACGAACTCGGCACGGTTGCGCCATTGGCTGTCCGGCGTATAGGCCAGTGCGACCTTCTCGGGGTTGCGGCTGTTCCAGCCGTCCTCGGCGAGGCGGACTTTTTGGGTAGCCGACTCCAGCGTGAACGGCGGAACGGGTGGGCGGACTTCGTTGGCAGACATTGGACACTCCTGTGCGATCGATTGCGCCGCTGGCATGGCACTGCCGCGGCGTGAACACAGTCTGCCGACCTGCTGTGCGTACCGATACCAAGATCGCACGGTGCTTTGCGGGAACGCACGATTGGCGTGCCCGCCTCTCACGCTGTTCGGGCTACAGGAATTTTCGATACACAACAAAGCCCGACTTTTCTGCCATCGTGTCGTACAGCCGCATGGCGGTCACATTGGTCTCATGGGTCTGCCAATAAACACGCGGCAAACCCGCCTCCGCTGCACGGCGGTAGACCGCCTCGATCAGCGCACGACCCACGCCCTGCCCGCGCGCTGCCTCCACCGTGAACAGATCCTGCAGATAGCACGTCATCTGCACCTGCGTCGTGCTGCGGTGGAAGAGGAAATGCACAATGCCCAGCAGCACGCCATCGCGCTCGGCAACCATGGCGTACACGGGTTCATGCTCGTCAAAGAAACGCTGCCACGTCGTCTGCGTAACGAACTCAGGCAAGGCGGCGTCGCCCGCGCGGCCGTAGAAGGCGTTGTAGCCATCCCAGAGCGGCTTCCACGCGGCAAAGTCTTCCTGGCGGATGGGGCGGATCAGCAGCTCGGCGGGTGCAGGCATGGTAGGCCGTCGGTGTGGTGAGACGGCCATTTTGCCAGCGGATCCTGAGGGTTCGCGCGTGCCCGGACACGCGGCAACAGCACCCATGCGGGTAAGTCCTAAGGGCCCTCGAAAGTTTCGCGAAAGCGCGCAGGCCCTACAGTCCGGCCACTGCTTGGCGATGCTCTCCGCTGCTGCATAAGGCGGAGTCGGTCGGGTGTCAGGTAGACGCGCCTGGCAGCAACGCGCGGCAAGGGTGGGCGCTTGGCGTGATTGGGGAATCCGCGCCGCTGGCCCAACCGAAGGTTGCCGTGTCTGCGCTGTCTTGCGTATAGGGTTGGCGGCATTACGATCGGGGCTTCGCGTGCCGCCAGCTTGGTATCACACCGATTTTGATCGGTCTTTCCTGCTGTCAACCTTCCGGCCCGCTGGCCCTCCTGGCGGGCCTTTTTCTTTTCAGGGCTGAACCGCTTCCGGCATCAGCAGACGTTGCGTCAGACGTTGCACTGTCGGCGCAGCGATCAGCACGATGGTGAACGCCGCCGGCCAAGCCAGCACGAAAGCATGCGCCCAGCGAGCGAGAAAGTCTGCGCTGAAGCCGGCGTTGATCCAACCAATCCAGCCCGTCATCAAGAGCGACATGAGGCCGGACATCAGCCAGGCAAACGTGACACGAAGGCGAGTAGGCATCGACATGGCGGTTCTCCTTTGCAAAGCCATCAAATGTGATTGACGGTATGCTAGACAACTGCATTTCAAGAAACCATAGACGTTTATTAAAACTTAAATTCCGGAAATGGAATCATGTTTGACGATCTCGCCCTATTCGTTTCCATCGTGGACCACGGCAGCCTGCAGGCCGCGGCGCGCCACGCCAACCTGCCTGCGGCCACCCTCACGCGGCGCCTTCAGAAGCTGGAGGCCACCCTCGGCTGCCAGCTCCTGCTGCGCAGCGCCCGCAGCCTGAAGCCCACACCGGAGGGCCTGCTCTACTACGAGCAGTGCCGCCCATTGCTGACCGCACTCACACAAGCCACGGCAACGCTCGACGACGACCTCAACCAGGTCAAAGGCACCCTGCGCGTACTGGCGCCGCTGAATCTGTCACGCGGGCTGCTGGGGCCGGCTTATGCGAGCTTCATGGCGGCATGGCCGGAGATCCGCCTGGAGCTGTCGCTGAGCAACCGCAATGAAGATGTCTGGCGGCACGGCGCGGACCTAGCCATCCGCGTCGGCCAACAGGACGACCCCAAGCTGCGGCAACGCCGGCTGGGGGTGATCGGCATTGTGCTGGTGGCCTCGCCCACGTATCTGGCCGAGCACGGCGTGCCAGCGCATCCGCACGAACTGGAGGCGCATCGGCTGCTGGTGGCGTCCCCCATTTCCACTTGGCGCTTCACCTCACCCGATGGCAAGGAGACCATCGAGATGCAGCCGCAAGGGCAATGCGATGTGAACGATATCGAGTTGGCGGCGTCGCTGGCAGAGGCAGGACAGGGTCTGCTGTATTGCCCGCGCACGCTGTGCCATGCTGCGTTGGAAGCAGGCCGGCTGGTACGCGTGCTGCCTGAATGGCGCACGCCACAGCGCACCATCTATGCGGTGTGGCCACAGCAGCAATTGCCGCGCAAGGTGCGCGCACTGCTGGAGCATCTGGCTGAATTCGCAGCGGCCAACCCGCTGTTGCAAGACGGGCCGGAGTTGCCCGCCTGACCCTCACATCTGGAAGGTCGCCAACGCACGGCGCTTGCGCCGCCCGATCACGATGTGTACCCACAAGGCGATGCACACCACCACGCCGGCCACCCAGTGCAGGATCTCTGCACTCTGGCGCGGCAGTTCGCCGTTGACGTAGTACAGCGCATAGCCCGTCACCACCAGCACGGCAGTGAGCGCTCCAAACACCGCGCCCGCCGCGCGATTGCGCCGTCGCACCCATGCATTGCGGATATGCGGGCCCCACAGCATGCCGAGCAGATACAACCCCGCCATGGCGGCTGCGCCGTGCAGCTTCATGCTCCACGCCAACGCCAGCATGCCGCCCTCGCTGCCGTCATCCAAAAAATGCAGCGCCAGCCAGACCAGCCCTGTCACCAGCAGCACGGCAAACACGCCATACACCATCCAGCGCCGACGGCGGCTGAGGCGGAAGGCGCTTTCGCGCAGATGATGAGAAAAACGGGGAGAAGCGGACATGACGGACTGGGCAACCGGGTAATCCGGCGAGCTAAATGGGCGAGTATAGGGCCACCGTTGCGCTGTACCGATCCAGCAGTGGCTGCGCAGCATCACCCATGGCAAGCACGATCTTGGTCAGCGCATCGGCCAGCATGCAGGTCGGCGCCTGCACGGTCGCTCCGGCAAGCGCAGGCAGATGGGCGCGATGGGCATCGTGAATGCGTGACACGCTGCCTGCATGCGCACCCAAACCACCCGCAGTGGAACTGGCGAGCGCCGCGTTATCGAGTGTCACCGTCATGGCAACATGCGCCGCGTTGCGTGGGTCACGCACCTGCACCACCATCGGCCGCACACCATCGTGGCGCAAGTCACCACCGGCATTGACGACAGCGCGTTCGATCTCATGCGCCTGCATCACTTCGATGGCGCGATCCACGGCATAGCCCTTGGCGATGCCGCCCAGGTCCATCGATGCCTTCGTCTGCTTGAACAGCACGTCGCCGTCGACCGCGATAGGAAAGCGCGTGTCGGCCAACTGTTCAGGTGTGCCGACACGGCAGTCGAAGGCGTGCGCCGACGCGTCATACAGCGTGGCGGCAAGGCGCAGTACAGCAAGGGTTCGATGATCGACCAGCAGCCGTGCACCGGGCACGCCACGGTTGATCACCTGCAACTCGCTGTGTGGCGCGTGAAAGCTCAACAACGCATGCACGGCGGCAATCTCATCGAATGCCGCCGCCACGGCTGCCTGCGCGCCTGGTCCTTCAGCCTGCACATCCACCAACGTGCCAAGCAATGGCCGTGCGCGCCGGCAGACAACCGCCGCCATGGCGTGCGTCAGCCCTTGACCAGCGCCAGCTGCGCCATCACCGCAATGCGGCGAATGCCGTCGGTCAGGTGCGTGCACGACAACGTCGCCCCGCTGATGTTGTTGATGTCATCCCCAACGCGCAGCGCCGACTTGGCCGACTTGCCCAGGAACTGCGCGCGCCACGGCTTGTTACGGACTTCGTAGCCGTGGCTTTCGCGGTACGTGAGGATCTCGACGCCGGTGATCTCGCCCGCCGCATTCAAACCCACGGCGTAGTTGATCAGCTCAAACTTGCCGATGACCGCATCGGTCACGACATAGCCGATCGCCTTATCACCTTGCCTGGCTTGCCACACACGCCAGACACCGGGCTTGGCTGGGCCGCCGGCGCGATCGGCCAACTGTTTAAGTTGGTCGGCAGACAGCGCAAGCACCACCGGCTCAAAGCTGGTGGCATCGGGAAAGATCGATTTCTGGGCCTCGGCCGCAGTCATATAGTCTGCGGCAAAGGCGTTCGTGACGACCACGCCCGGCGCGCCGATGGCGGCGGCACAGACGAGAACGATGGGCACTGGCTGATAACGCATGGCTTGCGCCTCCTTCGGTTCTGCAGATGTTCAGATCTGCCGATGCTTAGAACGACACGCCCAAGCCCAGATCCACGCGCGAGAAATCGCGGTTCTTGGCAAAGCGCTGGTAGTCGATCTTGAACACCACGTTCGGGTTCAGGTAGAAGTTCGCGCCCACGGTGTAGACCGTGTCGGATAGCGACGGCCAGCCAGAAGGCATCGTGAAGCCCGGCACCAGGCCTTCGTACTTCTCCGCCATGTTGTAACGCTCGTAGCGGACGAACGGCGCAAAGCGGTAGTCGCCCTTCTGCCACACGTTGTAGGCCGCCTGTGCATACCAGCCGTAGAACGCCGCCGGCATCGGGTTGGCTGCGCCCGGGTTCAACTGGTTGGCGGCAGCCGTGTTGCTGAACGTACCACGAGCATACAGAGCAGACAGATCCCACTTGCCCGGCGTCCAACGGGCATGTGCTTCATACAGCGTGGCGCGTTGCTCAGGCAGCGCGGCTTCGAGGCTCGAACGGCTGCTCTTGCCGGTGAAGACCGAGCCGCCCAGCGTCACGCCCGGAATACCGCTGTAGTTGAGCGCCACGTACTGCGACAGGTTCTTCGCGTTGGCCAGCCCCAGCTCCTGGTGCGATTGCTGCATCGGGGCGATGGCGTTGTTCTGCATCTGCAGCGCAGAGGTGAACAGCGGGTTCTCCGGGTTGAAGTTCCACTTGGCCAGATCCAGACCCGTGGTCAGGCCCACGTTCCAGTTCAGGCCGAAGTCGGTATCGCCATACAACGCCAGACCGCCTTCACGCCAGGTGCTCGGGATGATCAGCGTTTCCACAAAATTGCGGTTCACGCCGTAGAAGTTGGTCGGCTCGTGATTGCGGTTGATGAAGCCCGCCGGGATCAGGAACAGACCGGCGTTCAGGCCAATCTTGTCGGTCAGCTTGTGGTCGATATAGAACTGCTCGACTTCGAACTCGCCTACGTCCGACGACGATGTGACGCCATGTTCAACCTCGAACTCGGAGTTGAAGCGCGTCTTGTCGTTGAACTTGTAGCCGATGCCAAACACTGCACGGGCCAAGTCCATCGTGGTGTCTTGGGAGCGGCGGGTCGGACGGTTGTAGTAGACCTCGCCGTAGCCCCACAGCGTGAGGTTGTCCAGCGGTGACGGCTTGGTCGAAGCCAGCTGCGCCGTCTGCACGGTCTGCTGCACGTCTTGCAGGGCAGCCGTTTGCTGCGCCTGGGCCTTGGCCTGCGTTTGCTGCTGCGTGGCCAGCGTCGTGTTCTGCGCTTTCACTTCCTTCAGCTCGGCCTTGAGCGCTTCAATTTGCGCGGCCATCGCATCGAGTTTCTGTTCGAGTTGCGCCGTGGTGGCGGCATTGGCTGCGCCAGCCCCCATCAGCGCAATGGCGGCGGCGGCCGACAACGCGGTTCGTTTCATGCTGTGACGCTCCCTGGTCTTTGAATCGATTTATTTGTGGATTGCCGTCTTGACCAGCGTGGCTCCGCTAGCAGAAACGGTCTGGATACGGGCCGCGCCCACGCTTGCCGCGGTAGAGCCGCATTGCGCCGGCACGTTGTAGGCAGATGGGTTGGCCGGATCAAACCCATCCGTGAGCGTGCACAGGAAATGCACGAGATCGCTCATCTCCTGGTTCGTCATCGACGGCGCCACAGTCGGGTTGTAGGGCACTTCCGCCACGTTCACGTTGGCATCGAAGGCAACCGGCAGATCGTTGTAGGGCACGTCGGGCGTACCGTCGACCTTGACGTACCAGCGGCCGGGATCGGTATCGCGCGTGACATACCAGGCGACCACCTGGTCCAGCGTCTGGAACACGCCGTTGTGGAAGTACGGCCCGGTCAGCGCGATGTTGCGCAGCGTGGGTACCTTGAACTTGCCGCAGGTCGAGCCACCCACGCGGAAGTCCGTGCGCAGTGGGCCACAGATGCCGAGGTCGTAGTAGCTGTAGTTCGGGTCACCCAGCGCTGCGCCGTTCTTTGGCACGTAAGGCAGCGTGGTGCCTTCCAGGTTGGCGGCAATGCTCCAGTTGCGCGGGATGCCGACGTTGTCGTAGGTGAAGTCAGTGAACAGCGCGGGCGTGGTCCCCGTTCTCGACGAGATGTGGCACGCGTTGCAGTTGCCCTTGGTCGGGTTGTTGAACAGCAGCAGTCCGCGCGTCTCGGCATCCGTCAGGGTGGCCTTGCCGGCGAGGTACGCGTCGTACTTGCTATCAAACGTATGGAAGCTCGGGTCTTCCGATTGATACGCCGCAAGCGCCCGGCCGATGCTCTGCATGGCCGTTGCGGTGTCCTGGATGCCAGCCTTGGTGAAGACCGCGGTCAACTGGTCGATATACGGTCGCGTCAGCAGGATTTTGACCACGTCGTCATTCGACGCGTTGGCCATCTCGAACTCGTTGGTGAACGGCTGCTGCGCCTGGTCTGCCAGCGACGGCGAACGGCCATCACGGAAAAAGCCGCCGGACGCCTTACCGGTCGCATCGATCTTGAAGTTGGGCGTGTACGACGCGTAGTTCAGCGACGGCGCATTGCGCAGGCCCGGCAGATCATGGTTCGGACCGCCAAACGAAACAGCCAGGTTGTTCGGGTCAGTAAACCCGCGAGCCGGATCGTGGCACGACGCGCACGACTGCTTGCCAGAGGCAGAGAGCGCCTGATCAAAAAAGATCTGCTTGCCTACCTGCGCCATCGGCGACAGGCCATTGGCGGCCGGTGTGCCGGTTGAGGTGCTGCTCCCGCCATCTCCACCGCCGCAGGCCGTCACCAATGCAGCACAGGTTGCCATCCACATTGCACGCCACGAGACGCACGCCAACAGACGGGCGCGCGCGCCGTCTCCTCCATGTTCTTTTTTTTCTTGCATTTCCCTGATCTCGGCGGCCTATCGGCTCACGCAGGCCGCTCAATTAATGGTAATAGGAACAATTCGCGTTCGCATTCTATGGGACTTTTCCGTGGAAATCTATGGCGTTTGTGGCGGTGCGCACACGCAACGTCAGTGAAGTTGCGCATTGTCAAACGGTGATACCGGCCCCTACCATGCCATCGATCAATGTCACTCTTTGATCGACATGGAGACCCGCCGATGCCCACGCCAGCCGCCCCCTCGCGCTCAGATGCGCATCCGGATTCGCCCCAGACACGTGGTCTTCCTCCATCCATTCGGCGGTCGTCCCACGTCGTGCACTCAGGCGACGTGCGCTTGCATGCACGCCTGACGCAGCCTCGGGATGATGCTGCGCGGCAGCGCCCCGCCATCGTTCTCGTGCATGGGTATCCGGACGACAGCTCCGTCTGGGACGGCGTGCGCGATGCACTGGCGCGCCATAGTCGCGTCATCACCTTCGATGTGCGTGGCGCTGGCTTATCCGATGCGCCGGCCGACACCACCGGCTACCGCATCCCGCAGTTCGTCGATGACCTCGCAGCCGTCGCCAATGCGCTGCTGCCCGGCGAGCGCTTCCACCTGGTCGGGCATGACTGGGGCTCCATCCACAGCTGGGAATCGGTGACGACCGACCGCCTGCGCGGGCGCATCGCGTCATACACGTCGATCTCAGGACCGTGCCTGGACCACGTCGGCCACTGGATGCGGGCTCAGCTCGACACCGGCACCTGGGCGGCAAAGCGCGCGGTGTGGAAGCAGCGGCTGCAGTCGTGGTACGTGGGGGTTTTCCACCTGCCGCTGGTGCCGGAATGGTCGTGGCGACTGTGGATGGCGAGCGCGTGGCCGTGGTGGCTGCGCAAGACGGAAGGCATACGCGGTGCGGAGCAACGGCCATCGCTGGTGCGCGATGCGTGCAATGGTGTTCGGATGTACCGCGCCAATTTTCGCGAGCGACTGGCTCGTCCGCAGGCACGTGCGCCGCATGCCCCCGTGCAGTTGATCGTGCCGACGCGGGATCGCTACGTGAGCCCCGCCGTCACGCGCGCCGTGGAAGCCTGGGTATCACACTACTGGCGGCACGAGATCGACGCCGGCCATTGGCTGCCGCTACGCCGGCCCGACTGGGTGGCGGACTGCGTTCGTCGTTTTGCCGACTTCGCGGAATCGGGCAACGAAACCACCGCACTGCAGCGCGCACGCGTGGCCGGCACGTTGGTGCCGGCCTGATCCTGCAAACGCGTTACTTGCCGCCCTCATCCAGCCAGCGCTGGTGATATTCCTCCAGCAAGCGCTGCAACGTTGCACCGATGCGGATGTAGTCCGGCTCGTTCAAGTTGGCCAGCGACACGCGCACCGACGGGTTGAGTGCACCAAATCCATTGCCGGGCAGCAGCACCACGCCGCTCTCCTTGGCCAGGCGGAACAGCACATCCGCCGGTTTGGTCTTGGTCTTGAACCATTGCACGAACGCCTCGCCGTAGGTCTTTCGGCCCACCACTTCGGCATCCAGGATGTTGTAGTACGCGACGTCATTCTCGTCTGCATCGCACTCGATGCCGATGGCCTGGTACAGGGCAGCCTTGCGCCCGCGCACGAGGCGCTTGACCGCGGCCTTGTAAGCATCCGGCTGATCCATGAGTGCATACAGCGAGAACAGTGCCATCTGCACCTGTTGCGGCGTCGACAGGCCTGCCGTGTGGTTCAACGCCACGGTACGGCTGTCCGCCACCAGGCGATCAATGAACTTGAGCTGATCGGGTTCGGTCGTGATGGACGCATAGCGCTGGTGCAGGATCTTGCGCTTGTCTTCAGGCAACGCGGCCAGCTTGTCGTCCAGCACATTCTTCTCGTGCGTGGCGATGGTACCCAGCCGCCAGCCCGTGGCGCCGAAGTACTTGGAGTACGAATACACGAGGATCGTGTTGTACGGGGCCACCGCAAACAGCGACACAAAGTCGTCCGCAAACGTGCCGTACACGTCGTCGGTGAGGATGATGAGGTCGTTGCCGGCCTTGTGCCGCTCGTCCACGATGGCCTTGAGCTTCTTCAGGCCATCCTTGGAGATCTTGACTGACGGCGGGTTGCTCGGGTTGACGAGGAAGAACGCCTTCACGCTCGGATCACGCAGCTTGTCGAGTTCTTCGTCGGTATATTGCCAGCCATTGAACGGATCGGCATTGAGCTTGACCTCGACAAGCTGAAAGCTATTGAGCTCCGGAATTTCGATGTACGGCGTAAAGATCGGCATGCCCAGCGCAATCTTGTCGCCGGCATTGAGCAGGAAGTTTTCCTTGAGCGTACTGAAGAGGTAGGTCATCGCGGCCGTGCCGCCCTCCACCGCAAACAAATCAAACTGGCCGACGAACGGCGCACTGCCGATCATTTCCTGCTTCAGGTACCGCGCGGCAATCTGCTCACTGACCTTCAGCATGCGATCGGGCACCGGATAGTTGCAGCCGAGAATGCCGTTTACCATCTCCGCCAGAAAATCCTCGGCGGAAAGGCCAAGCTGATCGCGTACGTACGACACCGCGTGATGCAGAAACTTCACGCCGGGCACCTCTGCGTTGCGGCGTGCAAAGCTTTCAAAGCGGGCCTCAAAACCTTGCTTGGTCGGGATTCCACCAATCTTCTCGGCCAGGTACGAGAACGAGCGCTCGGACTCCTCCAGCGCGAACAGGCCAAGCTGGAAGAACCCATGGCGCGGCTCCAATGCCAGAAAATTCGGATTGCCGCGCCCGGCATTGAGCATGATGCGTTGCGAATCGCTCTGCGCGAGCTGGATCAGGACGTCCTTCAGTTCAAACGGGCTCAGTTGCCCAAGGGCTTCCAGCTCCTTGGATTTTTGCGTCGGATTGGTAGTCATCGCAGGTTCCAGTGGATGCGGCGTTGGCGAAGCGGCAGCCCGCCACGCATGGGCAGGCCGATGAGAGACGAGAGGCTCAGGCAAAGGCGATCACAAGCGGACCAAGCAAGGTCAGCAGCACGTTCGCCAGTGCGTAGGTAATGGCAAAGGGAATGGTCGGCACGCTGCTCTCGGCCTTCTCAAGCACGCCACCAAAGGCGGGGTTGGCCGAACGCGCGCCCGACAGTGCCCCCGCCAGCACGGCAACGTTGTCGTAACGGAGCACATAACGGCCAAACAGGTAGGTCAGGATCAACGGCACCATCGTGACGATCACGCCGGCAATGAAGATCGACACGCCGCTCTTCTGCAGCGTCGCCCACGCCTGCGCGCCGGAGCCCAGGCCCACGCACGCCACAAAGGCGGCCAAGCCCATGTCCTTGAGGATTTGCGATGCCGCATTCGGCAACTGGCCGAAGGTCGGGTGCTTGCCGCGCAGCCAGCCAAACACCAGCCCCGAGAGCAGCGCCCCGCCGCCGCTGCCCAGCGTGAGCGGAATACCGCCTACCTTCGCCACCAGCGTACCGATCAGCAAGCCGACCAGCACGCCCAGACCGAGATAAACGAAGTCCGTCTTGTCGCCGGGCGGCACGGGATAGCCGACTTCGGCAGACGCGCGCTTGATGTCGGACGGCGCCCCGTGCAGCGTGACGACATCACCGTGCAGCATGATGGTGCCGTCCAGCAGCGGTACAGCCTTGCCCATGCGCGTGATGCGCGCGATGTACACGCCGTGCTTCATGTCACGTGTGGCCTGTGCCTTCAACTCGCCCAGCGTCTTGTGGCTTGCGCCCTTGCGCGTGAACACGACGTCGCGCACCTGCAGCGGTTGATCCATGTCGGAAGACATGGCGGACTCGTCGCCCAGCAGCGTCCAGGCCCTGGCGGCGGCTTCGCGACGGCCGATCAGCAAGACGCGATCAGCGTGTTGCAGCTTCAACTTCGGCTCGATGGCGATTTCCTCGCCGTCGCGCAAGATGCGCTCGATGGTGATGCCGTCGTCCAGCGTGGTTTCGACTTCCGCCACAGTCTTGCCCGCGCCTGTGGTCACGTCGTACACGCGCCCGACCAGCGCCGGCAACGAGGCCACCTCGCCCTGCTCCAGCGGGCGCTTGCCGCCGGCCATTTCAAGCTCGGCTTTCTTGGCATCGTCGCGCAGCTCACGCCCCATCAGGCGCGGCAGAATGTTCACGCACATGATGATGGCGCCCAGGCTACCGAACACGTATGTCACCGCGTAGCCAATGGCCACGTTCGACTGTAGGTGAGCCACCTCATCGGCCGGCAAGCCCATGCGTGACAGGGCATCGCCCGCCGTGCCGATGACGGCCGACTGAGTCATGCCGCCCGCCGCAATGCCTGCAGTCAGCCCCTTGTCGAAGCCGAACAACTTGCCGCAGACAAGTATGGTGACCAGGCCGCTCACCGCAAGAAACACCGCCATGGCGATCTCGCGCAGCGTGCTGCGATTGAGGGAGCTAAAGAACTGCGGCCCGCTTTCGTAGCCGACCGCGTAAATGAAGAGCGCGAACATGATGCTCTTCACGCCAGAATCGATCGTCACGCCAAACTGGCTGATCAGCACCGCGGCAATCAGCGATCCGCCCACGCCGCCGATCTGAAACTTGCCGAAATTGATCTTGCCGACCGCGTAGCCAACGGCAAGCGACAGAAAGAGCGCCGTCTCCGGCACGCTTTTGAACACGGTGTGAATCCAATCCATTGGCAGCGACTCTCCGGAAGGTCTTACGGACTTGTCTGATTGACCAAACAAACAGACATCACATGGTGCGCCACACTGTGCGGCGCACAACACGCTCGTGGACCTTAGAAGCTACACATCGGTGATGTCAATTTCACAAAATTTAACTGCCACAGCACAGATTTCGTGTTTTGCATTAGAAGATTGCGCCCAACGCAAACGTTGACGTACCTGCATCTCGCTGCAATCATCGTCCATCAATAACATCGCTGACGGCCCGCCACGACCTGGCGCCCGGACAGCCCGAGCCGCCGGCTTCGCGCAAACCGCGACGCCCGGTCATCGATACAAAAGACAGGGACAAGACGATGAAAAGCAAAGTGGTGGTCTACGGACCGCTCTACGGGAAGTGGTACGCGATTCTGGTCAACGACGGCGTGGCCGAAGAATCGAATCAGTTCGGATCGTACGAAGCCGCCATGGGCTTCGCCTCAAACCGATATCCGGAGCTTGAGCAGGAGCGACAGCCCTACGCGCGGGGCCGCGAGGAAGAAGTGCAGGTCTGAGGCAGCGCATCAACGCTGCCTGTGCGCTTTCGTATATCAGTGCGACTGCACTGAGCAGAAACGCCCCGCAATCCAGTCGAACACGCTGCCCTCGCGAAGCGAGCGGCTTTGCGCGTCTTCACCGTAGCGGATCTGGTACAGAGGGTTGCCACCGGCATTACGCGTGCGGTAGAGCGTCTGCGCAATCACCGTGTAGGTGCGCTGCGCGCAGTCGAGCACCACCTGCTTGACCGAAGAACGGATCGGCTGGCCGTCTGACGTCTTGATCGTGAAATCGGGTAGGACGTTGCGCAACAGCTTGAAATGGACGGTGGGCGTGCCGGCTTGCGCCTCGACCTGCGGCTTGACCGATTGCTTGTCGACGTATGACACCACGCCAGTGGCGCCTACGAAGCGGCGCCAGCGATCATCGTCGCTGGCGCGCTCGGGCGCTGCGGATGCGGCAGGGCTTGCGGACACGGCCGGCGCAGCCGCCGACGTGGAGTCGGTTTGAGCAAACACGGGCATTGCTGCCCACTGTGCAACAACCAATAGGGTTGCTGCAATGGCGCGTTGCGGGCGCCAGCCTCCTGTCTTCATGGGTGGTCTCGCCTTGCTGCAAAAACTGAGCGGGCGATTCTACCGCGTCGGCCCAACCGTTCTCGTCACATCTGGTCGACGGGTTCGGCTGCGTCAATACCGGCAAACCGCAGATACAGCGTGCGCAGCGCCTGCGTCAGCGGGCCCGGCTGGCCGTTACCGATCTTGACGCCATCAATGGAAGCCACCGGCATCACGAACGTCGATGCGCTGGTGTAGAACGCCTCGGCCGCCTGTTGGGCTTCCTGCACGGTGAAGGTGCGCTCCTCCAGCGTCAGGCCATGCTCACGCGCCAGCGCCATGATTGACACGCGGGTGATGCCCGGCAGAACGGCATTCGACAGCGGGCGCGTGATCAGGCGCTTGTCTGCGGTGATGATGAACGCCGTGGACGACGCGCCTTCGGTCACGCGGTCGCCATCGGTCATCCAGGCTTCGTGGGCACCAGCGGCGGCGGCCATCTGCTTGGCCATCACCTGCGGCAGCAGGCCGACGCTCTTGATATCACAGCGCTTCCAGCGCAAGTCCGGCACCGTCACCACGGTCGCACCCTTGCGCGCGAGCGGGCTGTCGACAATGGTTTTGACTTGCGTAAAAGCCACGGCTGTCGGCGTGATCTTGGCGGGAATGCCAAAGTCGCGCTCGGCCACGCCGCGCGTAACCTGCATGTAGACGACACCCTCGTCCAGACCATTGCGTGCCACCAGCTCTTCGCACACGCGTGTCCATTCAGCCTCGGTGCATGGGTTCTCGATGTCGATCGCGGATAGCGAGCGCGTCAGGCGCGCGAGGTGCGCATCGCTGTCGACAAGCTTGCCGCGCGCGACGGCGGTCACTTCGTAAATGCCATCGGCAAAGGTGAAACCACGGTCCATGATGGAGACGGTAGCCTCGGCGGCGGGCACATATTGGCCGTTCAGGAAGACGATTCGGGACATGCTGGGAGGAGGAGATTCAAGGCGGGCGGGACTGCCCTGCCAAGGAATCTAAAGCATACGTGGGCCACACCGCGAATAACGTTTTGCGCCCGGGTTATGCGCAAACGGCATGAGGCGCCAGAAGCGTCCGGTAAACTTGCGGGTTTTCCGGATGCTTCCCGCCCCCTTGCCCGCCATGTCCGACCTCATCATCCGACCTGTAGCCGATACCGATCTGCCTGGCATTCTGGCCGTGCAGCGGGCGTGTTACGGGGATGGGTTCCTGGAGCCTGGCGATGCCCTCGCCAGCCGCTGGGCGCGCAGCCCGGCCATGTGCCTGGTCGCGCTGGATGGCGCAGCGGTGGTCGGCTACCTGCTCTCACATGCATGGCACGCATGGGCGCCGCCCAAACTGCACGTACCACTGCCGGCGGCAGATGCAGCGGACGTACTCTGGTTTGTGCATGACATGGCGATTGCACCGGCAGGCCGCGGCCAGTGCCTCGGCGAGCGACTGTACGCAACCGCGTGCACCAGCGCCCAGGCACAGGGCCTGCGCCAATCACGCCTGGTAGCAGTGCAAGGCGCCGATGCCTTCTGGCGCCGTCTCGGCTACCAATCCGCCGACATTGACAGCACACAGCTGGCGGCATTGCGCACCATCTACGGCGACGACGCCGAGTTGATGGAGCGCCCATTGTCCTGAGCGCCCGCCTCGTCACTCCGTTACAATTCGTAACGCTCGTATATCTTCTGTAAGACTGCTCGCGCTCGGTTCGAATACAGTGCGGCCGTCTTGAGGAATTCCCACATGCATAAGAACTTGGCGCTGTATGCGCTGGCCGCTATTGCGGCGCTGTCGTCCCAGGCCGTCCTGGCCCGAGTCAATGTCGATATCGGCATTGGCGTGCCGGGGCCGGTGTACGTTGCACCTGCGCCGGTCTATGCGCCAGCACCGGTCTACGCACCGCCTCCGCCGCCCGCTTACTACGCACCACCTGTCTATGTGGCACCGCAGCCGGTGGTGGTTGCGCCGCCCGGCTACTACGAAGACCCGCGTGCCCGCGCATGGCAGGAACAGCAGTGGCGCGAGCAGCGCTGGCGTGAGCGCGAATGGCGCAAGCACCATCGCTATCACGACGACGATTGATTTCGCTCTCGGCGGCGATCAAGCCGCCTTCTTTGCCAGTCCCAGGTAGGTCTCGATCACGCGCGGGTTGACGGCCAGTTCCTGCGCTGGGCCTTCGAGCGTCATGTCCCCGGTTTCCAGCACATAGCCGTAGTCGGCCACCTGCAGGGCAGCGCGCGCGTTCTGTTCGATCAGCAGCGTCGCCACGCCGGTTTTGCGCAGGTCGCTGATGATGTGGAAGATCTCTTTCACGATGAGCGGCGCAAGGCCAAGGCTCGGCTCGTCCAGCATCAGCAACTGCGGCTTGGCCATCAGCGCACGCCCCACGGCCAGCATCTGGCGCTCGCCGCCGGAGAGCGTGCCAGCTTCCTGCACACGGCGCTCCTTCAGGCGCGGGAAGAGGTCGTAGACCACGTCCATCTGGTCGAGATAGTTACGTTCACCCGCGCGCTTGCGACGGTAGGCGCCGAGCACAAGGTTGTCTTCCACGCTCATGGTGGCAAACAGTTCGCGCTTTTCCGGCACGAGGCACATGCCGCGCGCCACGCGCTTCTCCACCGGTAGCCCGGTCAGGTTATGACCGAGATACGAAACCACGCCGTTGGCCGACCCCGTGGTCGGCAGCGCGCCCATGATGGCGCCCAGCATGGTCGATTTGCCCGCGCCGTTCGGGCCAATGACGGTGACGATCTGCCCCGCTTCCACCTTCAGGTTCGCGCCGTGCAGCGCTTCCACCTTGCCGTAGCGGACGTGCAGGTCCTTCACTTCGAGAATGATCGACATGCGCGTTCTCCTTATTCCACGCCGCCCAGATAGGCTTCAAGTACTGCCGGGTTTTGCTGCACTTCCTGCGGCAGCCCTTCGGCGATCTTGGTGCCGAACTCCATCACGACAAGCCGATCGGTCAGGTTCATGACAAAGTCCATGTCGTGCTCGACCAGCAGCACGCTCATGCCCTCCGCCTTCAACTTGGTGAGCAGTGCGGCCAGGGCCTGCTTCTCCTTGTAACGCAGGCCGGCTGCGGGTTCGTCAAGCAACAGCAGTGCCGGGTCGCAGCACAGCGCGCGGGCGATCTCCAGAATCCGTTGCTGGCCAAGTGCCAGGCTGCCGGCTTCCTGATACATGCAATCAGCCAAGCCCACACGCTCCAGCTGGCGGCGCGCTTCGAACAGCAGCTTCTGCTCTTCAGCCTGGTTCATGCGCACCACGCTGGCAAGCACCCCACCCTGCGCTGCGAAATCACCACGCAGGTGGGCGCCGAGCGCCACGTTCTCGAGCACCGTCATGCCAGACAGCAGTTGCACATGCTGGAAGGTACGGCCGATGCCGCGCTTGACGATCTCGCGCGAGGGCTTGCCGCTGATCTGCTCGCCTCGGTAAAGTACCTCGCCGCGCGTGACGGGCAGTACGCCGGTAACAAGGTTGAAGGTAGTCGACTTGCCGGCGCCGTTCGGGCCGATCAGGCCGATGATCTCGCCGGCCCTGACCTGGAAGCTGACATCGTTCACGGCAACGAGGCCACCGAACTCCTTGCGCGCGGCACGCACGTCGAGAATCAACTCACCCGCTTTCGGCTTCTCGCGCAGCGGCAGCTCCGGTGCCTCGTCCGGCGCGCGAGCTGTCGGCGCAGAGGGAAACAGTTTGCGGATGAACGGCCACACACCGTCACGCGCGTACTGCAGCAGCAACACCAGCAGCACGCCGAACACGATGATCTCGAAGTTGCCGTTGGAGCCCAGCAGACGCGGCAGAATGCTCTGCAGGCTGTCCTTGAGGATGGTCAGCAAACCCGCACCGAGCACCGCACCCCACACGTGGCCAACACCACCGACCACCGCCATGAACAGGTATTCGATGCCATAGTTCAGACCAAACGGCGTCGGGTTCACCGCGCGCTGCAGGTGTGCATAAAGAAAGCCTGAGATGCACGCCAGCACTGCCGCAAACACGAAGATCACCACCTTCATCCACGCCGTGTTCACGCCCATCGCCTCGGCCATCGTGCCGCCCCCCTTGAGCGCGCGAATGGCACGGCCCGGGCGCGAGTTCAGCAGGTTCTGCACCGCCAGCACCGCCACCACCACGACCGCCCAGATCAGGTAGAACATCTCGCGCCCGGTCTGCAATGGCTTGCCAAGCAAGTTCAGCACGGGAATGCCGTTCAGCCCGTCGTACTTGCCCAGAAACTCCAGATTGCCGAACAGGAAAAACAACGACAACCCCCAGGCAATCGTCGCCAGCGGCAGGTAGTGACCCGACATGCGCATCGTGATGAGCCCGATCACATAGGCGCAAACCATCGTGATGACCAGCCCCGCGAGCAAGCCAAGCCACGGAGACAACCCGTACTGTGTGGTCAGATACGCCGTGCTGTACGCACCCAGGCCGACAAACGCCGCCTGCCCAAACGAGGTCAGCCCGCCGACCCCCGTGAGCAGCACAAGACCTAGCGCGACAAGGCTATAGAGCCCGATGTAGTTCAACAGCGTGATCCAGAACTCGGGCGTGGGCACCACAGGAATCAGCGCCAACACCACCACAAACACGGCGGTCAGCACACGGTTGCGCGAGAGCCAGCCGCGCTGGCCAGCCTGGTCGGAAGATTTGGTGAGCGTGGTCATCGGCTTATTCCTCTTCTTCGACGTGCTTGGTGGTGAGCGACCGCCACAGCAGCACGGGGATGATCAGCGTGAACACGATCACCTCCTTGAACGCCGACGCCCAGAACGATGAGTACGACTCCAGCAATCCCACCAGCAGCGCGCCCAGAGCAGCCACCGGATAGCTGACCAGGCCGCCCACGATGGCACCCACGAACCCCTTCAGGCCGATCAGGAAACCAGACTCGTAGTAGACCGTGGTGAGCGGCGCGATCAGAACGCCGCACAGCGCGCCCAGTGCCGCGGCCAGCGTAAAGGCCAAGCGCCCGGCTTGCGTGGTGCCGATGCCAACCAGCCGCGCCCCCAACCGGTTCACGGCCGTGGCACGCAACGCCTTGCCCGACACCGTACGTCCAAAGTAGAAGTACAGCGCCACAATCATCAGCAGCGACACCGCCACCACCCACAGGCTCTGGCCTGACACCGAGAGCGCGCCCAGATCGAAGCGCGCATCCGAGAAGGCATCGGTACGCGAGCCTTCCGCGCCGAACATCACGAGACCCAGCCCCACCATCGCAAAGTGCACCCCCACCGAGACGATCAGCAGCACCAGGGTGCTCGCTTCGGCCAACGGCTCGTAGGCTAGGCGGTAGATCATGGGCCCCATCGGAATGACGATGAGCAGCGCGAGCGCCACCTGCACGGCCATCGGCAACGTCATTGGCGCAAGCATGCTGGCTGCGGCGTACACCGCCAGCGGAAAGACCAAGTACTTGCCCGCGTAGATCGCACCCGTGCGCAACGCATGCAGGCGTAGTTCGGGTTGCAACAGCGTGCGGCCCATCTCGACGAGAAAGGTCAGCACACCGAGGACAACGAGCATCGACGCAGACAGCGGCGCCTTGTTTGCCTGAATGGCCGCCAGCGTGAGCGCGCCATAGGCGACGAACTCCCCCTGCGGGATGAAGATCACGCGCGTGACCGAAAACACCAGTACGAGCGCCAATGCCAGGAGCGCGTAGATCGCGCCCGATGTCACGCCGTCCTGCGCCAGGATGGCGGCAATCGACAAGTCCATGAGTCTCCTCGTTCTTGTAGTCATGGCATTCGCGCAGGCTGCAGGCCGCACGAGGGGGCACCACGATTTACGAGATAGTAAATTTCTTACGAAAGGATGAAATTGGCGAGAACCCTAAGCCCGCTAACGCGGTACGCGTGCTCGACGGGCGCTCGCCTTGGCGGGTTCGGGTGCCGGCGCCTGTAGCATCGCAGAAAGCTGTGTCACGAAGGCACGCAGCGTGGCTTCGTGCTCGCCGCCGCGTTCCGCATGAAAGAGCGGCTCCAGGTTCAGCGCGATGAGTACCAACGCCAACTGCCCGCGCTCGCCAAACACCGGCAATGACAGCGCGCTCACCCCAGGCAACAGGCTGCCCGAGACCCATGACGCGCCCTCCCGGCGAATGTCTTCACACAGGCGGTAGTAGTCCGTCAGCGAGCGCGGCAGACCCGGCAGATCGTCGCTGCCGCGCTTGTGCAGTTCACGCTCGACCAGCGGCAGCGTCTGCTCGATCGGCAGATACGCACCGAACAGGCGGCCAGTGGCGGAATTGAGCATCGGCATGACATCCCCGATGCGCAGGTTCACGCCAGGTGCGCCGCCGGCTTTTTCCCAGTGCACAACGGTTGGGCCACGATCGCTCCACACAGCAATGCCGATGGTGTGGCCGGTCTGGTCACGCACACCAGCCAGCAAAGGCCGCGTGCGGATGATGGCATCGGTGCGGTTGAGGCTCGCCAACCCCAGGCGCAGCGCAAAGGGCCCAAGCTCATAACGGCCGGTAAGCGGGTCTTGCGAGACAGCCCCCACGCGCTGCAGGCTCACCAGGTAGCGATGCGCCTTGGACGGATGCATGCCCGCCGCACGTGCCAGATCACCCAGTGCCATCGCGCGCATGGCATGCGTCAGCGCCACCAGCAATTGAGCGCCGACCTCGATGGACTGAATGCCGGAGCGGTCGCGATTTGCGCGCGCATCGTCAGCATCGCCATCGGGTGGCAGGTCGTCTTCGACTTCAGTGGTCTCCATGTCCTCGTGGGGCGCAAGTTGGGTAGCACCGGGCAGTGCCGGAGCCGACAAGTGCTGCGAGCGTAGCATGCGGACCGCCGCTGTTAACGGCGTTTTAATTTTTATGCATTGTAGAAACAATGCTTCTAATCATAATCAACGTATACCCTAGGCGCGCCACCCAACCGTGCAGTCTATGATTGCCAACGTTCGGTTTTTCCTGACATCAGCGTGCCTCCAACCACGCGCTCACGGCATCTTCACGCCGAAACAAATTCCCCAAAACGTAATTCACTACGACAGGAGTGACAGAATGGCCAAAGCCTTCGCCTCGCAAGCCGACCTCGAGGCCAAACAAGTCACCTTCACCCAGCTCTCCCCCAACGCCTACGCCTACACCGCCGAGGGCGATCCGAACTCGGGCGTCATCATCGGCGACGACTCGGTGCTGATCGTGGACACCACCGCCACGCCGGCGATGGCGCAGGACCTGATCGCGCGCATCCGCGCCATTACCGACAAGCCGATCAAGCATGTGGTGCTGTCGCACTACCACGCAGTGCGCGTGCTGGGCGCGTCGGCCTACTTTGCTGAAGGTGCACAGAACATCATCGCCAGCCGCGGCACGTACGAAATGATCGTCGAGCGCGGTGAAGCGGATATGAAGTCAGAAATCGAACGCTTCCCGCGTCTGTTTGCCGGCGTGGAAACCGTGCCCGGCCTGACCTGGCCGACGCTGGTGTTCGAGCGCGAACTCACGCTGTTCCTCGGCAAACTGGAAGTGAAGATCCTGCACCTGGGCGCCGGCCACACGAAGGGCGACACGGTGGTGTGGATTCCGTCGCAGAAGGTGCTCTTCTCGGGTGATCTGGTCGAATATGATGCCGCCTGCTACTGCGGGGACGCGCAGCTCGAAGAGTGGCCCGCCACGCTGGATGCGCTGCGTGCGCTCGGCGCCGACAAGCTCGTGCCCGGCCGCGGCCCGGCGCTGCTGAACCCCGCCGAAGTCGACAAGGGCCTCGCCTACACGCGCGATTTCGTCTCGACGCTGCTTGAACGCGGCAAGGAAGCTGTCGCGCAGAAGATGGACCTCAAGGCCGCCATGGCCCACACCCGCGCCGCGATGGACCCGAAGTTCGGCCACGTCTTCATCTACGAACACTGTCTGCCGTTTGACGTGACGCGTGCCTTTGATGAAGCCAGCGGCATCAAGCACCCGCGCATCTGGACGGCCCAGCGCGATCAGGAGATGTGGGCCGCGCTGCAGAACTGACAGCGCACTTCTGCCGTGAACTGATTCCACCAACAAAGCGGCGGCCAAGACCGTCGCGGGTGCGAGCGAGACATGAACCCCGATTTCCAGAACCGTGTTTTTTCGTACGCGCCGTGCGTTGAACAACAGCCTGGCGCAGCGACCAAATCACGCCCTGTCGTGATCGTCGGCGCGGGGCCCGTTGGCCTCGCCACGGCCATTGACCTGGCGCAGCAGGGCGTGCCTGTCGTCGTTGTGGATGACGATTGCACGCTGTCCACCGGCTCGCGTGCCATCTGCTTTTCCAAGCGCTCGCTGGAGATCTTCGACCGCCTTGGCTGCGGCGACCGCATGGTCGACAAGGGCGTGAGCTGGAACGTTGGCAAGGTCTACCTCAAGAATGAACTGCTCTACAGCTTCGACCTGCTGCCCGAAGCGGGCCACCATCGCCCGGCCTTCATCAACTTGCAGCAGTACTACGTCGAGGGCTTCCTTGCTGAACGCGCCCAGGCGCTGCCCAACATCGAGCTGCGCTGGAAGAACAAGGTGACAGGGCTCACGCAGGATGCGGACGGCGTGACGATCACCATCGAGACGCCCGACGGCACCTACACACAGCGCGCGCAATACGTGGTCGCCTCCGATGGTTCACGCAGCCCCGTGCGCCACATGATGGGCCTCGAAGCCCACGGCCAGACGTTCAAGGACCGCTTCCTGATCGCCGATGTGCGCATGGACGCGCCGTTCCCAAGCGAGCGTTGGTTCTGGTTCGATCCCCCATTCCACCCGAATCAATCGGTGCTGCTGCACCACCAGCCAGACAACGTCTGGCGCATCGACTTCCAGCTCGGCTGGGACGCCGACCCGGTGGCCGAGAAGCAACCCGAGCGCGTCATCCCGCGCGTGCGCGCATTGCTGGGCGAAGGCGTCGATTTCGAACTGGAATGGGTCAGCGTCTATACGTTCTCATGCGAGCGCATGGACCGCTTCCGTCACGGCCGTGTGCTGTTCATCGGCGATGCGGCGCACCGTGTGTCGCCCTTCGGCGCGCGTGGTGCCAACAGCGGTCTGCAAGATGCCGAGAACCTCGCGTGGAAGCTGCGCATGGTCCTCAATGGCGACGCCCCCGACACGTTGCTCGACACCTACGCCAGCGAACGCGAATTTGCCGCCGATGACAACATCCGTCACTCCACGCGCTCAACCGATTTCATCACGCCAAAAAGCGCTGTCAGCCGGCTCTTTCGCGACGCCACGCTGCGGCTGGCCAAGCACTACCCGTTTGCGCGCACGCTGGTCAACAGCGGGCGCCTGTCGATGCCGACGGTGCTCGAAGGCTCACCGCTGCTGACACCCGATGAGGCGCCGTTTGCCGGCACGCTGGTGCCAGGTGCCGTTGCCCTGGACGCGCCGGTACGCGGTGCCGATGGCCGCGCAGGCTGGCTGCTCTCCCACATGCGCGACGGCTTTACCGTGCTGCGTTTCTGTGGTGCCGGCGAGCATGTGGATGCGCTGCCCCTGCCCACGCTGGCGATCTTCCCTTCCGGTGGCAAGGGCATGACCTCGGCCAACGTGACCGCGCTCGAAGACGTCGACGGACTTGTCGCACAACGCTATGACGCACGGCCCGGCACGACCTACCTGATCCGCCCGGACCAGCACGTCTGCGCACGCTGGCGCGCGTTCGACCCTGCCAAGCTGACGGCTGCCGCGCTTCGCGCCAGCGGCCAGGCCGCACCCGCCGCAACGCCACGCGCCACCGCGATCGTCTGAACCGAGCGCCTGAGCACAACGCCGACCACCATGCCGCTGAACACCCAACCCAACCTGCCCCGCCCCGACGATTTCTACGAGGCGTTGATCGACACGCACCGCAACCTGAGCGACGAGCAAAGCGCGATGCTCAACGCGCAGCTCATCCTGCTGCTCGCCAACCACATCGGCGACATGGCGGTGCTGCGCGAAGCGTTGGCGGCAGCGCGGCTGGCGCTTCCAGCAGGCACCGTGTGAGCACCATCGCGTTTCAACAATCCAACACTCGTACCTCACCGCACTTGCGACCGCGCAAAGTGCGGTGCTAGTATCCGCCCCGCTTACCGATCAATCACTTTGCACAGGAGGAAAAAAAATCATGCGTCACCTTGCTTTCCCCTTTGCAGGCCCTTGCCTGGGTTGATCGAATCTCTCGCGCTGTAGCTCACAGCGTCTTCGCATTGCCCTGGGCCCCGGCCTGCCACATCAGACGTTTTTTCAGACCTGATATGGAACATTCATGGGCAACTGCATCTTGCATTTGTTCGATGGCGGCACCCTGATCGCCTCGGACGACACCTGGATCGAAGGCGATGCGATCCGACAACTTCAAACCACCAAAGCACTCGACGGCATGCGCCATGTGGCTGGCATGCCCGACCTGCATCCGGGCCGCGGCTACCCCGTGGGCGCAGCGTTCTTCTCGGTCGCCCGCCTGTATCCGGCGCTGATCGGCGGTGACATCGGCTGCGGCATGACCCTGTGGGCGACGGACATCGAGGCCAACAAGGTCAGCCTGGACAAGCTCGACAAGCGGCTCGGCAACATCGACACGCCACTCGACGAAAGCTGGCGAGAACTGGTGGCGGCATTGGCTCCAGTGGGCACCGGTTTTGATGCCGCACTGGGCACCATCGGTGGTGGCAACCACTTTGCCGAACTGCTGCGCGTGGATACCATCTACGACGAAGCGGCTGGCATCTCCTTGAACCCGCGGCAGCTTCTGCTGCTGGCACACAGCGGCTCGCGCGGGCTGGGCCAGGCAATCTTGGAAGAACAAGTGCGCGCGCACGGCCACAGCGGGCTGTCGCAAGACGACCCGGCGTGCGCGGCCTATCTGGAGCGCCATGACACGGCGCTGCGCTTTGCCAAGGCCAACCGCGAGCTGATCGCGCGCCGCATGCTGGACCGCCTGCACGCGCAGGGCAAACCGCTGCTCGATGTGCATCACAACTTTGTTGCACCGGCCACGGTCCATGGCGAACGCGGCTGGCTGCACCGCAAGGGCGCAACGCCGTCGGATGCAGGTGTAGTCGTCATCCCTGGTTCACGCGGAGACTATAGCTACCTCGTCGCCCCGCTGCCGAGCGAACATGGCCTGTTCTCGCTCGCGCACGGCGCGGGCCGCAAATGGATGCGCAGCGACTGCAAGGACCGCCTCGTGCGACGCTTCACGCCAGCGCAACTCAACCGGACCAAGCTCGGCAGCCACGTCATTTGCGAAGACAAGCAGTTGATTTATGAAGAGGCACCCGAAGCCTACAAGTCGATCGACAGCGTGATCGCACCTTTGGTGGACGCTGGCTTGGTTAAGGTGCTCGCGCGCCTGCGCCCGGTGCTGACCTACAAGACGCGTGGGGAGTGCTGCTGATGGTGTTGCTGCAATTCTCTTCTGCGCAGGGGCCGGCGGAATGCGAGCTGGCGGTCGTGAAAGCGCTGGCGACCCTGCAACGTGAGTCAGCACAGGCCGGCGTGCAAGTCGAGCTGCTCGACCAGGAGGACGGCACACGCCCCGGCACGCTGCGTTCTGCGCTGGTCAGCCTGGAGGGCGATGCTGAAGACGCCGTGGCGCGCGCATGGGAGGGCACGATTCAATGGACGTGCCCAAGCCCCTATCGCCCGCGGCACGCACGCAAGAACTGGTTCTTCGGCGTGGCACGTTGCGCGGCGCCGTCTGAAACACTACCCGGCGAGATCCGCTTTGAGACGACGCGCTCGTCCGGCCCGGGCGGGCAGCATGTGAACAAGACGGAATCCGCCGTGCGCGCCACGCACGTCGCAACGGGCATCAGCGTAAAGGTGCAGACAGAGCGCAGCCAGCACGCCAACAAGCGGCTGGCCGTGCTGCTGCTTGCACACAAGCTGGCAGACCATGACGCGGCAATCCATGCTGCGCAGCGCGCGGAACGGCGCACGCTCCATCATCAGGTGGAGCGCGGTAACCCGCGCCGTGTGTTCAAGGGCGAACGGTTCGAGGCCGCGCCAGGTGCTTAGCGACCAGCCTGCCGCGTGCCGGCAAGCTGGCCGCGCCGGTACTCACCCTGGCGCTCCAGCATCCAGCCGGGGTATTCGGCCGGGAGTTTGCTCAGACCATCGAGCTGCGCCAACTCTTGCGCCGTCAGCTCAACCTTGGTGGCGGCAATGTTGTCATCAAGCTGCTCGACCTTTTTGGCACCGACAATCACGCTGGTCACCACGCGCTGGTGCAGCAGCCAGGCCAGCGCAATCTGTGCAACCGACACGCCGCGCGCATCAGCCATGACACGCATGGCATCGATGCAGGTGTAGGCACGCTCGCGGTCCACCGGTGGGAAATCGAATGTCGTGCGGCGGCTGCCCTGCTCGCCCTGTTGCTCGCGCGTGTACTTGCCGCTGAGCAGGCCACCGGCCAGCGGGCTCCACACCATCAGGCCCAGGCCTTCGCTCTGCAGCATCGGCACCAGTTCGCGCTCCAGATCACGGCCAGCGATGGTGTAGTACGCCTGCAGGCTTTCGAAGCGCGCGCAACCAAGGCGCTCCGCAATCCCCAGCGCCTTGACGATCTGCCAGGCGGCCCAGTTCGAGACACCGGCATAGCGCACGTGCCCCTGCTGCACCAGTGTGTCGAGCGCACGCACGGTTTCCTCGATCGGTGTGGCCGGGTCGAAGCCGTGGATCTGGTAGAGATCAATGTGATCGAGCTGCAGTCGCTTCAGGCTGGCCTTGACGCCGTCCATGATGTGCAAGCGCGTGGCGCCGCGTGCGTTCGCGCCTTCGCCGGTCTGGCCAAACACCTTGGTGGCCACAACCACGCTATCGCGCGGCACCTTCAGATTTTTGAGCGCCTGCCCGGTGATCCTTTCCGACACGCCGTTCGAATACACATCCGCCGTATCGATAAAGTTGATGCCAGCCTCAAGCGAGCGGCCGATCAACCGTTCAGCGTCGGCTTGCTGCAGGTCGCCAATGTGCTGCCAGATGCCGTCATTGCCGCCAAAGGTCATCGTCCCCAGGCACAGTTCCGATACGAACAGGCCTGTCCGTCCCAACATGTTGTAGCGCATGTGATCCACTCCGGTACGTGGTGATTGAATGCCGAGCACACAGGCTCGCGCATTGGAAGCAGCGCAGAGGATAGGACGGATTGGTCAACCGTGCAGGGCACAGCATTCTGGTGGTTTTTTGGGGCTCGCCGCTCGATGCTTGCAAACCAACGTGTGGCGGCAACTGGTGCGCTTTGCATACCCGATTGGAAAGCGCTTGACGCTCCAGCAAGCGTCCTCTCCTGCGCACCTTGCGAAAACCCAGTGCGATAATTCCTCGCGATTGTTGATCGGCGCGACGCGCACCCGCTTCACAATCGCTCCCTCCATCAGAATAAACAGCTATGAAAATGAGACAACTGGTGCCACTGGCAGCGGCATTGGCCTGCGCCACCTCCGCCACCGCATTCGCACAGCCCGCCAAGGCAGCCAACGCCGATAGCGCCTTGCTCCAAGCCGCGCAACAGCGCAAGGATGCCTTCGTCAAAGACCTGGCCACGCTGGTCAATATCGACACCGGCACCGATGATGCCAATGGGCTGGCCAAAGTCGAGGCGATCCTCGCACAACGTTTGAAAGACCTCGGCGCCAGCGTCGAAGTCGTTGCCGCGCCGCCGGCTGCAGGCAAAGCCGTGATTGGCAAGCTGCAAGGCACCGGCACGCAGAACATCATGCTGATGATTCATTACGACACCGTGTTCGGCGTGGGCGAGGCCGCCAAGCGCCCGTTCAAGATCACCAGCAACAAAGCTACCGGCCCCGGCGTGGCCGATGCCAAGGGCGGTGCGCTGATGATCCTCTACGCGCTGGAGATCGCCCGCGAGCGCGGCTTCAAGGACTACAAGACGCTGACCGTGCTGTTCAACCCCGATGAGGAAAAAAGCTCGCTCGGCTCACGCAGCCTGATCACCAAGCTGTCAGCCGATCAGGATTACGTGCTGGTGTATGAGCCGCCCGAGGCCGATGTGGTGACAGTGGCCACCAACGGCATCGCCTATGTGCATCTGGACGTAAAGGGCCGTGCATCGCACGCAGGCTCGGCACCGGAAGCCGGCCGCAATGCCGCGCTGGAACTGTCCAACCAGATCGTGCAGCTCAAGGATCTGGGCGACCCGGCCAAGGGCACCACGGTCAACTGGACGGTGGTCCGCTCGGGCGAGCGCGTCAACATCATCCCCGAGGCGGCCTCCGCTACCGCTGACATGCGCATGGCCGACGTGGCCGAAGTGCAGCGCGTGCAGGCCGATGCCGACAAGATCATCCAGAAGAAGCTGATTGCCGACACCGAGGTCAAGGTCAAGGTGGAGAACCGCCGCCCGCCGTTCAGCCGGAATGCCGACAGCGACCGCCTGGCCGCTGCTGCCGATGGCATCTACAAGGAGTTGGGCAAGTCGATCAAACCGGTCGCCATGCGCTACGGCACCGATGCCGGCTTCGCCTACCACCCGAACGGTGGCAAGCCCGTCGTGTTGGACGGCATGGGCATCGTTGGCGACCGGCTGCACTCGTCAGACGAATGGGCCGACCTCGACAGCGTGGTGCCGCGCCTGTACCTGACGGTGCGCATGATGGAGGTCATGGGCAAGAGCAAGGGCAAGCTCGCCGATTGATTCGGCCCGCCGAGTCATCTCTGCGGATGCGGGGATGACTCACGCTACCCGTCTAATTCTGCAAACCGCTGCGCAACCAGATTGCGCAACCACTGATTGCCGGCATCCTGATGGAAGCGCCGGTGCCAGAACACATTGGTCTGCAGCGCCGGCAGCTTGAGCGGCGGCGCCACAAACTGCAGCCCGAACGGCGGCGCGGCGCGCTCGGCCAGCTTGCGCGGCACCGTTACGACCAGGTCCGTGGTGCTGACGATGTACGGCACCGCAACGAAGTGCGGCACCGAAAAGCGCGCCGACTGCGTGATCCCCGCCTTATCCAGCAGCGGCCCGATGGCGTTGTACGGGCTGGCTGAACTCGCCACCACAAGGTGCGATGCGGCGCGAAAGCGCTCCAATGTCAGCTCGCCATCCGATAGCGCATGGCCGTGCCGGAACATCGTCACGTAGCCCTGCTGAAACAGGCGGCGCTGGAAGATGCTCTCGCCTGACAGGTCATCAAACGCGCCGATGGCGAGGTCGATCGCCCCCGCCTCCATCTCCGCCTTCATGTCGAACCCGCCGGCGCGCAGGGTATCGATGCGCACGCCGAGTGCCTGCTCGGCACACAGCTGCGCCAGTACGGGCATGAAATACACCTCGCCGACGTCGCTCATGGCAATGGTGAAGGTGCGCGTCGAACTGGCCGCTTCAAAGTGCGTGCGCTGGCCCAGGGCCCGCTGCAGCGTATCCAGCGCCATGGCGACCGGCTCGGCCAGTTGCTCGGCAAGTGCGGTTGGCATCATGCCGCGTGGGGTGCGCACGAACAGCTCGTCGTCGAAGGTCTGGCGCAGGCGGGCCAGGGCATTGCTCACCGCCGGCTGCGACAGGCCGAGCCGGTCCGCCGCCACGGAAATGCGCTTCTCACGCAGGATTTCCTGAAAGACCACCAGGAGGTTCAGATCCACATCGCGCAGATTGAGCATGCGGCGCCTCAATATTCACAATATCAATAGCATGCATTCTCGCATTGATATTTCAAATTTTCACGCAATCCGGACAATACGCGCACAACCAAAAGAACCAGAACGACAGAGCGGCCAAAGCAATCTTGCCGTCACCGGAGACCCTCCATGCGCCCAGCCCCCTCGCCTGCTGCCCCCATTGACCTTGCGCGCCTGATTGATCAGGGCAGGGTCGGCGGCTTCCAAATCCTGTTGCTCGCCATCTGCGGGCTGTGCCTGATCATCGATGGCTTTGACGTGCAGGCCATGGGCTACGTGGCGCCGGCCATCATCAAAGACTGGAACATCACCAAGGCGAGCCTCGGGCCGGTATTCGGTGCCGGGCTGTTCGGCATGCTGGTCGGCTCGCTCGTGTTTGGCGTGCTGGGCGATCGCTTCGGACGTCGACCAGTGCTGATCATCGCCACGTTCTTCTTTGCGGCTTGCATGCTGGCCACCACGCAGGTGGAAACGGTGCAGGCGCTGCTCGTTCTGCGCTTCATCACCGGCCTGGGGCTAGGCTGCATCATGCCCAACGCAATGGCGCTGGCCGGCGAGTTCAGCCCGGCGCGCTCGCGTGTGACGTGGATGATGCTGGTGTCGTGCGGCTTTACCGTAGGCGCGGCGCTGGGCGGGTTCGTGAGCGCGGCGCTGCTGTCACGCTTCGGCTGGCACGCGGTGTTCCTGGTCGGCGGTCTGGTGCCGCTCGTCATCGGCGCGATGATGGTGCTGTGGCTACCGGAATCCCTGCAATACCTTGTACTCAAGGGTGATCCACAAACGCGCCATCAGCGTCTTGCACGCTGGCTAGGCAAGCTCGCCCCGCAACTGCAAGTCAACGCGCAAACGCAGTTCGTGGTGCCGGAAGCGCCGGCGCGTGGCATGCCGGTCTCCGCGCTGTTCACGGAAGGCCGCGCCAAGGTCACGCTGGTGCTGTGGGTCATCAACTTCATGAACCTGATCGACCTGTATTTCCTGTCGAACTGGCTGCCAACGTTGATCCGTGATGCGGGCTACTCGACGGATACCTCGGTGCTGGTGGCGACCGCGCTGCAGGTGGGCGGCGTGATCGGCACGCTCACGCTCGGCCGGTTGATCGACCGTCTTGGCTTTGTACGCGTGCTGGCCGTGTGCTTCCTGATTGCCTGCGCCACCGTCGCGCTGATCGGCCATGTGGCGGCGGCGCTGCCAATGCTGGTGGCTGTGGTGTTTGTCGCCGGCTTCTGCATTGTCGGCGGGCAGCCTGCGGTGAATGCACTGGCCGCCACGTATTACCCGACCACGCTGCGCGCCACGGGCATTGGCTGGAGCCTGGGCGTGGGCCGCATCGGCTCTGTACTCGGCCCCGTGATCGGTGGACAACTGATTGCCATGCAGTGGACCAGCCCCGCGCTGTTTTCTGCTGCTGCGGTACCGGCACTGGTGTCGTTCGGCATGGTGCTCGTGCTCACGCTGGCCGCCAGTGGTCCGGACGCCGCACGATTTGCTGCACGCCAATCCGCACGCAATCCGGCTTGATGACGCTGTAACGACTACGCTTTCTTTTGACGCACCCCTCCAACTGAGGACCTCGCCATGAACATGCTCGCCCCGACGGCCAAGAACGCATTGACCCCCGCGTCGCTGGACCGCCCCGCTTACCAAAGCGGCTTCGGCAACGAGTTCGCCACCGAAGCCCTGCCGGGCGCGCTGCCGCACGGCCAAAATTCACCGCAGAAGGCACCGTATGGCCTGTATGCGGAGCAGATTTCCGGCACGGCCTTCACCGCACCGCGTGCGCACAACCGCCGCTCGTGGCTGTACCGCATCCGCCCGGGCGCTGTGCACCTGCCGTTCGAGGCCATTGCGCAGCAGCGCTTCCATAGCAACTTCAACGAAGTGCCGCCCTCGCCCAACCAGTTGCGCTGGGACCCGCTGCCCGCACCCGCCGCTGGCACGGATTTCGTAGACGGCATCGTCACCTTTGCAGGCAATGGCGGCCCCGACGCACAAACCGGCTGCGGTATCCACCTGTACGCCGCCAACGCGTCGATGACGGACCGCTTCTTCTACAACGCGGACGGCGAACTGCTGATCGTGCCGCAACAGGGTCGCCTGCGCCTGTTGACGGAGATGGGCGTGGTCGATGTCGAACCGCTGGAGATTGTTGTCGTCCCACGCGGCGTGCGTTTCCGCGTTGAGCTGCCGGACGACGAAGCGCGCGGCTACATCTGCGAGAACTTCGGTGCGATCTTCCGCCTGCCGGACCTGGGCGTGATCGGCTCAAACGGCCTGGCCAACCCGCGTGACTTCCTCACACCGCACGCCTGGTATGAAGACCGCGAAGGCGACTTTGAACTCGTCGCCAAATTCCAGGGCAACCTGTGGCGCGCGAAGATCGGCCACTCGCCGCTGGACGTGGTGGCCTGGCATGGCAACTTCGCGCCGTACAAGTACGACCTGCGCCTGTTCAACACCATCGGCTCGATCAGCTACGACCACCCGGACCCGTCGATCTTCCTGGTGCTGCAAAGCCCGTCCGACACGCCGGGCGTGGACACCATCGACTTCGTCATCTTCCCGCCCCGCTGGCTGGCGGCCGAGAACACGTTCCGCCCACCCTGGTTTCACCGCAATGTCGCCAGCGAGTTCATGGGCCTGATCCAGGGCGTATACGACGCCAAGGCTGAAGGCTTCGTACCGGGTGGCGCCAGCCTGCACAACTGCATGAGCGGTCACGGGCCGGATGCCGACACGTTCGAGAAAGCCAGCAATGGCGATACCACCAAGCCGCACAAGGTGGACGCGACGATGGCCTTCATGTTCGAGACGCCAGCGGTCATCCGCCCGACGCGCTTTGCAGCCGAATCCGCGCAACTGCAAGCCAAGTACTTCGAGTGCTGGCAGGGTCTGAAGAAGCATTTCGACCCGAGCAAGCGCTAAGCCGGCCTCAACGCAAGACAAGATCAACGACAACGCCCCCGACCCGACATGACCACACGACAACTGAGCTGGCTGGAATCCGCCAACACGCCCGAAACGCATTTCCCGCTGGAAAACCTACCGTTCGGCATCTTCTCCACCAAAGAGAACCCGTCGCCGCGCGCAGGTGTGGCGCTTGGCGATCAGGTGGTCGACCTTGGCGCGCTGGACGACGCCGGCCTGCTGCCCGCATCCACGCGCGGCGCGTTCCGTACCGGCACGCTCAACACCTTCATCGCCCTCGGCAAGCCGGTGTGGCATGAAACGCGCAAGAAGCTGCAGGCGCTATTTAGCGTGGCTGATACACACGTGCGCGACAACGCCACGCTGCACACTCGCGCGCTGGTGCCGCAATCGCATGCGGTGATGCACCTGCCGATCGACATTCCTGGCTACACGGATTTCTATTCGTCCAAGGAACACGCCACCAACGTCGGCCGCATGTTCCGCGACCCTGAAAATGCGCTGCTGCCCAACTGGCTGGAAATCCCCATCGGCTACAACGGCCGCGCCAGTTCGGTGGTGGTGAGCGGCACGCCGTTGCACCGCCCGATGGGCCAGATCAAGCTGCCGGATCAACCGCGCCCGATCTTCAGCGCCTGCCGCAAACTGGACTACGAGCTGGAGATGGCCTTCGTGGTCGGTAAGCCGAGTGCGCTGGGCGAAGCGATTTCCGTCGATGCTGCACCCGACTACATGTTCGGCGTGGTACTGCTCAACGACTGGAGCGCACGTGATATCCAGCAATGGGAATACGTGCCGCTGGGGCCGTTCAACGCCAAGACGTTCGGCACGTCGATCTCCCCATGGATCGTGACAATGGAAGCGCTGGAGCCGTTCCGCGTGGCCAACCCGGCGCAATCACCCGAGCCGCTGGAGTACCTGCGTCAAAGCCACCCCAACGCCTACGACATCGCGCTGGAAACCGCGCTGCGTCCGCACGGTGGCGCGCGCGCCACCATTGCCCGCACCAACTTCCGCGCGATGTACTGGACGATGGCGCAGCAACTGGCGCATCACACCGTGTCCGGCTGCAACGTGCGCGTGGGCGATCTGATGGGCTCTGGCACCATCAGCGGCACCACGCCCGATTCGTACGGCAGCCTGCTGGAGCTGACCGTCAACGGCAAGCAGCCGCTTGACCTGGGCAACGGCACCACGCGCGCCTTCCTGGAAGACGGCGATGAAGTCATCATGACCGGCTGGTGCCAGGGGGATGGCTATCGCGTGGGTTTTGGGGAAGTGCGTGGGGAAGTGCTCGCGGCACGGACATAAAGGAATAACAATCGCGTGTTTGCGAAGTAGATGGCAACTTCCTTGAGTAGACCCCGCTCCAGCGGGGCTTCTTTCTTCTGGAACGCATCATTCCAACGTCTTACGCTTCAATGATTGTTCTTGAACTGCCGTCCATGCAAATCAGCGCTTCGGCCGACAGGAAAAAGCCGCCCAAGTGGACGGCTCGTTACGGAGAGATAGAAAGCTTATGGTGTGACGATCAAACCGAAACCAGAGGCTGTGGGCTGATCATATAGCAGTCCACACAACCATCAGTAATGACGTTGTCCAGAATCTGCGGCGAGGCAGTTCTGGGCCGGATGAAGCCCGTGCGAATCGACTGCGTATAGACACCAACATTCACCGTATTATTCTTCGCTCGGGCCCCAACCACCATCGTGTCATAGCAATAGTTCAGCGTAACACCTGCCCCACATTGCTCACCACCAGAGTTAATGACACGGCTGTATTCCTGCCCTTCCAGCGCGATGCCCCACGTTGACTGGCCCGCTCCGATACCAGCAGTAGTACCTACGCAATAGCAATCGATGACAGTATTGTGTGCACCACCATTGTCCAGAAGAAGCATTGTACGACCTTGCCAGTTGGCCGTTGTAATTCGCTCGAACAGCCCATCATGGGACATGTGGATATGAATACCGACAGCTGAATCGCCCGTGAACTCCAAACTACGGAAGACTAAATTTCTAATAGGTTTGCATTTTGCAACGATTGCATTAGTCGGATGCGATCGTTTAATCTTTTTATTCAAAATTAAGGATCGCGCCGAAGTGTAGACTACGGACGCCACTTCCATAGGACCATCTACCGGTAGCAAATACTGCTCCGGATCAGTCGATGCTGATGAAATAAATACCCAATCACCCGGCGAATATAGAGAACCGTCGTTGACAAAAATTTCCGTGCGATCAGCGCTTGCGGTCTGAGTCAAATACCCCGCGCTATCCAGATTACCGTTGTACTCGAATGCGGCATAGCTGGGATCAGTCGGGGCAACCAGATTTCGCCCGATACCACTCGTATCGATTGTGACGGTGGAAAAGTTAGGTGATGGCTCAATAATCACACCATCGTAGGGGTTCTTGTTGGCATCCTGCAGACTAATAGGCGTACCGATAGGACAAGTATCGCCATCAATTTGTATCCAACGAAATCCTGTAGCTAAAAGTCCGCTGATTTGAGGACCGTTATCAGAATCAGGAGAAGGTGTGAAGATGTAGGGCGTTGAAGGGTAGATGCTCATGTTTCAGTTGTAATTTTAGTTTGGACAGCAGAATTGCTTGTGGTTGATTCCTCGACCTGTACGACTATTACCATCCTAACCATTTTTCCCGAGAAACTGTGGAGATATCTAATGCTCCACCTCTACGCGGATATCACCTAGCTGCTATGCATAGGTAGAGAGCATGTCCATCTCGTTTGCCGACGCAACAGTTCGCGCACCATGCTGGATTTGCGTCCTAACCGACTGACACCGCCCCTCAACGGCAAGCTGCCGCTGCAGCTCGGCAACGGCACCACGCGCGCCTTCCTGGAAGACGGCGATGAAGTCATCATGACCGGCTGGTGCCAGGGGGATGGTTATCGCGTGGGCTTTGGTGAAGTGCGTGGGGAAATCCTGCCAGCACGCAGTGTGAAGTAATGCATGATTGAGCAGCGGATTAAGAGTCCGCTGACACTGTACGCAAACAAGGGGTATCCACTTAGCTCCAGCTATGCCAGAATTACTGGATGGATATACAGGTAGAGCGGATATTACCCCCAGAACCGGGCAAGGACTACCCCCGCAACTG
>NZ_CATZLL010000012.1:0-197893 GCF_958415495.1 Ralstonia flaminis | reverse complement strand
CCATCACGGACATCCGCAACGAAATGAGCAGCGGCACGATCGGTCTGGTGCAGCAAGCAGGTGCCGGTGCAAACCTGACGGTGGGCAAGAACACCGATGGCGCTGCCGTCGACCTCACCAACAACGCGGGCGAACAGCGCAAGCTGATCGGCGTGGCCGATGGTGCGGTGTCGACCATCAGCAAGGAAGCGATCAATGGTTCGCAACTGCGTACCGTGTCTGACAGCGTGGCTTCGGTCATCGGCTCGGGCTCGACGGTCAACCCCGATGGTTCGATCTCGGCCCCGAGCTTTACGGTGGGGGACGGCCACGGCGGCACGACCACCGTCGGCACCGTGGGCGGTGCGGTGGACAACCTTAATACCCGCGTGACAGGCAACGAAACGTCCATCACGGACATCCGCAACGACATGAACAGCGGGTCGATCGGGCTGGTGCAGCAAGCGGGCGCAGGTGCTGAGCTGACCGTGGGCAAGAACACCGACGGCACAACCGTGAACTTTGCTGGCACGGGCGGCGCACGTGTCCTCGCCGGCGTGGCCAACGGCACGGCCGACAGCGATGGCGTCAACTACGGCCAGTTGCGCTCCGCCGTGGGCACCATTGATGACCGCCTGCTGAGCGCCGTCATGTACGACACCGGCACGCCAGACCTGAGCAGCATCACGCTGGTGGGCGGTACCGGCGGCACGTACATCAACAACCTGGCGGCCGGTTTGATCGCTCGTGACAGCATGCAAGCCGTCAACGGCGGCCAGTTGTTCGACCTGAAGGCTGACTTCGACCAGCGCCTTGGCAATCTGTCTGGCCGCGTGGACAACATTGAAGCAGGCGGTGGTTCGGGCGGTGGCGGTGGCGGGTCGGGCAGCGACTACATCGGCACGGGCAAGGGCGAGAACTCGCTCGTGGTGGGTGAAGGTTCGTCGGCCACCGGCAGCGGCTCGGTAGCCATCGGCAACGGCTCGGTTGCAGACCGCGATGACGCCGTGTCGGTCGGCTCGGCTGGCAAGGAACGTCAGATCACCAACGTGGCAGACGGCACGGAAGCCACCGATGCGGTCAACAAGCGCCAGCTTGACGGCGCGGTCAGCGGCCTGCAAAACCAGATCGGCAACCTGCAGAACCAGGTCGAAAGCAACCGTCGTGACGCCGCAGGCGGTACGGCTACCGCTGTTGCCATCGCCAACCTGCCGCAGGCATCGCTGCCGGGCGAAAGCGTGATGGCCCTGGCGGCCGGCTCGTACGACGGTGAATCGGCCATGGCCATTGGCGTGTCCACCGCGCTGAAAAACGGCAAGTGGCTGCTGAAAGCGTCGGGCTCGACCAACACCCGTGGCACGGCTGCCGTGGGTGCGGGCGTGGGCTTCCGCTGGTAAGCGCAAGCGGCGGCGCGCCGATGGTGCGCCGCCAGCCGTCTCGCGTTGCATGAATACACCCTCGCCTTGCGCGAGGGTTTTGTGCCTGCGCGCCCGCCGTGCCGGTGCCGGGCTAGCGCCTTAGAAGGTTTCCCAATCCGCATCGGAGCCACCGCCCGCCACGGCCAACGGCGGCTTACTGGCCGACGAGGTAGCGGCAGGCGCCATGGCGGCCGGTGTGCTAGCCGCGATCTTCGGTTCGCGCTTGCTGGCAGCGATGCGCGTGGGCTTGGCCGGTTTTGCGGTGGCCGTCACTGCGGCCTTGAGAGTCTTGTGGGCCTTGGGCGCTTTCTCGACCTTCGGGGCCGCCTGGGCAAGAAGCTCGGCGCCATCCAGGCGGAACTGCGACACCACCTGCGTGAGGTTCTTCGCCTGCTCTTCGAGCGACTGCGCGGCGGCCGCTGCCTCTTCCACCAGCGCGGCGTTCTGCTGCGTCACCTGCTCCATTTCCGACACCGCCTGGCCGATCTGCATGATGCCCTGCGTCTGCTCAGCCGATGCGGCGGCAATGTCTTCAACGATGTTGGCGACGCGGCGTACGGCTTCCACCGTCTCGGTAATGGTCTCCCCCGCCTGCGCCACCTGCGTATGGCCGGCCTGCACGCGCGAAACCGAATCGTCGATCAGCGTCTTGATTTCCTTGGCCGCGGCCGCGCTGCGCTGAGCCAGCGCTCGCACTTCACCCGCCACCACGGCAAACCCACGGCCCTGCTCACCAGCGCGCGCGGCTTCCACAGCCGCGTTGAGCGCGAGGATGTTGGTCTGGAAGGCGATGCCGTCAATCACGCCGATGATGTCAGCCATCTTGCGTGAGCCCGCGCTGATGTCATCCATGGTGGCCACCACGCCGCGCACGACCTCGCCGCCACGCGATGCCAGATCTGCAGCATTCGACGCCAGTGCACTGGCCTGGCGGGCGCTCTCAGAGTTGTTGCTGACCGTGGACGTCATCTGCTCCATGCTGGCCGCCGTCTTCTCCAGCGATGCCGATTGCTGCTCCGTGCGCGTGGACAGATCCAGGTTGCCGCTGGCAATTTCATGCGCGCCGGTGTTGACCGAATCGGAACTGCTGCGCACCTGGCGCACGGTGTTCACGAGGCTCTCACGCATGCGCGCCACTGCCGCCAACAGGCGACCGAGTTCATTGCGGCCACCGGTTTCGACATGGACGGCCAGATCCCCCTCGGCCACGCGCGAGAGCACCGTCACCGCTTCATTGAGCGGCGTGATCACGAACGCCCTGAGCGCATAGAACACGGCCACGATCAGCGCCAGCGCCATCGCAATACCCAGCGCGACGAACTTGAGGATCGTTTCGTAGCGCGCGCGGCCATCATCGGTCTGGTCCTTTGCCAACTGCTTGACGAGTTGCTGGAAGCGTTCGATCTGCGCCGACCACGCTGCGCCCGTATCCGTCACATCCTTGTAGTTGAGGGGCGCATAGGCTGCGGCATCGCCGGCGCGCAAGACTGCCAGGGCGCGCTGCACGGCTTCGATGTGCGTCTGCGCAGCCTGGACGATGGACTGGCGCAACGCATCGTCGACACCCTCGATGGGCGGCGCGTTCTTGAACGCCTCCACCTGCGCGATGGACTTCTTCAGGCCCTTCTCCGAGCTCTCAAGCGCGGCAGCCTTGGCTGCTTCGTCCATGTTCTCGCGCAGGACGCTGTACAAGCGCGACATGCCGGTGCGCGCGCGCTGCATGTCCTTGTAAGCGTCGTTCAGGAGCATGCTGCGATCCGAGATGTCATGCACACGCGCGGTTGCAGCATTGGTCGTGCGCAGTGCGAGCACACCCACCGCCGCGCCAACCACGATCATCAGCGCGAACGTGATCAGAATCGCCAGCAGGCCAGCGCGCACGCTGGTGTTCTTCAGAACGCGGTCCATCTTTGTCTCCGGGGTCCGGTCAGCACGCGATTGCGCCGCGCCGGAAGCAGGCGTGCAATGCCGCCCGCAGGGTCAGCAAGGTGAATAGGTCAGAAGGTTTCCCAGTCTGCATCGTCGCCGGCAGCCACCAGGGGCTTGGGCTTCGTCAGGCTGGCAGGCACGGCAACCGGTGCGGCAACCACCGGCTTGTCGACTGGTTTGTCAGCCGATTTGCGCAGCAGCGGTGCCTTGCGTGGCGTCAGCTTGGGCTTGGCGGCTTCGGTACTCGGCTTGGCGGGTTCGCGGCGCGGGGCTTCGGCCTTGGGCGCTGCCGGCGCCGCCGGTGAAACCGGTGCAATGGTTGGCTCAATCTTGGCAACCATGGCCGGCGCGCGCAGTGCATGGGCATCGAGGCGGAACTGCGCAACCACTTGCGTCAGGCTCGCCGCCTGCTCTTCGAGCGATTGCGCGGCAGCGGCCGCCTCTTCCACCAGCGCAGCGTTCTGCTGCGTCGCGTCGTCAAGCTGCGTGACCGCATGGCTCACTTCTTCGATGCCCGAGCGCTGCTCCTGGCTCGCGGAGGAAATCTCGCCCACGATATCGGTCACGCGCTTCACGCTGGCGACGATTTCGCGCATGGTGGTGCCGGCTTCTTCCACCAGCGCGCTGCCTGCATCCACGTTGTTGACGGAGTCGTCAATCAACGCCTTGATCTCCTTGGCCGCAGCCGCGCTGCGTTGTGCGAGGCTGCGCACCTCACCTGCCACGACCGCAAAACCACGGCCCTGCTCACCTGCGCGTGCGGCTTCCACGGCGGCATTGAGCGCGAGAATGTTGGTCTGGAAGGCAATGCCATCAATCACACCGATGATGTCGACGATCTTGCGCGACGAGGCGTTGATCGAGCCCATCGTCTCCACCACGCGCGTCACCACATCGCCGCCGCGCACCGCTACGTCCGATGCGGACACGGCAAGCTGGTTAGCCTGCTGCGCGTTGTCGGCATTCTGCTGCACGGTCGACATCAACTCTTCCATGGCCGACGCCGTCTCCTCCAAGGAGCTGGCCTGCTGCTCGGTGCGCGACGACAAATCCAGGTTGCCGCTGGCGATCTCGCGCGTGGCCGTGCCGATGGTGTCCGAAGCGCCCTTGATGCGGCTGATGGTCTGCACCAGCGCGCCGCGCATGCGCCCCATGGCGTAAAGCAGGCTGTGTTGGTCGTCGGCGCGGGTGTTGATCTCAACAGTCAGGTCACCGCCGGCAATGCGGTTGGCCACCTCGGCCGCATAGGTGGGATCGCCCCCCAGCGTGCGCTGCAGGCTGCGGTTGGCGACACCTGCAAGTGCCACCAGCGCCAGTGCCACGAGCACCAGCAGGCCGCCCGTCTGGTACAGCGAGTTCATGAACGCGGCGTTGATGTCGTCCATGTAGACGCCGGTCGAAAACACCCAGTCCCACGGCTCGTAGCGCATGGCGAAGGCGGTCTTGGGCACCGGCTCCGTGCCGCCGACCTTCGGCCACACGTAACTGGTGAAGCCGCCTTTCGGATCCTTTGCGGCGTTGGACAGGCCAACGTAGACGGCATTGCCCTGCGCATCTTTGAAACCGGATTGGTCTTTGCCGATGAACTCGGCCTTGATCGGGTGCATCACCACCACGTTGGTGGAGTTGGTGATGGTGAAATAGCCATCCTTGTCGTAGCGCAGCGCCTTGAAGCGGTCCAGCGCCTGCTTCTGCGCCTCGTCCTTGGTCAGCGCGCCGCTCTTGGCCAGGTCGTCGTATTGCTTGACCAGGTTCATGGCCATGGTGGTCACGCTGACGAGGTTGTTCTTGCGTTCCTCGACGCGGATCTCGCGCGACTGATAGGCGTTGAACACCGAGATCAGGGTCAACGCGATCAGGCTGATGACCAGCGGCAGCCAAAGCTTTTGGCGGAAGCTGAGCTTGCTCATTCCAGAGTCTCCGTAGCGGGAATCGATCGCGTCATGTGCGCAATGCGTCTCCCCATGGTTTTAGCGTTCCGGATGGTCTATCGGCAACATGTTCACCAATCTTGAGCAGCACGCTCAGGCAAGTACTCAGCAAGCCCAAGGCGAGCGCGACTTTGCAAGAAGGTCTGCCTTGGGCAGAATATTCTTGACTGAAAATCGATAATCGACGATGAAGACCACGCTTGAAGAACTGCTCGCCTTCCGCACGGTGGTGGATACCGGCTCCGTGACGGCTGCCGCCGAGCAGCTCGGCCAGACGGTTTCGGGCGTGAGCCGTGCGTTGCGCCGGCTGGAAGAAAAGCTGGAGACCACGCTGCTGTCGCGGACCACGCGCCGCCTCTCACTCACCGACGAAGGCACCGTATTTCTGGCGCAGGCGCGGCAGATTCTGTCAGCCGTGGATGAAGCCGAGGAGCAAATCGCCCTGCGCCGCCAGCAACCCGCCGGGCGCCTGCGCGTGAACGCCGCCATGCCGTTCATGCTGCACGTGATCGCGCCGCTGGTGCCCGACTTTCGTGCGCAGTATCCGCAGATCGAGCTGGAGTTGAACACCAACGACCTGATCATCGACCTGCTGGAAGAAGACACCGACGTCGCCATCCGCATCGGTACGCTGCGCGATTCCACGCTGCGCGCGCGGCTGCTCGGTACACGCCGGCTGCGGGTGCTGGCAAGCCCCGCGTATCTCAAGGCACATGGCCGGCCACGCTCGGTGGCCGATCTGCAGAAACACACGCTGCTTGGTTTCGTTCAGCCCGAATCGCTCAACCAATGGCCCCTGCGCGGCCCGCACGGCGATCATCTGCGTATCGAACCCGCGCTCAAGGCATCCAGCGGCGAGACCTTGCGCCAGCTCGCCCTGCAAGGCGCCGGCATTGTCTGCCTGGCCGACTTCATGACCGCCGAAGACCGCCGCAAAGGCGATCTCGCCCAAATCCTGCCCGATGCCACTGTTGAGGTGCTGCAACCCATTCACGCGGTCTACTACCGCAACACACAACTGGCCTCACGCATTGCGTGCTTTCTGGATTTTCTGGAAGCGCGACTGGCCTCCTCCTGACCCCAGACTTCTTCACATGTGCTGATCCGCCCCGAAGCCCACGCCGACATATCGACCATCGAAGCCGTCACTATTGCCGCCTTCCGCGATGCAGAGCACACAAGCCACAACGAGCCGGACATCGTCCGCGCGCTGCGTGAGGCGGGCGCGCTCGCCGTTTCGCTGGCTGCCGAACGCGATGGGCATTGGCGCGGGCCTGATGCGCGCCGCGCTGGACCCATTACGCACAACACTCGGTGCGGCAGGCTACGTTGTGCTCGGCGACCCGGCCTACTACGGCCGTGCCGGCTGAGTACTTCCAGGCCCTGATCTTCCGGGGCGCGCTGCCCAGCAGCGCAGTCACCTACCACCCGGTGTTCTACACCTGACATTTCGGCCCCGCTTGCTGCGGACAATTCGCCAGGAAGCGGCTGCCCACCTGTGCAACAATTGCGCGATTCAACACCTTCCGCGCGCGATTCCATCGAGTCACATCGGATCGCGCGCCGCGCCTTAGTACTCATTGCACCGCATGGCTGAACACTCCGCTCCAGCTCTGGAGATCGACCCGAAATACGGCCCCTTCGACAAGCACACCCCGATGATGCAGCAATACTTGCGGCTCAAATCGGGACATCCGCACACGCTTGTCTTCTATCGCATGGGCGATTTCTACGAGCTCTTCTTTGAAGACGCCGAGAAAGCCTCGCGCCTGCTCGACATCACGCTCACCGCGCGCGGCAGCTCCAACGGACACCCGATCCGCATGGCCGGCATTCCGTTCCACGCCGCCGAGCAATACCTCGCCAAGCTGGTCAAACTGGGTGAATCGGTCGCCATCTGCGAGCAGATCGGTGACCCAGCCACCACCAAGGGCCCGGTCGAACGCAAAGTTGTGCGCGTGGTCACGCCCGGCACGCTCACCGATGCGGCGTTGCTTTCAGACAAGGTCAACAACCACCTGCTGGCCATCGCACACCTGCCAGGCAAGCGCGGCGCCGCGCCGCTGATCGGCCTGGCGTGGCTCAACCTCGTCGGCGGTGAGCTGCGCATGATGGAATGCAGCCCCGACCAGCTCGAGCGCGAACTCGAACGCATTCGCCCTGCCGAAGTGCTGGCCGATGACGCCACGCTCAACGCCATCGCCTTCGACGTTGCCCGCACGCGCCTGCCCGATTGGCACTTCGACGTGGAAGCCGGCGCACGCCGTCTGCGTGAGCAATTGGGCGTGGCAAGCCTCGTCGCCTTCGGCGCGGAAACGTTGACGGCTGCACTGGCCGCCGCTGGCGCGCTGCTGAACTACGCGGCGGCCACGCAGGGCCAGTCGCTGCGGCACGTGATCGGCCTGACCGTCGAGCACGAGAGCGAATTCATCGGCCTGGACACCGCCACGCGCCGCAATCTGGAACTGACGGAAACGCTGCGCGGGCAGGAGTCGCCCACGTTGTTCTCGCTACTCGACACCTGCGCCACCAGCATGGGCAGCCGCCTGCTGCGCCACTGGCTGCATCACCCGCTGCGTGAGCGCGCGGTGCCGCAGGCGCGTCAACAGGCCATCGAAGTGCTGCTCGGCAGCGATTGGCAGACGCTGCGTGCAACGCTGCGCACGCTGTCGGATGTGGAACGCATTACCGGGCGACTGGCATTGCTGAGCGCCCGCCCACGCGATCTGTCTTCGCTGCGCGACACGCTTGCGCGGCTACCGGAAATCCGCGAGGAGTTGCCGCAAAGCGATGCTGCCCCGTTGCTGGCCGAGTTGTATGCCGCGCTCACCCTGCCCGAAGATGCGCACGCCCTGCTCCAGCGCGCCGTCATGGCCGAGCCCGCGGCGATGGTGCGCGACGGCGGCGTCATCGCCCGTGGCTATGATGCCGACCTCGACGAGTTGCGCGACATCTCCGAGAACTGCGGCCAGTTCCTTGTCGACCTGGAAACACGGGAGCGCGAGCGCACCGGCATTGCCAACCTGCGCGTCGAGTACAACCGCGTGCACGGCTTCTACATCGAAGTCACCAACGGCCAGGCCGCCAAGGTGCCCGATGACTACCGCCGCCGCCAAACGCTCAAGAACGCCGAGCGCTACATCACGCCCGAACTGAAAGCGTTTGAAGACAAGGCACTCTCCGCGCAGGACCGCGCCCTGTCGCGTGAAAAACTCCTCTACGAAGAGCTGCTGCAGAAGCTGCTGCCGCACCTGGCCGAGTTCAAGCGCATCGCTGCCGCGCTGGCGCAGGCCGACGTACTGGCCACGCTAGCCGAACGTGCACACGCGCTGTCATGGTCGCGCCCAACGTTGACGGAGGCCCCCGGCATCGAGCTGGTGCGTGCGCGCCATCCGGTGGTTGAACAGCAGGTCGAACAGTTCGTCGCCAATGACTGCGTATTGCAGGAAGCACGCAAGCTGCTGCTCATCACCGGCCCGAACATGGGCGGTAAATCAACCTTCATGCGCCAGACCGCGCTGGTCGTACTGCTCGCCTACGTAGGCGCCTTTGTGCCGGCGGAGAGCGCCACCATCGGCCCGATCGACCGCATCTTCACGCGTATCGGCGCAGCAGACGATCTGGCGGGCGGGCGCTCGACCTTCATGGTCGAGATGACCGAAGCCGCTGCCATCCTGCACCGCGCCACGGCCAACAGCCTGGTGCTGATGGATGAGATCGGGCGTGGCACGAGTACCTTCGATGGCCTGGCGCTTGCCTGGGCGATCGCGCGCCATCTGCTGTCGCACAACCGCAGCCACACGCTGTTCGCCACGCACTATTTCGAGCTGACGCAACTGCCGCAGGAGTTTGCACAGGCCGCCAACGTGCACCTCTCGGCCGTAGAACATGGCGATGGCATCGTCTTCCTGCACGCTGTGCAAGAAGGCCCGGCCAGCCAGAGCTATGGTTTGCAGGTTGCACAGCTGGCAGGCGTGCCGCAGCCGGTCATCCGTGCCGCGCGCAAGCGACTGGCTTGGCTGGAGCAGCATTCCGCCGACACTGGCGCAACACCACAGCTTGACCTGTTCGCGCTTACTGCAGATACGCCTATCGACGGCGACGACGATGATGCGGATGCCCAAGCACCCAATAACGCATTGACTGATGCGTTGGCAGGCATCGACCCCGACGACATGACGCCGCGTGAAGCGCTTGACGCACTGTACCGGCTCAAGGCGCTGTCCACCCCATCTGCCTGATGACCCGGCCCTGCTCGGTTTCTTGCACACTCAAAGGCATCGCCATCGTGTTGGCGATGCTGGTGCCGGCCGCCGGAGCAGCAGCCGCGCCCAAGGATTCAAAGCCCACCGCACCGCCCGGTTTCACCTTTGCGGTCATCGGCAACGTGCCCGAGCGCGCCGACGAGGAAGGCCCGGCACGCACACTGCTCGATGCGATCGACGCTGAGCATCCGGCCTTTGTGGTTCATCTGGGCAACCTGAAAGGCCGCGATGAGTCTTGTGCCGATCCCCTGCTCGAAGCGCGCCACGATCTGCTCGACAGCCGGAGCGCGCCGCTCATCTACATTCCGGGTGACCACGACTGGAGCGACTGCCAGCGCCCCGCCGCCGGCCGCTTCGACCCGATCGAACGCCTGCTGCGCCTACGCGAGTTGTTCTACCCTGACGACAACACGCTCGGTCAGCGCGCCATGACGATCATGCGCCAGTCCGATCAGGCCAAGTTCCGCAGCTACCGCGAGAACACCCGCTGGGAAACCGGCGGCGTGCTGTTCGTCACCCTCAACGTGCCCGGCGACAACAACAACTACAAGAACGCCGGTGGCCGCAACGGCGAATACGAAGACCGCCTCGAAGCCAATCGCCAGTGGCTGGCACGCGCCTTCGCCGTTGCCCGACAGCGCAAGGCGCCCGGCGTAGTCATCATGATGCAGGCCGACCCGCTGTTCGAAGACGGCTGGGAGCGGCGCCGCGCGCCAAACCTGCTCGACGGCCTGCTGCGCCGCCGCCCGCACGATGGCTATCTGGCACTCAAGCGCCAGTTGCGCACCCTTACGCGCGACTACGACGGCGCCGTCCTGCTCATCCACGGCGCCAGCCAGACCTTCCTGCTCGACCGTCCGCTCAAGGATGAAGACGGTCGCCCAGACCCGCATGTCATGCGCGCGCGCACGTATGGCTCGCCCACGCTCGATCAATGGCTGGAAGTCTCGGTCACGCCGGGCCGCGCGCCGCTATTTCATGTGCGCGGCCGCCGTATCGCCAGCGAACCGCCGCCGGACGCAGTACCCACGCCAGTGCAGCCCATACCAGCGCAATAAAAAACGGGAGCCAAGGCTCCCGTTTCGTATGTGTGCTGCAGAATCAGGCGATCAGTGCAGCGTGTGCGGCTTGTCGTCTTCGTCCTCGTCGACCACTTCAAGGCCGGTCTCGCCATGCACGTGGCCGTGCTCGACCTCTTCGGCAGTGGCTTCACGCACGTCCGTCACCTTCAGATCGAAGCGCAGCGCCATGCCGGCCAGCGGATGGTTACCATCCAGCACAACCTTGTCTTCCGCCACGTCCGTGACGGTGTAGACGACGGCGTCTTCCTCGTCGCCGTCTTCAGGCACGCCTTCGAACTGCATGCCGACTTCGAGCGGCTCCGGAAAGCGATCACGCGGCTCGATCTTGATCAGCTCCTGGTCGTACTCGCCAAAAGCGTCGTCCGGTTCCAGCTGCAGCTTCGTCTCGAAGCCTTGCTCATGGCCGTCCAGCGCTTCCTCGATTTTGGGGAACGTGCCATCATAGCCGCCGTGCAAGTACACCATCGGCTCATCGGACTCCTCGATGACGTTACCCTGCGCGTCGGACAGTTTGTAAGCCACCGACACCACCGTATTCTTCGCGATTTTCAATTGCGCACTCCATGAACGAAGTCTCATTATACGCTGCCGATGGCGGCGTCCAACCCGCTCTTCCGGCGGGGCGTCCGGCACAGTTGCTGGGTGGTCTGTCACCGCGCGATTTCATGCGCACGCACTGGCAAAGGAAACCCCTACTGATCCGCCAGGCGCTCTCGCCTGACGAGATGCGTGCACTGCACTTTCCACTGTCACCCGAACGGGTGCTGGCGCTGGCGCAACGTCCGGACGTCGAGTCCCGGCTGATCGCACAATCACGCGGGCGCTGGTCCTTCACGCAAGGCCCGTTTGACGAGCGCCCCCTTCCCTCGCGCAAGACGCGCAACTGGTCAGTGCTCGTGCAGGGTGCGAACCTCGTGGAACCGGCGGTTGAAGCGCTGATGCAGCGTTTCCGCTTTATTCCCGACGCACGGCTCGACGACGTGATGATCAGCTTCGCGACTGACGGCGGCGGTGTCGGCCCGCATTTCGATTCGTACGACGTGTTCCTGCTGCAAGCCCATGGCAAGCGCCGCTGGCGCATTTCGGCACAGGACGATCTAACCCTCGTGCCGGACCTGCCGCTCAAGATCCTCGCCAACTTCCAGCCCGAAGAAGAGTTTGTGCTCGAACCCGGTGACATGCTGTACCTGCCCCCGCACTACGCGCACGACGGTGTGGCCGAGGGCGACTGCATGACGTATTCGATCGGCTTTCGCTCGCCGTCGTACCGGGAACTTGCCGGCCACTTTCTCGGCTTCCTCTCTCAAACGCTGGAAGACGATCCTAACTTTGAAGGTCGCTACACCGACCCCGAACAGAAGCCCACGGAGCATCCCGGCGAACTGCCTGCCGCCATGGTCAAAGCGCTCACACAGAAGCTCAACGCGCTGCGCTGGACACCCGAGCTTGTCGGCGAATTCCTCGGCGCCTATCTGTCGGAACCAAAAGACCACGTCGACTTCATCACCCAGCCGCGCCTGCCGCTCGCACGCTTCACCGCCCGAGCACGCAAGGAAGGCATCGTGCTGGATGCGCGCACGCAGGCGCTCTACAGCAGTCAGCACTTCTGGATCAACGGTGACACGTTCGAGCCGGCGGGTACGCTGCTTGCGTGGCTGTCCGCGTTGGCGGACCAGCGCGGCGCAAGCGGAGCATCCGTCGATGCAGCGGCCGATCTGCCCGACCTCATGGACACGTTGCATGCCTGGTACGAAGAAGGTTGGCTGCGTCTGGCAGGGCCTGGAGCGCGCTGATTCGCGCTGAAACAGATCGTTACAAAAGCGCATGAATCCCGCCTGCTGTAGGCCGGACTCGGCTACACAGGGTGTGTAAAGGTCGCTATAATCCGACGCTAGCTTGCTGGCCGGGGTTGCTTTTGTGCAGCTCGGCTGGAAGCACAGAAGAAGGTGTAGTTCTAGAGCGATAATTACCGGTAATTATTCATCGCCCTTTCTGTTGTCCGCTTTCCATATTCAGTTTAAGGATCGAAAAATGAAAAAGTCTCTCCTGATCGCCTCGCTGATGGCTGCTGTGGCTCTGGCTGCTTGCGGTAAGAAGGAAGAAGCTGCTGCTCCGGCTGCTGCTCCGGAAGCTTCGGCTCCGGCTGCTGCTCCGGCCGCTCCGGCTGCTTCGGACGCCGCTGCTGCTCCGGCTGCTTCGGACGCTGCTGCTCCGATGGCCCCGGCTGCTTCGGACGCCGCCGCTTCGGCTCCGGCTGCAGAAGCTTCGGCTCCGGCTGCCAAGCAATAATCGCGTTTCTCGCGAGACAAAAAAGCCGACCTTCGGGTCGGCTTTTTTCATGGGCGCGTAACCAGGCAATATCGCTGCCAACTCCACCCGCCACTCAAAGTTGTATCTGAATCTTACAAGGCGCAGTTTTCGACACTAAACCGCGTGCCAGGGTAACCCTTCCTCCTGATCCGCGATCGGCACGTCGCCGGCATCAATACCCAGCGCCACAGCAATCGCCTGACCCGCCAACAAGGGCGTGTTGTTCTGCCTGGACAAATGCGCAGCCACTACGGTCTGCAAGGCAGCATGCCTTACGCGCGTAAGAATCGCGCTGGCGATATCGTTGGCCAAATGACCAAAATCCCCACCGATACGCTGCTTCAATGACCACGGATACGCCGAATTGGCGAGCATCTCCCGGTCGTGATTGCATTCCAGCACAAGCGCGTGCATGTTTTCTAGATGCGCGCACAAGTACTCGGTTGACATGCCAGCGTCTGTCAGCACGCCAAGGTAGCGCGCCCCGTCATTGAAGACGAACTGCAGCGGCTCACGCGCATCGTGCGGCACGGTGTACGGCAGTATCTGCAGGTCACCTACGCTGAAAACGTCGTCGGCACGGCAGAAGCGCACCGCTGCACGATCTGCACCGCGCAAGTTCACGGTGGCGCGATAGGTGCCGTGGCTAGTCCAGACGGGGATGTTGTATTTGGCAGCAACCGCGTAGGCGCTACCAACATGATCACCATGCTCGTGCGTGACGAGAATGGCGTTGAGGGTCTCCGGCGCGCAGCCAAGGCGTTCGAGCCGGCGCACGGTTTCGCGGATACCGAATCCGCAGTCGAGCAGGATGCGCGTGCTCGTCGTTCCATCCGTGGATTCGACAAGCAGCGCATTGCCTTCACTGCCGCTGCCGAGGCTGGCGAATCTCAGTGTCATCGCCCACCCAGGCAGCCGTACCGCATGAAGCCGATTACCGCAGTTGCTCGTCGAGCAGCGACAGAATGCGCTTGCCGATGTCGCCAGTCTGCGCCGAGCCGTCGTCGTTCTGAACCAGCACCGTCGACGAAGCACCGCCGTCCTTGACCACCACGCGATAGCGCTTGGCACGCTTGAGGTCTTCAATCTTCGTTCCCGAGAACAGGCGCGAGAAGAAGCCCGGCGCATTCGCTTCGGCCTTGGTGTCCGCATAGCGGACGAAGTACACGCCTTGCGTGCGGTCGCGGTCATCCACGGTGAAGTTCACGCGATCCAGCGCCAGACCCACGGTGCGCCACGCGCGATCGAAGGGTTCCGGTACGTTCAACACCGGTTGACCATTTGCCTGCGCCAGCAGCGACGGTCCGGCAGTGCGTGCAGCCTGCACACCCTCAGTCGCCTTCGCGCCCGCTTCCACCGGGTGGGCAGCCTGTGTCTGCACGAGCTTCTGCTGCGCAGCTTCCTTGCTGGCGCCCAGACGCTGCATCAGGCGCGAGAGGAACTCAGCTTCCAGCTCAGGATCTGCCGGACGCGGCGTCCATACGGTCTGATCCTTGGAGGAGCCGACCAGTTGTTCCTGCGCGCCACGGTGCGAGATGTAGACCTCGACCGTACCGCTCGGGCCCTTCTCAATGCGCGTGCGGAACTTGTCGCGCTCACCCGTCGAATACAGGCCATCGAACACCTTGCCGACCGTGCGACGGATGATGTCCTGCGGAATCTTCGCGCGATTCTCGGCCCAGTCGGTTTCCATGATGCCGGTCTCGGGCGAGTCGATCACCAGCAGGAAGCCCAGCTCTTGCCAGAACGTGCGCAGTTGCGGCCACAGGGCGTCCGGCGTGGTCTTCACAACCAGCCAGCGTTGATTGCCGTCGCGCTCGATGCGCATGTCCGACACGGCGGGCAGCACGTTGTCGGCGCCCGAGCCGGGCGTCGTAACCTTCGGGGCCGTCGACGTGTAGGCCGACAGCGTGGTCGTACCCGTATCCGGCGCAGCATAACGACGGTCAGCCTGGACGCTGGTCAGGTCAGGCGGGACTTCCAGCGTCGGGCCCTTCTTGGCCTGCGACTTGTAATCGATGCGGTCCGGCTGCATCACCTCATTGACGGTATCGCAACCGGAAATCATGGCAACCGACAGCGCGGCCAGCAACAGTTGAGCGGACGTCGCCACAGCCCCGCGACGGGTTTGGAGCAGTTTCATTGACTTGCGATCCTTCAAACGAGAACGATGGCTTGTAAGCCGGTGAACATCAGGAGAGCAGCCCGGCATCCTTCAGGGATGCACGCACCACTTCGTGATACTGGGGAGCCAGCGGCGTCAACGGCAGGCGGATACCGCCTTCCATCATGCCCATGGCTTGCAGGGCCCACTTGACGGGAATCGGATTCGATTCAACGAACAAGTTCTTATGCACCGACAGCAGTTGCATGTGGATGCGGCGTGCCGTCTCCACGTCGCCGCGCATGGCGGCAGCGCACAACTCGTGCATGGCGCGCGGCGCCACGTTAGCGGTGACGGAGATGTTGCCATGACCGCCCAGCAGCATCAGCGCGATGGCAGTCGGATCATCCCCGCTGTAGATCTTGAACGAAGCCGGAGCACCCTTGATGAGCTGCGCAGCACGGTCGATGTTGCCGGTGGCTTCCTTCACGCCGATGATGCCAGGCACTTCGGCCAGACGCAGCATGGTCTCGACCGTCATATCGGCCACGGTACGGCCCGGCACGTTGTACAGGATGACCGGCAGATCGACCGACTCGGCCACCTTGCGGAAGTGCAAGACCATGCCTTCCTGCGTCGGCTTGTTGTAATACGGCACGACCTGCAACGAAGCATCGGCGCCCACCTGCTTAGCGTAGGCCGTCAGTTCGATGGCCTCCACGGTGGAGTTGCCACCGGTACCGGCGATGATGGGGATGCGCTTGTTGGCCTGCTCGACCGCCACGCGGATCAGCTCACGGTGCTCTTCCACCGACACCGTCGGGGATTCGCCGCTGGTGCCGACGATGACGATGCCGTCGGTGCCTTCAGCGATGTGCCAGTCGATGAGCTTGCGCAGGGACGGGAAATCAAGGCTGCCGTCCTCGTGCATGGGCGTGACGATGGCGACGAGACTGCCGGAAATCTGGGTCATGGTTTCGAAAACAAACAAAAGCGTCAACGTAAACAGTCGGATTGTACCGGAAGGTCAAAACGAATTCGCCACATCGAATGCTGCCAAGAGACGCTCAGGTGACAAATTGGGCCCCTGTACTCAGCAACTTCAAAGTGCATATCGGGGTGCCGCATCCCCTGAGCGCTCGCGTACCGCGCAAACCCGCTGCAAGTAAGCCTCTCGGGGCGACGAGACAAAACCGTCTTCGTAACCGATCACACGCAATTGACCCTGCACGGCACTCAGCAATTCGCCGGGTAGCAGCAGGAATGCCGGATTGGACGGTTTCCCGACAGTTTCGTTTCCGATGGCAAAAGTTTCGTAGATCAGGCGCCCGCCCGGCGCAACCGCCGCCAGCAGCTGCGGCCACAGCGGCCGATGCAGGTAGTTGGTGACAACCACCGCGTCGAATGCGGCATCGGCCGGCAATGGCCAAGGACCACCCTCGATGTCTGCGACCACGGTTTCAGCGATGCCCGCAAGCCCGGCAAGTGCTGCGGCATCCCGGTCAACACCGGTCACGCGCAGACCACGCGCCATGAGCCAACGTGCATGCCGGCCACTGCCACAGGCCACATCCAGCACAGACGCGCCAGCCGGCAATTCAGCCGCCCATCGCGCCACCCAAGCGGACGGCGCGGCGAGCGTATGCGGATCGAGCGCAGCAGTGGTCATCAGCGGCGTCAGCTGTAGGCCAGGCCCATCGCCTCGCGCACCTCACGCATCGTCTCTTGCGTGACCTTGCGGGCATTGTCGCAACCGTCGGCGATGATGGCGCGCAGCAGGGACGGATCGTCCATGTACTTCTGGGCGCGTTCGAGCATCGGCTGCTGCTCGCGCAGGATGCCTTCGATCACGGGCTGCTTGCACTCCAGGCAACCGATGCCGGCGCTGCGGCAGCCCTTCTGCACCCACTCCTTCGTGTCTGCGTCAGAGTAGACCTGGTGCAGTTGCCAGACCGGGCACTTGTCCGGATCGCCCGGGTCAGTGCGGCGCACACGGGCCGGGTCGGTCGGCATGGTGCGAACCTTTTTCTCGACGCTTTCCTTATCCTCGCGCATACGGATCGTGTTGCCGTAAGACTTGGACATCTTCTGGCCGTCGAGGCCAGGCATGCGCGATGCCTCCGTCAGCAGCACCTGCGGTTCGGGCAGGATGATCTTGCGTGCGCCTTCCAGATAGCCGAACAAGCGCTCGCGGTCGCCCATCGAGAGGCTCTGCGATTCGGCCAGCAGTGCGCGGGCCTGTTCCAGCGCTTCGTCTTCGCCGCGCTCCTGATAGGCGGTACGCAGTTCGAGATACAGCTTGGCGCGCTTGCCGCCGAGCTTCTTGGCCGCCTCCAGCGCCTTCTCTTCGAAGCCGGGCTCGCGGCCGTACAGGTAGTTGAAGCGGCGGGCGACTTCGCGCGTCATTTCGACGTGCGGCACCTGGTCTTCGCCCACCGGCACGAAGCCGGCGCGGTAGATCAGGATATCGGCGGCCTGCAGCAGCGGATAACCGAGGAAGCCGTAGGTGGAGAGGTCCTTCTCCTTGAGCTTCTCGATCTGGTCCTTGTAGGTCGGCACGCGTTCGAGCCAGCCCAGCGGCGTGCCCATCGACAGCAGCAGGAACAACTCGGCGTGCTCCGGCACACGGCTCTGGATGAACAGCGTCGCCTGCGACGGGTCAACGCCGGCGGCCAGCCAGTCGATCAGCATTTCCCACACGGACGCCTCGATCACCTCGGGCGATTCGTAGTGCGTGGTCAGCGCGTGCCAGTCGGCGACGAAGAAGAAGCACGGGTATTCGGCCTGCAGCCGGACCCAGTTTTTCAGAACGCCGTGGTAGTGCCCCAGGTGCAGAGCACCGGTCGGACGCATGCCGGAGAGTACGCGGTCAGGAAACATGTGGGAAATGGATTGGGAGACTTAAGAAAACAGCATCTGCAGTGGGCTCAGGATCCACTGCAGCAGTTGAAACAGCAGCGCCATGATCGGGCGCATCCAGACGTTGGTGATGACGTTGGAGATGATCAGCGCCATCACGATAAAGAAGCCGAACGGCTCGATGCGCGACAGGCCCAGCGCCATCCGCGGCGGCAGTAACGCCGCCAGCACGCGCCCGCCATCGAGCGGGGGCAGTGGAAACATGTTGAACGCTGCCATCACCATATTGACCAGAATGCCCGCGCGCGCCATGCCGATCAGGAATGGCTCGTTCACACCGCCCACGGCAAACAGCACCGCCAACACGCCCCAGACAATCGCCTGGATAAAGTTGGAGGCCGGCCCGGCCAGCGCCACCCACATGCCATGCCAACGCGGATCACGCAGGCGGCCGAAGCGCACAGGCACTGGCTTTGCATAGCCGAATACGAACGCACCCTTGGTGGCGAAATACAGTAGCAGCGGCATCGCAATCGTGCCGATGGGATCAATGTGCCGCAGCGGGTTGATGCTGATGCGGCCCATCACATAGGCCGTGTCGTCGCCAAAGTGCTTGGCGACATAGCCGTGCGCCGCCTCATGCAACGTGATGGCGAACAGGACGGGGATCGCGTAAACCGCGATGTTCTGGATCAGTGTGGGGTCCATAGGCGGGCTATTGTAGCAAGCGCGCGCGGCGGCACGCCGGCCGCACATAGCGCATCGGCACGTGCCTACAGGCCAACGCGGGCCGGATCGCCCCGCCCAAGACGCACAAGCTCCGGCTCGCCACTGGTCAAGTCGATAACGGTGGTGGGCTCGGCCGGGGCTGGCCCGCCGTCGATGACGAGTTCGAGCTGCTTCTCCAGCCGCTCGCGGATGGTCTCGGCCTCGTTCAGCGGCGCATCGTCGCCGGGCAATTGCAGCGTGGAGGTGAGCAGCGGCTCGCCCAGTTCGGCCATCAGCGCCAGGGGAATCGCGTGTTCCGGTACACGCAGGCCGATGGTCTTGCGCGACGGGTGCGAGAGCCGGCGTGGCACCTCCTTGGTCGCTTCGAGCAGGAACACGAACGGCCCCGGCGTGGCCGCCTTCACCACGCGGTACTGCTTGTTGTCGACGCGTGCAAATGTGGCCAGCTCAGAAAGGTCCCGGCACATCAGCGCGAGGTGTTGCTTCTCGTCGATGCCGCGTACGCGGCGCAGGCGCTCCACGGCCGACTTGTCGTCCAGATGGCAGGCCAGTGCGTAGCAGGAATCGGTGGGCAGCGCGACCAGGCCCCCCGCGCGGATGATTTCCGCCGCCTGGCGAATCAAGCGCCCTTGCGGCGTGGTCGGGTGAATCTGGAAGAACTGGGACATGCGGGGTGCTGGGGATGGGTTGGGTGGACGATGGGGTTAAGACATCCACCGGCTCCACACCGGCGTCAGGTTGTCGGGCAGCGGCGGAAGCTCGCCCAGTTCAATGCGGCCTTCGCCCGGGCCGTGGAAATCCGAGCCACGCGAGGCCAGCAAGCCATAGCGGCGTGCCACATCGGCGTACAGCGCATATTGATCGGGCGTATGGCTGCCGGTAATGACTTCAACGCCCTCACCACCCAGATCCTTGAATTCGTCGAACAGCGCGCTGTGCTCGACCAGCGAGAGCGTGTAACGGCCCGGATGCGCCATCACCGCGACACCGCCGGCGCCCTTGATCCACCCGATTGCCTCAGTCAGACGTGACCAGCGGTGCGGCACGTAGCCCGGTTTGCCTTCGCCAAGGTAGCGACTGAACACTTCCTGAATATCGCGGCAGTGGCCATGCTCGACCAGGAAGCGCGCGAAGTGGGTGCGCGAGATCATGTCCGGGTTGCCGGCGTAGCCCAGCGCGCCCTCATAGGCATCTTGGATACCCAGCTTGGCAAGCGCCTCACTCATGTCTTCCGCGCGGGCGCAGCGGCCCGAGCGTGTGCGCTCCAGCCCCTGCACCAGCTCGGCGTTGTCCGGGTCGATGCCCAAACCAACGATGTGCAGTGTGCGCCCAGCCCAGGTGACGGAAATCTCCACGCCCGACAGATAGGCCATGCCAAGCGACTCGGCCGCCTCTCGCGCGGCCGCTTGTCCGCCCACTTCGTCGTGATCGGTCAGCGCCCACAGCGTCACACCATGCGCAGCGGCACGCGCAGCCACGTCTTGCGGCGCAAGCAGACCGTCCGACACCGTGGAGTGACAGTGCAGATCAGCGTTGCGGGTGGAGGCAGTAGAAAGATTAGGCATTCCGTCATTTTACTGCTGCGACGCGGAATCGGGGGGCCGCCCGCACCACTCGGCGTCGATCGGGAAAAGACCGGGAAGACCCGACTACTCGTGGCGGTGTTGGCGGCCCATGGCCCGCCGCACGCTATAGTGGCCGCATTGTTTCGTTCTCTTCGCTTTGCCATGACCACCCCAGCCACCCTCCCCGCCAATTCCGCTCAGTCGGTCGAACAGCGCGTCGACGTGCTCGTGGTGGGTGCCGGGCCGGTTGGCCTGTTCGCGGCGTTCCAGGCGGGCGTCCTGGGGCTGTCGTGCGTCCTGGTGGATGCACTGGACCGCCCGGGCGGCCAGTGCACCGAGCTGTATCCGGAAAAGCCGATCTACGACATCCCCGCGCTGGTGTCTTGCACCGCGCAGGAACTCGTCGACCGGCTGATGGCCCAGTGCGCGCCGTTCAACTACCCCATCCTGTGTGGCCGGCGCGCTGAAACGGTGGAAACCATCCAAGGCGAGCACGGCCAGCGGTTCCGCGTCACCACCAGTGCCGGCGACGTCTTCGACTGTGCAGCCGTGCTTATCACGGCTGGCAATGGCGCCTTTGCCCCGCAACGCGTGTCCCTGCCCGAGGCTGCGGCATTGGAAGGTCGCCACGTGCACTACGCCGTGCGCGACACCGCCCGCTTTGCAGGCAAGCGGGTCGTGATTGCCGGCGGCGGAGATTCCGCGCTCGACTGGGCACTGGCGCTGCGCAAGACTGCCGCGCGCGTCACGCTCGTGCACCGGCGTGAAGGCTTCCGCGCTGCCGATGCCTCCGTTGCCGAGATGCGCGCCGCCGTTGCTGCGGGTGAGATGGACTTCGTGCTCGGCATGCTCTCGCGGCTGGACAGTACGCCCGATGGCACGCTCACCGGCGTCGCAGTCCGCGGGCGCGAGGGCGAAGTCACCTTGCCCTGCGATGAGGTGATTGCACTGTATGGACTGGTTTCCGAGCCCGGCCCGATCGCCAACTGGGGCGTGGAAATGCGTGCCGGCCGCATCGCAGTGGAAACCACCGCGTATGAAACTTCACGGCCCGGCGTCTTTGCCGCTGGCGATATCGCGCTGTATCCGAACAAGCAAAAGCTGATCCTCTCGGGCTTCCACGAGGTGGCGATGGCGCTGCGCCGCGCATACCGCTACGCGAACCCTGACAAGGCGCTGGTGCACACACACTCAAGCAACGACGCTGGACTACAAACCAAGCTGCATGTGACGGCGGGTTGAATGGTCGCGCCCCTGCGTGCAGCGCACGTCGTTGTCATCGGCGGCTACGGCTTTTTCGGGCAGCGGCTGGTCGAGCGCCTGTCCGTCCACGCGTCGCTGACGGTGACGATTGCCGGGCGATCACTGACGCAGGCACAGGCCCTGACCGCACTGGTGCGGGCTGGCATCGTCAACGATTGGTCGCGACACACGCGCTGGCTGAAAGCCGTATCCGACTGGTTCCTGCACTGGGGCTCAGATGTGGGCGGCATGCACCTGCGTGTCGAAGGCGGGGATGCCGACGGCACCTTGCACTCGCGCCTGTGGCACCTGCTAGCCGTTCGCGGCGACGGCCCTTACGTGCCGACACTCGCTGCCGCAGCGCTGGTCCGTCGGCTCCTGGAAGGCAAACTGCCGCAGTGTGGAGCAATGCCGTGCGTCGGCTTGCTGACGCTGGACGACTTTGCGCGCGAAACCGATGGCCTGGCGATCACGATGCGTGAGGCGCGGGCATGACCGCCTCGCTCTATGAAACGGTGCTCGGCACACAGTACGCGCAGCTTGCGCCCGCCGTGCAGGCCTTTCATCGGATGGCCGGGCTGGTGACACTGCGCGGCGAGGTCGAGACAGAGCCGCCCGCTACCTGCATGGCACGCGGCCTAGCCTGGTGCATTCGCACACCACGCACACCGACGCGCGGCCCAATCCGTTTCACACTCGACGCCACCGCCACCCAAGAGACCTGGACACGCCATTTCCCGCGCCAGACGATGCGCTCCACGCTGTCGCTGCATCAGGGGCGCATCATGGAGCGGCTGGGCGCAGTACGTCTCTTCTTTGCGCTGGAAGCGGAGCACGGCATGCTGCGGATGCGCCTGGAGGGCTTGCGCTTCCTCGGCATCCCCTGCCCTGCGTGGCTGCGGCCGGCCGTCGTGGCCGAAGAAACCGGCAACGGTGACCGCCTCCACTTCAACGTGCGCGCCAGCGTGCCATTGCTCGGTGTGGTTGCTGCGTACCGCGGCTACCTGGATCTGACAACGAGGGAGCCCGCATGATCGTTGTCTATGACGCGCACTGCCTGCTGTGCAGCGGCTTCACACAATTCCTGCTTCGACACGATCGACAAGGTGTGCTGCGCTTTGCATCGATGCAGGGAGCGACCGGGCGACAACTGCTCGCGCAGGCAGGCGTCGATCCGGACGATGTTGATACGGTGCTCTTCGTGCGCGATGGCCATGCATGGCGCGAAAGTGCCGCCGTACTGCGCATCCTGCATGAGCTTGGCTGGCCGTGGCGGCTGGCGTGGGCGGGTTGGCTGATCCCGGTGCCGCTGCGTGACGCGCTCTATCGCTGCGTCGCGCGCAACCGTTACCGGTGGTTTGGACGTTCAGATACCTGCATCCTGCCGCCACCCGGCGCAGTACAGCGTTTTCTCGACTGAGGCCGGCGCGGTTCAGCCATGCTGACAGAACTCCTCGATCAACATGGCCACCTGTTCCGGCTGATCGTGGTGCAGCATATGGCCCGCCTCGGCGATCAACACTTCGCGGAAATCCGGAAACGCCGCAAAGCGCGTCTTGAATTCCGGCAGCGGTGTCTCGCCCGCAATCGCCTTGAGCGTGGGTGAGTCGACGGCCTCGACGTGCAGCACAGGCGCGGTCACGCGGCGCCAGATTTCCATCACCTCATCCAAGCGATAGAGCTGCGGGTTGATGATCTTGTGCGCAGGATCACCAAGGATTTCCCAGCGGCCGTCGGCGCCCTGATGCGACCAGTGCTGCGCGAGAAATGCGGCCTTGTCCGCCGGCAGGCGCGGGTTGGTCTTCTGCAGGCGCGCGGCAACGTCTTCGACGGTGGCGTATGTGTTCAGGCGCGGCTTGTCCTTCAGTTCATCCAGCCAGCGCGCATACCGGCGCGGCGCCTGCGAAGCCTTGGAAGCCGTCATGCCGAAGCCCTCCAGATCGACCACGCGGCGCACGCGCTCGGGCCGGATGCCGGCGTACAGGCACACCACGTTGGCGCCCAGGCTGTGGCCGACCAGCGTCACCTGCCCCTCCGGCTGGTAGTGATCGACAATGGCTTCCAGATCCGCCAGGTAGTCGGCAAACCAGTAGCACTCGACGCCGGGAGCATCCGTGGGCCGGGCGGTCTCGCCATAGCCGCGCCAATCCGGCGCCACGATGTGCCAGCGCTCGCGCAGCGCATCCACCAGAAACTGGAACGACGCCGACACATCCATCCAGCCGTGGAACAGGAACAGGATGGGCGCGCCCGGCTCGCCCCATTCGCGCACGTGATAGCGCAGGCCGCGTACATCCAGGTAGGTCGAACGGGAAGCTTGGCGCGTAGCCGGCGGCGTGGTCGAGGTCATGGTTTCCGTCATCGAATCAGCAAATAATCGAACGATCGTTCTTTTTCCGATGATTATAGCGATGACTGCCCGACCAGGTGCCGCTTAGAACGAGGCTTCCAGCGCAGCGATCTCGTCGTCGTCAAAACCAGCCTGGCGACGCGCATCGAGGTTGAATGGTCCGCGCAGGCGCGGTGCGCCGTACTGTTCGGCCAGCTTGCGATACGTCGGCAGCGGATCAAGCCCCGCTCGCTCGCACAGATGACGATACCAGCGGTTACCCACGGCCACGTGGCCGATCTCGTCGCGCAGGATGATGTCGAGGATGCCGGCGGCCTCCAGATCACCCGCCTGCGCCAGTTTGGCGCGTATGGGCGGCGAGGCATCAAGCCCGCGCGCCTCCAGCGTGCGTGGCACCAGCGCCATGCGCGCGAGCGGGTCGGCGGCGGTCTTTTCGGTCATCTGCCACAAGCCGTCGTGGGCAGGGTGATCGCCATACCGGCAATCGAGTGTGGCCAGATGCGCCGACAGCAGCGAGAAATGTGTCGCCTCCTCCGCCGCAACGCGCATCCAGTCCTGATAGAACACAATGGGCAAACCTGCGAAGCGCCAGACGGCATCAAGCGCGAGGTTGATGGCGTTGAACTCGATGTGCGCCAACGCATGCAGCAGCGCGGCACGTCCACGCGGCGTATCGATCGCGCGGCGGCGCGGCACCTCGGAGGGCGGCACAAGAACCGGTGCGTCGGGGCGACCAGGGATACCCGTGGCCGGCGCGGCAATCACCTCGTCGGCGCCCCAGGCGGCGGCTTCGGCACGTTGCGCGCGTTCGCCCAGGCGCAAGGTGGCGTCAACTTTGCTTGCAGGATCGGTGAGACACAACGCGGCCAGAGCGGCGTGGCGCAGGCTATCCGTGGGCGATTGGGCGGGGGACTGAAAAACGTTCATCAGCGTACAATTCGGGCTTTCCGCCATTTTAATTCGACGTGTCCGGCCTGCCCCTCTGGCAGGCTTGAAGACGCGCGCTTTTTCCCCACTTATTGGCCCACTGAGGCAGATTCTGGAGACCGATCGCATGGCCCTCTACCAACTCGGCGACGTTGCCCCGACCATTGACGAAAACGCCTACGTGGCCCCCGAAGCGACCGTCATCGGCCGCGTGGAGCTCAAGGCACGCGCAAGCGTCTGGCCCGGCGCCGTCATCCGCGGCGATAACGAGCCGATTACCGTGGGTGAGGCCAGCAACGTGCAGGAGGGCTCGGTGCTGCATACCGACCCGGGCTGCCCGCTGAACATCGGCGACCGCGTAACGATTGGCCACCAAGCCATGCTGCATGGCTGCACCATCGGCGAAGGCTCGCTGATCGGCATCCAGGCGGTGGTGCTTAATCGCGCGGTGATCGGCAAGAACTGCCTGGTGGGTGCGGGTGCGATCGTCACCGAAGGCAAGGTCTTCGAAGACGGCACGCTGATCCTGGGCGCGCCCGCCAAGGCCGTGCGCAAACTGACGGAAGACGACATCGCCAAGATGCACCTGAACACCGAAACTTATGCGGTGCGGCAGGCGATGTACAAGCAGCAACTGAAACGGATCGATGGATGACTGACGAGCTGAAGAAATTCGTATTTGACGCCGCGCCGGTGCGCGGTGAACTGGTGCGCCTGGAAGCAACCTGGCAAGAAATCCTGCGCCGCCGTCGCTACCCCGCCCCGGTCAGCACGCTGCTGGGCGAGATGATGGCAGCAGCCGCGCTGCTGTCGGCCAACCTCAAGTTCAACGGCGCGCTGGTCATGCAACTGCACGGTGATGGCCCAGTGCGCATGCTGGTGGTGGAGTGCAACTCTGACATGTCGATGCGCGCGACCGCCAAGATTGCCGAAGACGCCGAGATTGCCGACGATGCCACGCTGGCCTCGATGGTCAACGTGCACGGCCGCGGCCGCTTTGCCATCACGCTCGATCCGCACGACAAGCTGCCGGGCCAGCAGCCATACCAAGGCATCGTGCCGCTGTCAGACGAAACCGGACCGCTTTCCAACATGACCGAGGTGCTTGAGCAGTATATGCAGGCATCTGAGCAGCTCGACACGCGCCTCTGGCTGGCTGCCGACAATAAAGTCGCTTCGGGCATGCTGCTGCAGCGCCTGCCCTCGTACGGCGGCACCATGGAAGGCCGCCCCGACCGCGAGCCAGCACGGGTCGGAGAGACGGGCCAGCCGCTGCACAAGGACGTGCAGAAGCAGGATCTCGACACGTGGGAACGCGTCTGCCAGCTCGGCAACACGCTGCGCCGCGAAGAATTGCTCGAAGCGTCGATCGACACGCTCATCAAGCGGCTGTACTGGGAAGAGATGGAAGCTGCCGGCATCCGTATGTTCGAGCCATTGGCGCCGCACTTCCGCTGCTCGTGCTCGCGCCTGCGCGTGGGCGCCATGTTGCGCACGCTCGGCCAGCCCGAGATCGAGAGCATCCTGGAAGAGCGCGGCAAGGTGGAGATCGACTGCGAGTTCTGCGGTCAGCACTACAGCTTCGATGCGGTCGATTGTGCGCAGCTCTTCGCGCAGGAGACCGTCGCACAAGCCGTTCAAGGTGCATCCGGCCAACGCCATTGAGCACAGCGACATAGTATGAAGAAGCGTGGCGCGCGGCACTTATGGGTGCCGCCCACGCTCTAAGTCGCCAGTTCCCTCATCTGCCGCCTGCTGCGGAGCGCATCATGTCCAAGCCCATCACCCAGTCATTGAACCTGCCCAGCGCTGGCGCGCTCGTGCTGCCCGTGGTGGCAGCTTTGCTGGCATCGGCATGCGTTGCGGTTCCGCGCGGCCCGGGTGGTACGCCCTACACCGCGCGACTGCCGGCAGACGCCCAAACGCCTGCGCCCGCGGTACTGTCGGCGGAAGATCGCAAGAAACTGGATGATTTGAACGCCAAGGCGCTGCGCGAATCCGACCAGGCAGTCAAGCGCGATGCCGAGGCGCGCGCCTACGCGGCCACCCCCTACTACGCCCCTTATCCGTACCCATACTACGGTGGCTATTCGGTCTACTACGGCAGTGGATGGCGCCACCGTGGTGGCTGGGGAGTCAGCTACGGCGCGCCCGTCTGGGGCTATCCGTACTACTGGTAATTCCGGAAATCGGTTGGAAAGCAAACGCGGCACGAACGGCGCGTTCGCTCTGCACGTTCAATGCCGTTTCTGCTGCCCGGCCGGAGGCGGCGGAGGCGGTGGGGTTTCGCTGGTCTTGGGGGCCGGTGCCACGAACTGCACAAAACCTTCGTCGTCCTTGACCATCCCCAGTTCATAGCGCGCGCGCTCTTCGATAGCGCCCGTGCCCTCCCTCAGGTCCTTCACTTCGCCTTCCAGCTTGGTATTGCGCTGCTTGAGATCAACGTTGTGCTGATTCTGCGCGGTCACCTGCTTCTGCATGTCCCAGACACGTAGCCAACCGCCCTTACCCAACCAGAGCGGGTATTGGATGGCAAGCAACAACAGCAGCAGGAACAGCGTGATCAGGCGCATACAGTCAGGCGTTGGCGGCGGTACAACTCGCAGCCCCAAATACCACGCGACCGCCACAGCGGCGGTCGCACGGCCATCCGAGGCGAAACTGCGAAGGATTATCGCAGGTTATAGAACGCCGACTTGCCCGGGTAGCTGGCGATATCACCGAGGTCTTCTTCGATGCGCAGCAATTGGTTGTACTTGGCCATACGGTCCGAGCGCGACAGCGAGCCAGTCTTGATTTGACCGGCGTTCGTGCCAACGGCGATGTCAGCGATGGTGCTGTCCTCCGTTTCGCCTGAGCGGTGCGAGATCACGGCGGTGTAGCCGGCGCGCTTGGCCATCTCGATGGCAGCGAACGTCTCGGTCAGCGTACCGATCTGGTTGATCTTGATGAGGATCGAATTGGCGATGCCCTTCTCGATGCCTTCCTTCAGGATCTTGGTGTTGGTGACGAACAGATCGTCGCCCACCAGTTGCACCTTCTTGCCGAGCTTGTCGGTCAGGGCCTTCCAGCCGGCCCAGTCGCTCTCGTGCATGCCGTCTTCGATCGACACGATCGGGAACTTGTCAGCCAGGTTCGCCAGGTAGTTGGCGAAGTCTTCCGACGACAGTTGCAGGCCTTCGCCTTCCAGGTGGTACTTGCCGTCTTTGTAGAACTCGGAAGCAGCGCAATCCAGCGCCAGCAGCACGTCTTCTCCGGCCTTGTAGCCAGCCTGCTCGATGGCCGACAGGATGGTGTTCAGGCACTCTTCGTTGCTGGCGAAGTTCGGTGCGAAGCCACCTTCGTCGCCCACGGCCGTGCTCATGCCCTTGTCTGCCAGGATCTTCTTCAGCGCGTGGAAGATCTCAGCGCCGCAGCGCAGGGCTTCGCGGAAGCTCGACTGGCCAACCGGCATCACCATGAATTCCTGGATGTCCAGGCTGTTGTTGGCGTGCGCGCCACCGTTGACGATATTCATCATCGGCACCGGCATCTGCATCGCGCCCGAACCACCGAAGTAGCGGTACAGTGGCAGGCCCGCTTCTTCGGCTGCGGCCTTGGCCACGGCCATCGACACGGCCAGCATGGCGTTGGCGCCCAGGCGGCTCTTGTTCTCGGTGCCGTCCAGGTCGATCAGGGTGCGGTCCAGGAACGCCTGTTCCGACGCGTCCAGGCCCATGATGGCCTCGGAGATTTCGGTGTTGATATGCTCGACCGCCTTGAGCACGCCCTTGCCCAGGTAGCGCGACTTGTCGCCGTCACGCAGTTCGATGGCTTCGCGCGAGCCGGTGGAGGCGCCCGAGGGCACCGCGGCGCGACCCATCACGCCCGATTCCAGCAGCACGTCGCATTCGACGGTGGGGTTGCCGCGCGAGTCCAGCACTTCGCGACCGATGATATCTACGATGGCACTCATGAAAATCCCTCTTGGTGTCTTAAAGCAGGTAACGCTACGAAGTCGGCAGGCGGCTTAGACGCCTTCGACCACGATCATGTTCATGTTGGCAGCCTTGGAGCGCGCTTCGCGGGCAGCGCGATACTCCTCGCTGTCATGGAAGGCCTTGGCCGCGTCGTAGCTCGGGAACTTGAGCACGACGATGCGGGTGGGGCTCCACTCGCCTTCCAGTGATTCGGTCTTGCCGCCACGCACCAGCGGCTCGGCGCCATGAACCTGCATGGCCTTGGTCGACAGCACCTTGTATTGCTCGTATTGCACGGGGTCCGTCACGTCCACGTACGCGAGGATGTAGCCAGCGGCCATGTGTCTCTCTCCGGAAGCTGAATCGAAAACTGAATTGGAAACGACAGCGGCGGCTGGTGGAGCCGCCGGTCGTCGGAAAAATCAGTCGAACTGATTTTCCTGGAAACCGCTGCGCTTGGTGAGCGCATCCAGTTCTTTCAGTACTGACAGCAAGTCTTTCATGCGGCGCAGCGGCACAGCATTCGGGCCGTCTGATTTTGCGCATGCGGGGTCCGGGTGCGTTTCCATGAACACGCCCGCCACACCCGTGGCGATGGCAGCACGCGCCAGCACCGGCACAAATTCACGCTGACCGCCGGAGCTGGTGCCTTGGCCGCCCGGCAGTTGCACCGAGTGCGTAGCGTCAAACACCACCGGCGCGCCCGTCTCGCGCATGATCGCCAGGGAGCGCATGTCCGACACGAGGTTGTTGTAGCCGAACGAGGCGCCGCGCTCACAGGCCATGAAGTTGTCTTCCGGCAGGCCGGCATCACGGGCCGCGTGACGCGCCTTGTCGATGACGTTCTTCATGTCGTGCGGCGCGAGGAACTGGCCCTTCTTGATATTGACGGGCTTGCCGCTCTGCGCACAGGCGCGGATGAAATCGGTCTGGCGGCACAGGAATGCCGGCGTCTGGAGCACGTCCACAACGCTGGCCACCGGTTTGATCTCATCGATCTCATGGATGTCGGTCAGCACCGGCACGCCCACCTGGCGGCGGACTTCTGCCAGGATACGCAGCCCCTCTTCCATGCCCAGACCGCGGAACGAGGCGTCCGACGAGCGGTTCGCCTTGTCGAACGACGACTTGTAGATGAACGGAATGCCCAGGGCACCCGTGATCTCCTTGAGCGTACCGGCGGTGTCGATCGCCATCTGCTCGGACTCGATCACGCAGGTGCCGGCAATCAGGAAGAACGGTTTGTCGAGGCCGACTTCGAAATCGCAGAGTTTCATGATGTTCCCGTGCGCCAGGCGCTTTAAGCGACAGCGCGTTGCGTGTTCTGCTGGTGATGCGCCAATGCGGCTTCCACGTAGGCCTTGAACAGCGGGTGACCGTCGCGCGGCGTCGAGGTGAATTCCGGGTGGAACTGCACGCCGACGAACCACGGGTGCATCGAACTCGGCAGCTCCATCATTTCCGGCAGGTTTTCCGACGGCGTGCGCGCCGAGATGATCATCCCGGCCTTTTCCAGCTGCGGTACGTAGTGGTTGTTCACCTCGTAGCGGTGACGATGGCGCTCGTTGACTTCCGCGCCGTAGATCGTCGCCGCCTTGGTGCCCGATTGCACCGGCACGCGCTGCGAACCCAGGCGCATGGTGCCGCCCATGTCCGAATCGGCCGAGCGCTTTTCCACCGCGCCGTCACGATCCAGCCACTCGGTGATGAGGGCCACCACCGGGTGTTGGGTCTCGTCGTTGAATTCCGTGCTGTTGGCGTCCGTCATGCCGGCCAGGTGGCGGGCAAATTCGATCACAGCCAGCTGCATCCCCAGGCAGATGCCCAGGTATGGCACACCCTTTTCACGGGCGTACTGGATCGCGCGGATCTTGCCTTCCGTACCGCGCTTGCCGAAGCCGCCCGGCACCAGGATCGCGTCCAGCGAATCCAGCACCTGCATGTGGCCCGACTCCAGCTCTTCGGAATCGATGTACTCGATGTTGACGCGCGTCGAGGTGTGCAGGCCAGCGTGGCGCAGCGCTTCAATGAGCGACTTGTACGACTCGGTCAGGTCGACATACTTGCCGACCATGCCGATGGTGATTTCGTGCTGCGGGTTCTCCAGCGTGTGCACCATGTGTGCCCACACCGACAGATCCGCCGGCGGCGCGTCGATACGCAGCTCTTCGCAGATGATGCGATCCAGCCCCTGCTCGTTGAGCATCTGCGGGATCTTGTAGATGGTGTCGACATCCCACACCGAGATGACCGCGTCCTGCGGCATGTTGGCGAAGAGCGAAATCTTCGCGCGCTCGTCGTCAGGAATCGGGCGGTCCGCGCGGCACAGCAGCGCGGTCGGCTGCACACCGATTTCACGCAGCTTCTGCACCGAGTGCTGGGTCGGCTTGGTCTTGAGTTCGCCAGCGCTGGCAATGAATGGCACCAGCGTCAGGTGAATGAACGCCGCCTGGTTGCGGCCCAGGCGCAGGCTCATCTGACGCGCGGCTTCCAGGAACGGCAGCGATTCAATATCACCCACCGTACCGCCGATTTCCACGATCGCCACGTCGGCCTTACCGTCGTGCGAGGCTGCTGCGCCGCGCTCGATGAACGCTTGAATCTCGTTGGTGATATGCGGAATGACCTGCACCGTCTTGCCGAGGTACTCGCCGCGACGCTCCTTGCGGATCACGGATTCATAGACTTGGCCGGTGGTGAAGTTGTTCGACTTGCGCATCTTGGCCGAGACGAAGCGCTCGTAGTGGCCAAGATCGAGGTCGGTTTCTGCGCCGTCCTCCGTCACAAACACCTCGCCGTGCTGCAGCGGGCTCATGGTGCCCGGGTCGACGTTGATGTAGGGATCGAGTTTGAGGAGGGTGACTTTGAGGCCGCGCGACTCAAGAATGGCCGCGAGCGAGGCGGCGGCGATGCCCTTGCCGAGTGAGGACACTACGCCACCGGTAACGAATACGAACTTGGTCATGACCTAGCTTGCCGGGGAAAGCCGGATTATAGCAAAGGTGCCTTGCCCGATCCGTGACAGAACGGTGGAATTTGCCCGAGCGAAGCCTCGCTTATGCCGCGTGCCGCATGGCGCCTGCGTTGGCGCGCATTTCATTGATCAACTGGCGGATCAACTCGGCCGTTTCCAACGGCTTTTCCATCGGATACAGGTGACTGCCTTCGATCCAGCGCAGCTTGCTTCCGACGATGCGCCGGGTTGCACCCAGGCCCACCTGGCGGATTTCCCGCGAACGCGTGCCGGCCACGAAGCTCACCGGAAACGGCGTGCCGCCAGCGACCTTGCGGCCCATGTTGGTCGGCAAAGTACGGTAGATCTGATACTCGATCTCGCGCGAGAAACGTAGCGTGCGCTCGCGCTCGCGGCCAGTCGGCTCGGTGCCGTGCTCGACGTAATCACGCAGCACATCTTCATCCCAGCGATCGAATTTGCGCTTGGCCTTAAAGTGGCTCCAGACGGAATCCAGATCCGGCCAAACGTTGCGGCGATTCTTGGTGGCGGCAGCCGGCGACTGGCTCTCGTCAATGTCCAGCCACTGCGCAACGCGCAGCAGCTTGGCGCGCCAGCCCGCGATGATGGGCGAATCGAGCATCAGCACGCCGCGCACGTGCTCAGGCCGACGCAGCGCCGCCATCAAGCTCAAGAAACCGCCCAGCGAATGACCGACCAGCCAGACAGGCTCAGGTTGCGCATCGATCTCTGCAAGCAACTCCTTGACCAGCCCCGGCCACGACCGCGTCACCGGAAAGCGCGGGTCATGCCCGAATCGCTCAACAGCGTGGATATCGTAGTCGTCACCCAGCACGCCGAGCATCTTGCGATACGTGCCGACTGGAAAACCGTTTGCATGTGAAAAAAGGATCACGTCGCGCATCGAACCCGCTCCCGCCCCGCGCTCAGTGTCATTCCTTCGAAGCGCTACCAGCCACGCGCTGGAGCGTCGACACCTGCTCGAACACCGGGCCGGGCGCACGTTGCGGTGTGGCCGGAGCATCCGCGGCGGGCGGCGCGATGCGCACGGGCCCCACCTCGGTCGACGGATGCCCTTCACGGCGCAGCGGATACGACGGGCTGGTGTCCGTCTCCCAATCCGGGTCATCGATCTCGGCAAACACTTGACGCAGGCGCTTACCCCAGGTGCCGCGGATCATCGCGAAATACGGATTCTCTTCGTCAATTGCCACGAAACGCGTCACGCGCAGCGAATCGGTTTCATAGACCAGCAGATCGAGCGGCAGCCCCACCGAAATATTCGACTTCAGCGTCGAATCCATCGAGATCAGCGCGCATTTTGCGGCCTCGTCCAGCGGCAGCCCCGGGGAGACCACTCGGTCGATGATTGGCTTGCCATACTTGGCCTCGCCGATCTGGAAATAGCAGTTCTCGGGGGTGGCCTCGATGAAGTTACCGGCGGCATAGACGTTAAACAAGCGCGGACGTTCTGTGCCGATCTGCCCGCCAAGGATGATGCTGACGTTGAAATCAATCTTGGCCTTGGCCAGCGCCGCTGCATCCCGGTCGTACACCTCGCGCACGGCTTCACCAACAATGGTGGCCGCCTCAAACATATCGCGGGCGGTCCACAGTGAGCGCGGCTTGTCGCGCGCCTCCGTCAACACTTGGCGCACGGTCTGGCTGATGGCGAGGTTGCCGGCGGTCAGCAGCACCATGACACGATCGCCTTCGCGCTCGAAGACGGTCATCTTGCGGAACGTGGAAATGGCATCGACGCCCGCGTTGGTGCGGGAATCCGACAGGAAGACCAAGCCAGCGTCCAGGCGCATGGCAACGCAATAAGTCATGGGAGCAGCGACAAACGAAATCTATGAGTTAAGAGCATTCTAGCGTGTCGATCGCAACGCATTGACACGCTTGGAAGCGGCGTTCAGTGCACTCAGGCGGCCTCGGCGGGCAACGGTTCGATCGAGATGCTGACGTTCAGGGTCTCGGCGCCGCCCCCCTGGCGGATGCCGCGGATCGGTGCGGCAGATTGGTAGTCGCGACCGACTGCCAGGCGAATGTGACGCTCGTCGGTGAAGCACTGGTGCGTCACGTCGATGCTGCACCAGGTATGCGTTTCAGCATCGAGACAAACATCGGCCCAGGCATGGCTGGCGAGATCTTCCTCGCCAACGGCATGGAAGTAGCCGCTGACATAGCGGGCCGGCACACCGAGCGCGCGGCAGCACGCCACCATCACCTGCGCTTGGTCCTGGCAGACGCCAGCACCCAGGTTGAATGCCTCGGCGGCCGTCGTGCCCACATCGGTGGTATTGGGCTTGTAGCGCACACGCTGCGCAATGGCTCCGGCAAGGCTCAGTGCCGAATCCGCATCACCATGCACCAGCGCATGCTTGCGTGCGAAGTCGACCATCTCAGGCGGCGCAGAAGTCAGCGGCGTGGTGCTCAGGAAGTACAGCGGCGACACACGGTAGCGCCCTTCCCCTGGGGCATCGGTAAAGCTGCGGCTACCCGGTACGGCGCACGGGAAGGCCTCGACAATGCCGCGGGCGTCGATGGTGACGTCGTCCGTGCGGTTGCGCAGGGTGAAGTGGTGCACCACGTTGCCGAAGCCGTCGGTGGCGCGGGTCAGGTTGCCGGGGGCATGGATCTGCCAGCTGTCCACCTGTTGCAGCGGCCCGCTGCGCGGGGTCAATCGCAGCTCATGCACGCTGTGGCGCAGCGGCTCGGCATAACGGTAGACCGTCGTATGTCGAATTTGGTATTTCACGATGGCGCGGACGCCGCCCGTAGGCAACGCCCTGGTAGATACAAAATGCCCCGCGCGTCACACTGCATCGAGCGGCACCAGGAAGTCCTGGCTGATGCCGTTGCCCAGATCGCCAATGCGCTCCAGGAAATTGGTCAGCCACGGGTGCAGGCCAACCGCAAAAATGTCTTCGATGCGGGCATACCGCAGGTCGGCGTGCAGTTTACCAGCGCGTCGCTCCGTCTCCGCGGACTGGCTGTTACGCACGGTGGAGAGAATCGCCACGACTTCGTCCATGCTGGCCAGCAGCGAGCGCGGCATGTCGCTGCGCAGGATCAGCAACTCGGCCACGCGCGTCGGCGTAATCACGTTGCGATAAATCTTGCGGTAGACCTCGAAACCCGACACCGAACGCAGCGTGGCAGCCCAGTGATAGAAGTCGCCCTGCTCGGCCGCCGTTTCATCGCGCGTGGGCGTGGACTGGAATTTCACGTCGAGCAATCGCGCGGTGTTGTCGGCGCGCTCCAGGAAGGTGCCCAGACGCATGAAATGGAAGGCGTCGTCCGTGAGCATGGTGCCGACCTGCACGCCGCGCGACAGGTGCGAGCGGAATTTAACCCACTCGAAGAACTGCGACGGATCATCGCGCAACATGCCCTCGGCCATCAGGCGCTGCACGTCCAGCCAGGTGGTGTTGATGGTCTCCCACACTTCGGTCGTGATGGAGCCGCGTACGGCCCGTGCGTTCTCGCGCGCGCCGCGCAGGCAGCTCATGATCGACGACGGATTGGTCATGTCGCGGACCATGAAGTCGATCACGTCATCGCGCGAGAGCAGGCCGTAGCGCTCATCAAATACCTGCGTGAGTTCAGAGATGTCGAGCATCGCCCACCAGCCCTGCTCGGCCACTTCCGCCGATTGCGGCAGCAGCGAGGTCTGGTAATTGACGTCGAGCATGCGGGCGGTGTTCTCGGCCCGTTCGGTGTAGCGCGCCATCCAGAAGAGGTGGTCTGCGGTGCGGCTGAGCATGGCGTTCCCTGTCCGTATTCGGTTATGTCGGTTGCGAGATATCGACGCGTTAGCGCTCCAGCACCCACGTGTCCTTCGTCCCGCCGCCCTGCGACGAGTTGACCACCAGCGAGCCCGCCCGCAACGCCACGCGCGTCAGGCCGCCCGGCACCATGCGCACGTCCTTGCCAGACAGCACAAAGGGCCGCAGATCAATATGGCGCGGCGCGATGCCAGCTTCCACATAGGTCGGGCAGGTCGACAGCGCGAGCGTCGGCTGGGCGATGTACTGATCGGGGCGCGCCTTCACCACCTCGCGGAACGCCGCGATCTCGTCCTTAGTAGCCGCGGGGCCGACCAGCATGCCGTAGCCGCCCGCACCGTGCGTCTCCTTGACCACCAGTTCGCCCATGTGGTCGAGCACGTACTGCAGGTCGTCCGGTCGGCGGCACATGTAGGTCGGCACGTTATTCAGGATCGGCTCTTCGCCGAGGTAGAAGCGGATCATGTCGGGCACATACGGGTAGATCGACTTGTCATCCGCCACACCGGTACCGATGGCATTGCAGATGGTGACGTTGCCCGCGCGGTAGACCGACAGCAGCCCCGCCGCACCCAGCGAAGAATCCGGGCGGAATACCAGTGGATCGAGGAAATCGTCATCGACGCGGCGGTAGATCACGTCAATGCGCTGCGGGCCCTGCGTAGTGCGCATATAGAGGTGGTCGTCCTGCACGAACAGGTCGTGCCCTTCCACCAACTCCACGCCCATCTGCTGGGCCAGGAATGCGTGCTCAAAGTAGGCCGAGTTGTACATGCCCGGCGTAAGCACCACCACGGTCGGATCGGCAATGTTCTGCGGCGACACACTGCGCAGCATGTCCAGCAGCAAGTCTGGATAATGCGCGACCGGCGCCACACGATTGCGTGCGAACAGTTCGGGAAACAACCGCATCATCATCTTGCGGTTTTCCAGCATGTAAGACACACCCGACGGCACGCGCAGGTTGTCTTCCAGCACGTAGAACTCGCCCTCACCGGCACGCACGATGTCGATGCCGGCCACGTGCGCGTAGATGTCGCGCGGCACGTTCACACCGAGCATGTCGGGGCGGTATTGAGCATTGTTGTAGATCTGGTCGGGCGGAATGACACCGGCGCGCAGGATGTTCTGCTCGTGATAGATGTCGTGCAGGAAGCGGTTAAGCGCGTCGACCCGCTGGCGCAGGCCGCGCTCGAGCGTGGCCCACTCACTGGCCGGGAAAATGCGCGGAATGATGTCGAACGGAATCGTGCGCTCGGTACCGCTATTCGATTCGTCCTTGTCACCGTACACCGCAAAGGTGATACCCACGCGTCGGAAGATGAGATCGGCCTCGGCGCGCTTGTTCTGCAGCGTGGTGGCGGACTGCGCGCCCAGCCATTCGGCGAAGCGTCCATAGTGACTGCGCACCTCGCCCTGCTGGACGAGCGCTGCTGGGGCCGGTTCGGCAGCATGCGAGCTGCGCTCGCCATGCCAGTTGAGCATTTCATCGTAGAACCGGACTGCCATGCTTTTCTCCCCTGACGGACTGTCATGCACGCGACGGCACGACGTGTGGTTTTTATAGCACGCCGGTTTCGGGCACCACAATGGGGCCAACCCGCGATGCAACCAAGTTTTACGGCAGCGCATCAATCCCGTCTGCGGCTGTCGCCAGGGCTTCCACTTCCAGCGCGGAGGACCAGTAACGCGGCCGCATCGACCGCGCCGTCTGCACTTCCAGCGCATCGCCGTTCGTCGCGATGACGACGGCACCCGTCTCGTCGGTCCGCAGTCGCTCAATGTCGCGCGCCACATAGCGTTGCCACACTTGGCGGTGCGGATGCCCGTACCGGTTGCGGTAGCCGACCTGGAAAACTGCCACCTGCGGTGACACTGCGTCCAAGAACGCACCGCTGGAGCTTGTCTTGCTGCCGTGATGGGGTACTAGCAAGATGTCTGCCATCAGCCGCTCCGGCGCCTCCCTGGCGACGAGCGCCGCCTCCTGCGCGGCTTCGATATCGCCGGTCAACAGCGCGGCATGCCGGCCGTTGCCGACGCGCAGCACGCAACTGCGGGCGTTGCTCGACACGCGCGCACCGTCGGCGGGCTGCTGCATCGGGTGAAGCATCTCGAACGTCACACCATCCCAAGTCCATGCTTGCCCAGCCAAGCAACCGGTCAAACCAACATCGTGTGCAGCGGCCACCTTGTATAGCGCATGCCCGCTTGGCAGAGACGCCAACATGGTGCGTACCGGCATCGCGTCGATCACCGTTTCGGTGCCGCCAGCGTGGTCGCTGTCTTCGTGACTGACGACCAGCGCGTCCAGGGCTTCGATTCCGTGCCCTCGCAGATAGGGTGTGATGACGCGGGCAGCCGCATCGGCGTGGTCGCCGTAGCGTGGGCCTGTATCGAACAGGAGGCGGTGGTTAGCCGTTTCGACCAGCGTGGCGGCACCCTGGCCGATGTCGAACGCAACGACGCGAAACTCGCCCGGCAACGGCACCGGGACACGTGCCAGCAGCATCGGCACGAGCAGCAATGCGCCCTGCACGCGCCATGCCCAAGCGCGATGCGCCCCCGGCACCAGCAGCAGCGCCACCCCACCAATCGCCAGCAGCAACGCCCATGTGGGAGCGGCAGGCGCCACCCAGATCGACCAGCTCGGCCGGGCCAGCCAGTCCAACCAGACGACCAACCAGCCGAAGCTCATCTCCGACAGGGACAGCACCGGTTGTGCGAACGGCGTTGGCAGCGCCGCGCCAATCAACGCCAGCGGTGTGGTCACAAAGCTGACGACTGGAATTGCCAGCCCGTTGGCCGCAATCGAAACAACCGATGTCTGCTGGAACAGCAGCAACGTCAACGGCAGCAGCCCAAACGTGACGGCAAATTGAATGCGCGTCGAGCTGGCAAACCCGCGTTGGTAACGCCACCACCACCTTTCCGACTCACGATTGCGCGGCCCGTTGAGCGCCATCTGCGCCGCCAGAAAAATGATCGCCACCGCGCCAAACGACAGCCAGAACCCCGCTGACATGACGGACCAAGGATCGACCACTGCCACCACGGCCGCCGCCCAGCACAGCGACAGGCTCGCCGGCACATTGCGATCGGTCAGCCGCGCAATCGCAACAGTCGACAGCATCAGCAGCGTGCGCTGCGCCGGCACGCCCATCCCGGCAAGCAGGCAGTAGGCGAAAGCGCCAAGCATGGCGGCAATCGCGCCCGCTCGCGGCGTCGGCATCCGCAGTGGCAACGGCGTGCGCAACCAGCGCGCCAGCCCGAACGAGCGGCGCCATAGCGCCATCGACAACGCAGCAAACAATCCGGCAATCATCGTAATGTGCAGGCCGGAAATGCTGACAAGGTGGCTGATGCCGGTGCGGCGGAACAGCGCCCAATCTTCACGGGCGATGCCGCTCTGATCGCCCACCACGAGTGCGACAACAACGGGGGCATAGCGCGCGTTGGGCAACACAGCGAGGATGTGGCGCCGCACGGCAGTACGCCAACGCTCTACGTTGACCGCCAAGCCGGCGTCGGCCTCGCCCAGTGCGATGTTTTGCACACGCTTGCCGGTGCGCACGTAGCCGGTGGCGCGAATGTCGTCGGCGAGCATCGCGTACTCGCCATCGAAACCGCCAGGGTTGATCAGGCTATGCGGACGTTTGACGCGCAACGTCAGTTGCCAGCGTTGGCCGGGCTGCAGGTCGGGGATGCCAGCACGGCGATCCGGGCCAGCGCCCTCCTCGTCCTGCCCGCCCCAATTGCGTGTGCCGTACCAAGACAGGCGTACGCGCGAGGGCGCAGCGTCGCCGGCATCGCTGGATTCGATCTGGAAAAGAAAGCGCGTGGCATCTTCGGTGACCTGCGGAAGTTCAGCCACGACGCCTGTCGCAATGATGTCCTGACCTTCCCACGCTGGACTGAGCACGACAGACAATCGCTGTTGCGCACGCCAGTCGCTCCAGCCAAAGCCAGCAACGAAAGCACTGGTGACCAGCAAGACGGAAAGCAGGATCGGCGTGCGACGCGCCACAAGGGCGAGCAGCAGACACAGCACCAGCACTACAACCGTTTGCCACGCAGGCATGAGCGCGGCCTGCATCTGCAGCGCCATGCACCCGACAACGAACCCAACCAAGCCCAACCGCATGGGTGGACTTCAGGATGCCAACAGCGCAGCCAGACGAGGAATGGCTTCGATACTGTTCCGGCGCGCCTGAGCGGCCAACGCTTCGATGGAGATGCCGCGCAGTTCCGCCATGGCGGCGGCAATGCCTGCGACCTCGGCCGGCGCATTGCGCGTACCGACCTGCTCGCTGAACTGATCGTCGGCCAGCCATGCCGGGGCGAGGTCTGGGGCGTCGGTTTCCAGCACGATCGATTCGATCGGCATGTCGGCAGCGAGCCTGCGGACACGGTTGGCGCGCGAGAAGGTGAACACACCGCCGAAGCCAAGCTTGAAGCCCGAATCCACGTAGCTACGCGCCTGATCGGGGCTACCGTTGAATGCATGCGCGATGCCGCGCACGCCTGCCTTGGCGGCTGCGCTGCGCACTTGGTCCTGCGACTTGCGCACGTGCATCAGCACCGGCAGATCAAACTCGCGCGCGATGCGCAGCTGCTCCTGGTAGACGGCGTTCTGCCGCTCGACATTCGGATCGGGGATGAAGAAATCGAGCCCGATCTCGCCAATCGCAACAAAACGCGGATCGTCCATCGACGCTGCGACTTGGCGTCGCAGTTCGGCCAGATCCTCATCGCTGGCCTGGGCGGCGCACATCGGGTGAATGCCGAGCGCATAGCTGCAGCCCATGTGCCGATGCGCCAGTGTGCGCACCGTGTCGAAATTCCAGCGGGCCACGGCTGGCACGACGATGTGGTTCACGCCCGCCGCGTGCGCCTGTGCGACGACCGTGTCACGGTCTGCGTCGAATTCGCGGGCGTCGAGATGGCAATGGGTGTCAATCCACATGATCGGCTCAGGGCTATCGAAAAGCGGCAACGTACCGGAAAGACAGGCGTTCTAGAATCCGCTTTTTCTGATACTGGGTGCCTCCGCCCGCACAATGCAATGAAAACAGCCTACCTGACTTGCGCCGTACTCACCGCACTCCTGACCGCCCTGCCCGCCAGCGCTGAAACGATGCGCTGCGGCAGCGGCTACATCGTCCGCATCGGCGACAACAAGTCAGACGTCCTGCAGAACTGCGGCGAGCCCGTGATGCGCGACACCTTCTGTGCCACCACAGGCACCGGCAGCACGCAGCCCGCCATCAACGGTGCCTGCAGCAATGTCGACGAGTGGACCTACAACCCCGGCACCGGCCAGTTCATGACGACGCTGCGCTTTGTCGAGGGCCGGCTGCAGTCCATCCGTTACGGCAGCCGGGCCCGCTAACACGCGGCGTCGCGCGGGCATCAACGCTCTATATGCAGGTGGCCGTCGCGCAGGCGCAGGATGCGATCGCAACGGCCGGCCAGCTCGATATCGTGCGTGACGATGACGAAGCTGGTGCCCAGCGTGCGCGTGAGTTCCAGCATCAGGTTGAAAACTTCACCGGCGGTGTGGTCGTCGAGGTTGCCGGTGGGCTCATCGGCGAGCACGCAAGCGGGTGAGCCGACCAGCGCGCGCGCAATGGCCACACGCTGACGCTCGCCGCCGGACAGCTCGCCCGGACGGTGCGCCGTGCGCGGGCCCAGCCCCACGCGTTCGAGCGTCATCTGGGCGGTGTGGCGTGCCTGTGCCTCGTTCACGCCGCGAATGCGCAGCGGCATCGCCACATTGTCCAGCGCGGTGAACTCCGGCAGCAGGTGGTGGAACTGGTAGACAAAGCCCAGCGCTTGGTTGCGCAGCGTGTTGCGCTCACGCTCCTTCATGTCGGTAAAGGGCTTGCCGAGCAACGAGACGCGACCTGAACTCGGCTCGTCCAGCCCGCCCAGCACATGCAGCAGCGTGCTCTTGCCCGAGCCCGATGCACCGACGATCGCCACCTTCTCGCCCACACCGATGCGGATGTCGACGCCCTTGAGCACGTCGACATTCAAACCACCCTGCTTGAACGACTTGGACAGCCCCTCGGCCTGCAGCACCGCACCCACGCGGGCATCGGCCGGCGCATCCATGGAAGTCATGACAGCCTCACTCATAGCGCAGTGCCTCCGCCGGGTTCACGCGTGAGGCGTGCCAGCTCGGATACAGCGTCGCCACCGAGGCGAGGATGAAGGAAATGATGCCGATGGTCGCAATGTCGTTCACGCGGGGGTCCGAGGGCAATTCGCTAATGAAGTAGATGTCCTTTGGCAGGAACTGCACGCCAAAGAGGTGTTCGATAAAGGGCACGATCACGTCGATGTTGTAGGCGATGAGCGTGCCCAGCCCCACGCCCAGCAGCGTGCCCATGAAGCCGATCGCCACGCCCTGCACGATGAAGATCTTCATGATGGAGCCCGGCTGTGCGCCCATCGTGCGCAGGATGGCGATGTCGGCCTGCTTGTCCGTCACCGTCATCACCAGTGTGGAAACCAGATTGAACGCCGCCACGGCAATGATGAGCGTGAGGATGATGAACATCATCTTCTTTTCGGTCTTCACCGCCGCAAACCAGTTGCGGTTCTGGCGCGACCAATCGCGGATGTAGAGCTCGCCGGTGAGCGTGCGCGAGAGCGCCTCGGCCACCTGGGGCGCGCGATCCATGTCGGTCAGCTTCAGGCGCACGCCGGTCGGGCCGTCCAGGCGGAACAGGCGCTCGGCGTCTTCCATGTTGATGAGCGCGAGCGAGCTGTCGAACTCGTAGTGCCCCGATTCAAACGTGCCGATCACGGTGAACTGCTTCAGGCGCGGCAGCACACCCGCCGGGGTGATGGTGCCCTGCGGCGCCACCAGGGTGACCTTGTCCCCCGGGCGCACGCCAAGGCCCTGGGCCAGTTGACTGCCCAGCGCGATACCGAATTCGCCGGGTTTCAGGTCGTCGATCGCGCCGGACTTGAAGTCCTTGGCGATGTCCGACACCTTCGGCTCATCCGCCGGCGACACACCGCGCAGCAGCACGCCGCGCACGGCGTCATCGCGCGTGATCATGGCCTGCGCGCCCACGTACGGCGCCGCACCGATGACTTCCTTGTTCTGCATCGCCTCGTTGGCGGTGCGCTGCCAGTCAGGCAGGCTGCCCGGCGCCATGACCTCGATGTGCGCGAGCACGGACAGCATGCGGTCACGCACTTCCTTCTGGAAGCCGTTCATGACCGACAGCACGATGATCAGCGCCGCCACGCCCAGCGCAATGCCAAGCATGGAGATGAGCGAGATGAAGGAAATGAAGCTGTTGCGGCTGGCACGCTTGCCCGCGCGCGTATAGCGCCAGCCGATCTGCCATTCGAATGGAAATTTCAAAGGGGCATCCCCGTGTGGTGTAACCGTGTGATGTGACGATGCTGTGTGACTTCGCCGGCGCACGCGCCGGGCTGCCGGAAGTTTACAATCTCGGAGCCATGATCCCTGAACTCTTTCTGATTGTCCCGTTTTGCGCCCCCGCCGCCGAGGTGGCGGACGACGCTTACCGTCAATTGACCTTGCCGGGCCTGGAAAGGTTGCTTGCCCGCGCGCGGGAGACGGAACGCGAGCGCCACGACGACGCCTATCTGCCCACGCTGCCGCACGAACGCTGGCTGGCAGCGCGCGCCGGGCTGCCGGTCGCGCCGTTACCGTCCGCCCCGTATATGCGCCTGGCCGACGGCAGCACCGCCGACACGCGTACCTGGGCCTGCCTGCAACCGGTGCATATTCACGCCGCGCGCGACCATTTGGTGATGCTCGACCCGGCGCAACTCCGGCTGGAAGCGGCCGATGCCGACGCGCTGCGCGCCGCCATCGCCCCGCTGCTGGCCGACATGAACTTGCACCTGGACGCCCCGCACGCTGCCCGCTGGTATATCCCGGATGCGCCGTTTGGCGACCTGATTGCCGCGGCCCCGCAACGCGCCACCGGCCACAATATCGACATCTGGATGCACAAAGGCGAGCAGGAACGCGCCTGGCGCAAGTTCCAGAACGAAATCCAGATGACGTGGTACGACCACCCCGTCAACCAGGCCCGCGAAGCGCGCGGCCTGCTGCCGGTCAACTCGGTCTGGCTGTTCGGTCAGGGCACGCTGGTTGATACGCGCCCGATTGCCGAGCGCATGATCGGCGCCGATCCGTTCTTCGCGGGCCTGTGCCACGCCGCCAATGCCACCGAGCTGTGCGCCGAAACGCTGGCCGCCCTGCCGGCTGACGGCACCAGCGCTGCCGTACTCCTCAACGACGCCGGCAAGCCCTACCTTTGCGCCGACTGGTACGACTGGATCGAAACCCTACGCGCCTACGACCGCGACTGGTTCACCCCTGCTGCCGACGCGCTTGCCGACGGCCGTATCGATGCCATCTCCCTCATCCTGACCGGCGATTCGCACTACGCCCACTACCGCGTCACCCGCCGCGAACTGGCCAATGGGCCGTTCGGCTGGCTGCGGCGCTTACGGCCCGCACGCACCTTGCGCGATGCGCTGTCCCCGCTTTCCATGGCTGCCTGAATGACCCGTATCGCTGTCCGTTCGCACTCCGCCGAGGCCGCCAACACGCTGGCCGGCCACGGTATCCATCCCGTATTGGCACGGATCCTGGCCGCACGCGGCGTCGCCCGTCCCGATGAGCTATCGACCGAGCTGACCGACCTGCTGCCACCGGCGCAACTCAAAGGCATCGACGATGCGGCGCGCTATCTTGCCGACGCCATCGCCGCCAACAAGCACCTGCTGATCATTGCCGACTACGACTGCGACGGCGCCACCGCCTGCGCCGTCGGCGTGCGCGGCTTGCGCATGCTCGGCGCGCAGGTGAGCTACATCGTCCCGAACCGCTTTGAATACGGCTACGGCCTGTCACCCGAGATCGTGGCGCTGGCCGCGCGCGAGAAGCCGGACGTGCTGGTCACGGTCGACAACGGCATTGCCGATGTGGCGGGCGTGGCAGCGGCCAATGCACTGGGCATCGACGTGGTCGTGACGGATCACCACATGCCGGGCGCGCAGTTGCCCGAGGCACGCGTCATCGTCAACCCGAACCAGCCGGGCTGCGGCTTTCCGAGCAAGAACCTGGCGGGCGTGGGCGTGATGTTCTACGTGCTGCTGGCGCTGCGGGCGGAGTTGCGCAACCGGGGCGTGTTCACGCCGCAAGAGCAACCGCGCCTCGATGCGCTGCTCGATCTCGTGGCACTGGGCACCGTGGCCGACGTGGTCAAGCTCGACGCCAATAACCGCCTGCTGGTCGCGCAGGGCCTCAAGCGGATGCGCGCCGGGCGGATGTGCCCGGGCATCGCCGCGCTTTTCCGCGTGGCTGGGCGTGAAGCGCGACGCGCGTCGACGTTCGACCTCGGCTTCGGCCTGGGCCCGCGCCTGAACGCCGCCGGGCGGCTGGCCGACATGTCGCTCGGTATCGAATGCCTGCTCACGGATGACTACGACCGCGCCATGGCCATCGCCGCAGAACTCGACGGCATGAACCGCGAGCGCCGCGAAATCGAAGCCGGCATGCAGCAGGAAGCGCTGGCGATACTCGACAGCATGAGCACCCTGGACGGCGCGAGCCGCCACACCATCGCCGTGTATAACGAGACATGGCACCAGGGCGTGATCGGCATCGTCGCCTCGCGCATCAAAGACAAATTCCACCGCCCCGTCTTCACCTTTGCGCCGGGCGACGATGGGGTCATCAAGGGCTCGGGCCGTTCGATTCCCGGCTTCCACTTGCGCGACGCGCTCGATGCCGTGCACAAGCGCAGCCCCGGGCTGATCGTCAAATTTGGTGGCCACGCCATGGCGGCCGGCCTCACGCTGCGCGAAGACGGCTTCGACGAATTTGTCGCCACCTTCGAAGCCGTTGGCCGCGAATGGCTGACCGAGGCCCTGCTGTCGCGCGTACTGGAAACCGACGGCGAGGCCGACCCCGAGTGCTTCTCCCCCCAGTTCGTCGAGCTGCTCGAAACCCAGGTCTGGGGCCAAGGCTTTCCGGCCCCGAGCTTCTGCGGCGAGTTTGACGTGCTGTCACAGGCGGTGCTCAAGGACAAGCACCTCAAGCTCAAGCTCGGCCGCGGTAAACAGCATTTCGATGCGATCTGGTTCAACCACGCCGAGCCGCTTGGCGCTTCAGCCTATGTGGCCTACCGGCTCGACAACAACACCTTCAACGGCATCACGCGGGTGCAGATGGTGATCGAACACGCGCAATAGCCGCCTGCCCAAACCTTGCGCCAGCGCATAAACACATGCCAAAACTGTCTGACGGTGCGCAGATGGCGCAGCCGTCGGACACGGCGACTGCGTTACAATGCAAGATTGTCGGCTTGGCGCCTGCCATGACCGCGCACCCCACGAATTCCTAGCATTAACTTCCAAGCGAAATGACTCACGTCGTTACCGAAAGCTGTGTCCGCTGCAAGTACACCGACTGCGTGGACGTCTGCCCCGTCGATTGCTTCCGCGAAGGCCCGAACTTCCTGACCATCGATCCGGATGAGTGCATCGACTGCGCCGTGTGCGTGGCCGAGTGCCCGGTCAACGCCATCTACGCTGAAGAGGACGTGCCTGCCGATCAGCAGAAGTGGATCGCCATCAATGCCGAACTCTCGACCATCGGCTGGCCGTCCATCACCAAGACCAAGCAACCCCTGCCCGACGCCGACGACTGGAAAGACGTGAAGGACAAGGAGCAGTACCTCGAACGCTGATCTCCACTTTTTTACCGGCAGCCCCAAAAAAGGTGTTGACGGAGAGATCAGAAACTAGTTAGAATTCATTTCTTCGCTGCTACAGCGATTCCCCGATAGCTCAGTCGGTAGAGCGCCGGACTGTTAATCCGTAGGTCCCTGGTTCGAGCCCAGGTCGGGGAGCCAAAATAACAAAACGCCTCGCTTCGTGCGGGGCGTTTTCATTTGTGGCATCGGTGTTGTCGTCGCCGATATCGTGTACCGTCTTGGACCGATCGTCTTGCCCGAGTGGTGAAATTGGTAGACACCGCGGACTTAAAATCCGCTGCGCCCTCACCGGCGCGTGCCGGTTCGATCCCGGCCTCGGGCACCAATCCCCTTCTCTTCTTTTTCTTGCTCCCGCTGCCTCACGAAGCGTGGCACGCGTGCGCCTTCGGTGCGTCGTCGTATTCATCGTGACGGCGTACCCATGACATAGGGCCGGTCTCGTTGCGACCCAGCGGCGCACGATCGAGCAGCAGCAACGTGCCAACCATGTCTTCCAATCCACGCGCGTAAGTCGAGTACGTGTGAAACACGTTGCCGGCCTCGTCCTTGTAGAACGCGCTCATGCCAGGCAACTCGTCGTGGGCCTCGGCGCTTGGGGTGGCAGTGTAGTTGTAGTCGACTGCCCCGCTCGCCAACTCTTCGGGCGAGAAGCTCACGCGGTAGTCGTGGTTGAACGTGGTGCCGAACGAGGACACCCACAGAAAATGCCAGCCCATGCGTATCTTGTAGGCGGCGATCGCCTCCATCGGTGCGCGCGACACGGCGACCAGTGTCACATCGTGATGATTCAGATGCGGCAGCATGCCGCCTAGATGATCTGAGAGAAACGAGCATCCGGGGCAGCCCGCTTCCCAGCCCGGCCCGAGCATGAAGTGATAGACCACCAACTGACTGCGTCCGTCGAACAGCTCAGCCAGCGTTTTCTTGCCATCCGGCGTATCGAACACGTACTGCGCATCGACCCTCACCCACGGCAGTGCCTGGCGCTCAGCGTTGATGGCGTCGCGCAGGTGGATCGCCTCTTTCTCTCGCGTCAGCAATTCACGACGCTTGATGAGCCATTCGTCTCTTGAAACCACGGGATGCGGTTGCATGATGAAGCCCTCGTCTACAGCAGCCAGACAGAACTTCATACTAGGCCGCCTCTCGCGAATGAAAAGGCGCGGCGCGCAAGTCGCGATTCAGGTGCGACTTGCGCGCCATGGAAGCGCATCTGCAGCCTCTACGCGCCCGGCCTCAGGTGTCGAGATCAGCCCATCAGCCAGCGCACGCCAACGTTGATCAGTGCGCCACCCACCACCAACCCGACCCACAGCACGGCCGCACACAGCAGCGGGCGCACACCGGACTTCAGCAGCATCGGCACATGCGTCTGCGTGCCGATGGCGAACATCGCGCAGGCCAGCATCGCCGTGTCGATCGCGTCGATCGGGGCGTGCCATGCGGCCGGAATCGCACCTGCCGAGTTCAGCAGCGTCACGCCGAGCAGGCCGACCGCAAACCACGGCATCGCCTTCCATGCGTGACCTGCAGCCTTGCGCAGCGCACCCTCACGGGATTGCGTGGAGACGGCACCATCATCGGCAGCGGGCGTCGTGCAAGCCAGCACCACCAGCAGCGGCGCCAGTGCCAGCACACGCACCATCTTGCTGACGACCGCCGCATTGGTGGCGTCGTCACCCAGCGGCTTCGCAGCCGCAATCACTTGCGCAACCTCATGCATCGTCGAACCGATGTAGACGCCAAAGTGTTCCGGCGTCACTGCCATGCCCGCATGCGCCAACAGCGCGTAAAGCCACGGATACAGGAAGATGCCGACGGTGCCGAACAGCACCACGCTCGCAATCGCTACGGCCGTCTCACGCGGTTGCGCCTTGACTGCCGGCGCCACAGCCAGCACCGCCGCCGCACCACACACAGCGCTGCCCGCTGCCACGAGCACGGCCTGCGTGCGGGCAAGGCCGAACCAGCGCGTGCCGATCCAGATGCCGGCCAGCATGGTCAGCGCCAGCACCAGCAGCGGAATCGCCACGCCGGAAGCGCCCAGATCATGAATCTGCGCCAGCGTCAGCCGGGCCCCATAAAGAATCACCCCGGCACGCAACAGCGTGTGGCGCGCAAACTGAATCGCGCCGGGCGTCAGCCACCGCTGGTGCCCCGGCACATGCCCCATCACCATGCCGAGCAGGATGGCCAACGTCAGCGCGCTCAAACCCAGGTGGCTCGCCCAGCCCATTCCACCGAGCACCACCGCCACCCCAGCGCATCCGAACAACACCCCCACACTCAGCAGAGTGCGGCCATCAAACCCGGACACCACACCCTGGGGGGTCAACTGTTTCTGTGCAATTGTCATCACATCCGCCTTGCTTATTCGTTATACGCATAACGATATGCGGCGCGTGATAACATGTGAAACGGGTAATTTTTCTAAGAATGACCAGTTTTATGGATAACAAGGCTCCCCGTGTCACGCTGCGCCAATGGGCTGTCTTTGCCGCCATCGCGCAGTGCGAGACCACCACTGCTGCCGGCGAGCAACTCGGCCTATCGCAGTCGGCGGTGAGCGCGGCGCTGGCCGAACTGGAATCAGCGCTCGGGCACCCACTGTTCGACCGGCACGCACGACGCCTCCATCTGAATGCGCTGGGGCGGCAACTGCTGCCACAAGCCCAAGCCCTGCTCGACCACGCCGGCGCCCTGGAGCACGCCACCGTGCAGCCCAACGTGCGCCTGAAGCTGGCCGCCAGCAGCACGATCGGCAACTACGTGCTGCCTGCCCTGCTCGCGAGCTTCCAGCAGCAGATCGCCCCCGACAGCCAGCTCGACGTGCTGATCGGCAACACGCAGGACGTGGTCGATGCGGTGCAGCGCTTCGAGGTGGACATCGGCCTGATCGAAGGCACATGTCGTGGAGAAGCACTGGAAATCGAAACGTGGTTCGACGACGAGATGGTGATCGTCGCGGCGCCGCGGCATCCACTCGCGCAAGGGCCCGTTTCACACGCGGCACTGCGCGAAGCCAGCTGGCTGATGCGCGAACCGGGCTCTGGCACACGGGAGTTGATCGACAGCCGCATTGCCTCGGTCGTCGGGCCCCTGCATGTGGCACTCGAACTCGGGCACTCGGAGGCGATTCAACGTACGGTAGCGGCAGGCTACGGCATCAGTTGCCTCTCACGCCACGTGGTGGCCGATGCGCTGCGCGACGGCCGGCTGGTCGAGGTACAGAGCGACTTGCCTCGCATCGCTCGTCCATTGCTTATCGTGCGCCATCGCGACAAGCATCCGACGCACGGCCTGACGCAATTTATCGACGCGCTACACAGCCACGCGAGCCTGCGCTCGGACGATTCGTAAAAAAAATCGCACAAAGGACTAGCGCGATCCAAGAAAGGTTGATATAGTCTCATTTCTTCGCGGGGGCGTTAGCTCAGTTGGTAGAGCAGCGGACTCTTAATCCGTAGGTCGAGTGTTCGAGTCACTCACGCCCCACCAGAATATGAAAGGCCCGACAGGCAACTGTCGGGCCTTTTTCATTTCTGCGATTTCCATCGCGAAGACATGGATCCGTGCAGATCCATGTCCGGGTAGCGCGCCGCTATTCCGCCTCTGCCACAAACGATACGAACTGCGCTGACGACCACACCTTCTGGTCGCCCCGCTCCCGCCCGTGGAAGTACACCGGCCGGAAGCCAAATGGTCCATTGACCGGCTCGACCTCCAGAGCCCCGCTCACGTCGACTGGCAAGGGCCGCTCAGTAAGCCGCTCCACCGCAATGAACAGCTCGGTACCGCCGAGCTCAAGGCGCAACCCGTCCTTGGCAAGCAATTCGGCCCCACTGATCTCCCAGTGGAAATCCGGCGCATGGGCAAACGGATTGCGCTGCAGCGGATCTCCGACCTTGATGTAGCTGTCGATGTGTCCTTCGATCACGATCCGCGCGGCGGCGAGGTTGCCGATGTCGATCTCGACGCTGTCGGCATCGCCATAGGTGTCGCTGCGAAAGCCGATGTCGGTGGTGCCTTCTCGCCAGCAGGATTCCTCCAGGTGCTCGAAGCCATGGCCGCCAAAACGGTGGATGGTGCCGTTGAGAATGCGGATGCGCCCCTGCCAGGCAGCCCAGCGGTAGCGATCCCGGATGCGGGCGCCGCCCCAGCGTATGCGAATCAGCCGATCGGAGAAGCCGGCCTCCTGATGCAGGTTGCGCTCCCAAATCAGGCCGGTGTGGTCGTACGCGGCGAGGTATTCCCAGCCGGCCTGGCCCAGGAACCGGTAGTCAAAGCGCGCGGGGCCTTGATGTGTAAAGGCGTCGCCCTGGATATGCTTGCCGCTGCGTACCAGCAGCGCCGTGTGTTCACCAGTGCTGGCCCAGGTGTGGCGTGCACGCAGGGCTCGGCCAATCGATTGGCGGTCGAGCCGCTCAGCCAGCACACCCGTCAGGCCGCCACGCACACCGAACACCTGCACACCGGGCGCACCACCAGCGGGCCGCCCGCGATGCTCATCGCCGCTGGCGGCCACGCCGAGCTGGTAACCGCGCGCGATCACGTCACGGTACAGCCAGTCGAAGTGCCCCCAACTGGAGGCGATCTCCACGAGCCGCTCGAGCTGCGGGTGATGCCAGTCCGGGATATAACGGCGCCCGCCCACGTGCGGCATGATCAAGTGCTGCTCCGGTGCGTCGATGTACGCGTCCCACAGTTCCTCGATCGGCCAGCGGCCAAGTTCTGCGGCGCTGCCCTTCATGTCTTCATTCCACACCAGCGTGCGGTTGTGCTCGCCGCGCGCGTTGTAGGGGAAGCCCGGCGTTTCATCGCCGAGGAAAACGACGTTGTGGTCACCGCCGGCGGTGGAGCTGCCGCACCACTCCTGCACCGGATACGCGACAAAGCGGCCCGGCTCGTTGAAGGTGTTCACCGCATCCAGCCCGAGCCTCCAGTTGGCATCGGTGATCTGGAAGTCGTTGACGGTGTAGCCGAACACATCAATGCCGCCGATGTCGCGCGCGTAGGCGGCGTTGTATGCAGGGCTGTTGGTGCCGACGGTGTCGTGGGCGTGCACGTGCAGGTCTGCATAGAACGCGCGCGGCGCGTTGGGTGCATCGAAGATCGACAACCAGGCAGTGCCCTTGCTCACGTGGGGCGCGTTCAGCAAGACGGCCTCCAGTCGAAGCGTGCCGGTGCCCGTGGGCAAGTCATCGATGCCGAGCGTGGCCCAACCGCCCTCCGGTACCGGGTAGTCGCGCTGATGCACAGGCGTATCGCCATCCCAGGCCGTCACGCGGATCGCACCGCCCACATTCGAACTGATATTTCCCCACCGGTCGAGCAATGACGTGCGCACCGACAGTGGCGTGCCCGGCCGAGCAAAGCGCGGCGCCTGGAGCAACACCTGTGCGGGCTGTCCCGCGTGGATGTCGATCACCACATCGCCCGGCACGGCCACAAAGCGCGAGGTACCCAGCGGGTCAACGTACAAGCGGAAACGAAAGCTGTCTTCGATGAAGGTCTGCACACGCGTGCCGGGCCCGCCGCGCCGCCGGTCGCCCAGGCGGATCAGGATGTGGTCACCCGCGTTCAGGTAGCCGTCGAGCACGTCGACGATGATCGCCTTCTGGAACGGCCGCTCGTGGCCCTTCTGCTCGAAGCGCACGCCCAGCGCCTGAACGGTCGCAGGGCTTTGTCCAGGCACCAATGGGCCGGCTTGGTATTCGGCACTGAGGTAGTTGGCGCCGGTCGGGTCGGTGGTCTGAAACAGCGCCCAGTCGGAATAGAACTTGAAAGTAGTTTTCAGCCACGCGCCATCGGCAATGCCCGAGGCTCCGACTTCATAGTCGATCAGGATCTCGGCCCACTCGCCCGCCTCCAGCCGGCTCACCGAGCAGGTGGCCCGGCCAGCAAACGGCAACGCCTTGTTCTTTTCATACAGGCCAGCGGGCGCGTGATGCTCGCCCAGCCGCTCCCGCAGGGCGGCATAGCCCAACGCCGGGGATGCTCGGTCGTTCATGGAAGACTCCGATCAATGGAAAGGCCACGGTGCACCCGCGTCCCATACGGGCATGCCGAGATGCGCGTACCACGGCGCCATCACGAACACGCCATAGACAATGCCGATCAGCACGGACACCACACCCACCTTTGCATAATCCGCGGTGGTGAAGGTGCCGCTGCTGTAGGCGACCACGGCGGCGGTGATCTGCGTGGGGAGGATGTAGGCAAAGCTGTCGCTATCGCACACCAGCAGCGTGAAGGCCACGGGATGCAGCCCCAGCTTGGGCGCGAGCGCCAGCATGATGGGGGCGATCATGGTGACGGCAGCCACGTTGGAAAGCATGGCGAGCCGCGCCACATGCGTGCCGATCATCACGATCAGCAGCGCCAGCCACCACGGGTGGCCTTGCGCGAAGCGATACAGCCAGTCGGCCACCCAAGGTGCGAGGCCGGTCTCGCTGATGGCGGCAGACAGGCTGAGCGCACCCGCCAGCAGGAAGAACGTGCCCCAGATCGTGCGGTTCTGAATGTCCTTCCAGCCCAGCCCGGTCAACCCCGGCACGAACAACGCCGCCAGACCGAGCAGTGCCACGATCTCGGAAGGCTGGCCGTGCCACGACTCGGTGGCCCATAGCACAGCCACCGCCGCGAACACCAGCAGAATGGCCTTGGCATGACCGCCTGCCGGCGGCAACGCGGCACGCTCAGCCGCAATCGCGGCAGTGCCGCCGGGCAGACGCACGGCGCGCGACTTGAAGTAGAACTGCACCCACAGTTGCGTCAGCACGAACATGCCCAGGTAGGGCCACTGCAGTTTGAACCAGTCGAGATAGGACAGATGCAGGCCGAGCTGCTTCTGCAGCAAGCCCACAATGACCAGGTTAGGCAAGTGCGCGGTCAGGATGCACATACCGCTGATCATCGAGCCATAGACCAGCGACTGGATGACAATGGCCTTCTTGGCGCTACGCTCGCGCGGCGTGTCGCCAAACAGATCGGCGATGCCATTGACCACCGGCAGCAGCGCCGCCGCACGCGCATTGGCCGCCGGCACCAGAAAGCTCAGCACAAAGTTGATGGCAAACATCGACCAGATCACGCCATTGGCGGTGCTGGTCTTGAGCTTGTCGAGCAGCCACAGCGCAATGCGGCGGTCCAGCCCAGCGCCCTGCATGATCGACGAGAAGAGGAACGCGGTCAGGCACAGGAACACTACCGGTGTGGCGAAGCCGCTGGCGGCCTTGGAGAAGGGTGTAACGGCGTGCGCAAGCACCAGCAAGGCTGGAATGAGAATGCCGCTCACCCCCACCGGCACCGCTTCGCTCATCCAGATCACGGCAGCCCAGGCCACCACGGCCAAGGTGGCACGCCCCGCAGGCGACAGCCCCTCTGGCTGCGGCAGCACAAACAAGACAAGCAAAAATGCCGCCCACGCCGCCACAAAACCGAGGCGCGCCTTGAGCAACGGGTTGAGCCGGAAGCGAACACCTGTGATCGCCTGGCCAGATTGCCAGCCAGACTGCGAAGACAGCGATGACGGATTGACTGGACTGCTCACGATGACCCCATGACGGTTTGCTGGATGCACAAAGACGCCATGCTGGTCAATCTGCTCCCCTTTCAGGGCAATGCTACGGACTTATGCCGGGCCGCCAACGAATCAGTTCGCATATCGTCATGACCCGGCTGTCGAAGCGGATCAAGCCGCAACTAGCCGCGGCCGGTCGATACCGTAATCAGGGTTGAAGCGCACCGCGCTGCGCGGTGCGCCACTTCACCGAGGTCAGCTAACAGTGGCCTCGATGCGCAATTGCATGCGCAAGCGCAGCGTCTGGCCGGGCATCAAAACGCGTAGCCCTGTCCCCTTGCAGCCCTGCTCGGCCAGATTGACCGCATCCGCCACGTGCGAGACCGGCTCCATACAGAAGTAAGGCTGCCCACTCGGCGCATGCAGGATGAAATGATCGAGGGGATCGTCAGCGCGCAACGTGAGCGTTGCCCCGTCGGCGCGTGACACAACGGCCTGTTGCTGCCAGTTGCTGTAGTAGACGCTGAGGGCGTCGCCTGGCAATGCACGTGCATTGCTGAAATCTTCGCGCGCCGTGATCGGCTCGCTACGGATGGCGACCTCGCCGGCATCCGTCGGCCACATCGTCTCGGCAGCAAACCGCACATGCATGCCCGGCGTGCGAACGAAGTATGGGTGAAAGCCGCCACCGGCGGGCATGTCGTCGCTGCCTTCGTTGCGCAGGGTCAAGACGGCCTCAAGCCCCTCCGGGCTCAGCACCAGCGTTTGCGTGGCGGTGAATGCCCAAGGCCAGTTGTCGACTTCGGGCACGTAGCGCAGGCCGAGCACGATCGACGACGCTGTCAGTTGCTCAACCGCCCACGCACGCGCGTGCGCGACACCGTGCATGGCATGCGGCTGGCCCGGATGCGGCGTGAGACGAATCTCGCGGCCGGCCCAGACAAAGCGGCCATCGCGGATGCGGTTGGAGAACGGCAACAGCGGGTAGCAGCCCGTCTTGGGCCATGCCAACCCGTCGAAGCCATCACGCAGGCAAGCCTCGGACATCGGCGCCAGCCAATCGATGCGCTGGCCGCCCTCGCCGGCCGAAGCCAGCGAGGCAATGCGGCCACCCGCCGCCGGCGCGACAGTCATCGTCAGCGCGCCGGCGCGCAGGGTGTGCACCGGCCCCGGTGCGAGCCAGGTCTGACTTTGCATCAGAACGAGTGACGTACACCCACCATGCCAACGAACTGGCTACGCCCATTGGACGGCGTACCGTTCTGCGAGTCGCCCACGGATGCCACCGCATCGACGATGGCGCCGTTTGCGAGCCGCTGACCGCTGGCGCGCTGGTAGCCTTGGATCGCATAGAAGGCCGTGCGCTTGGACAGCGAGTACAACTGCTCCATCGTGAACTGGTTGTACTTTGCCGGAGAAGTGATGCCGTTGCGCGCTTTCTCAGCCGTGTAGCTGTAGCCAACGGCCCAACGGAATGCCGGCGTCAGGTCATAGGTGGCAATCACGCCCACCGTGTTGAACGTGGCGGATTGCGTAAACGATGAAAATGCACCCGGCTTGTACTGCACGTTCGAGTAGTTCAAACCCACCATCGCCTTGCCGAACGTATAGCGCGCCGCCGTAGCAATGAGTTGCGCCGAGTCAGCAGACGCGTACCCCGCATTGACCGGCGAATTGATGGCGAAGTCTCCGACATTGCCGAAGCTGGCCGTCTTGTTGGCTGTCGTGTTATCGGCAAGGTTCTTCAATCGCGTATAGCCCACACCCCAGCCGAAGCCTTGGTAGTCATAGCGCAGACCGGCGCTCACGCTGCTGCCGTTCGAAATGCTGCCCGCCTGTTCACCCAAGCCGTATTGCACACCCGCCTGCAGGCCGCCGAACACGGGCAACGTATAGGTAATGGAGTTTTGCATACGCAGGGTGGTATCCAGCGCATCCACGTCGCCCGGGTGCGCGCCAACTGCGCCGGTCAGCACATTGGTCGGCCCCAGTGAAGCCACATACTGGAAGTACGGCGTATAGGCGCGGCCCAGGATGACCTGGCCATAGTTCGTGTTGCTCAGGCCAACATAGGCTTGGCGATTGAACATGTAGCCCGACTTGCTCTGCGCGCCCGTGGCAGCGTTGATGCCGCTTTCCAGCCGGAACAGCGCCGTGTTGCCACCGCCCAGGTCTTCCGTGCCGTACAGACCGAACTTGCTGGCCAGCAAGGCGCCCGAGTTGATGTAGGTATTGGAATGCCCGCCCTGGTTGCTCGAATACGCAAATGCGTTGTCGACCACGCCATACAGCGTGACCGACGATTGTGCCGATGCGTGCATCGACACCCCTGCGCACAGCAGCGCGGCGCATGCACAGACAGGTTTGACAGAAAATTTGGCTCGTGTGGTTTTCATCGTTGTTATCTCGGTTTTGGTTATCTCCAGCACCTTGGGGAAACCGTGCATCTCCGGGCTCTCCGCGCCCGGTTTCGATGCACGGTGGATGCGGCACTAGGCCAGCAACTGCAGCGTCAGACGGCGCCAGCCGCCTGCAACGTTGTCTTCAACAATACGGGCCTGTGAGGCCTGCACCTGCCGCGCCTCGGCAGCGGGCAAATGGATCTCGATGGTGTCTGTCGGCACCGGCATGCGGCCTTCGCGCGAGACATGCAGCGTGACGGTCAGCGCGTCTGACACGGCGCGCACGTTCCAGTGGCCCTGCTCGCCGTGGCGCCAGGCCTCGGTCTCGCCGTCGTCCTCGATGCAGCCGCCAACGGCCTCGCCGGCACCGCTCGTGGGTACCACAAGGAAGGCACGCTGATCGGCACGCCGGTCGAAATGCTGCTCGGCCACGTTCAGCGCAACCACGCCGCCTTCGCGAATCAACATCACCGGTTGGTCCCACGGCGAAGGCAGCGTGACGGTCTGCCCGCCCTCGAATGCCTCACCGCTCCAGTACGACACCCAGCGCGCGCCGGCGGGCAGGTAGACCTTGCGCTCGACCTGCCCTTCCTCCACCGTCGGCGCCACCAGCAGCGACGCACCCAGCATCATGTCGTCGCTTTCGTCATAGCAGCGGCGGTCCGTCGGGAACTCGGCAAAGGTCGGGCGCAGCACCGGCTCGTACGCCTGTGTCGACTGCCACAGCAGCTCGTACAGATACGGAATCAGGCGGTAGCGCATCTTGATGAGCGACGCGATCTGCGCGGTGACCTGCGGATACATCCATGGCTCGTTGACAGTCTTGTCGTCATTCCACGAGTGGATGGAGAAGCGCGGCATGAACACGCCAAACGCCACCCAGCGCACCAGCAGTTCCGGCGAAGGGGCCGGGCCAGAGAACCCGCCGATGTCGTGACCGATGTTCGACACGCCCGAGAGCGAGAGCCCCAGGCCCATCTTGAGGTTGTAGCGCAGCGTTTCCCACGAGGTGTAGTTGTCCCCCGACCAGGTCTGCACATATCGCTGCATGCCGACGCCACCCGAGCGCGACACCAGGAACGGCCGGCGCTGTGGCGCGTATTCGACTTGTGCCTCGCGCGAGGCACGCATCATCAGCATGGTGTGCAGCACCTTGGCTTCGCGGATCGGCTGCTTCTTGCCAAACCCCTGCGCAAAGGCATCGGGTGACCACACCTCGAACTCGTTGTTGTCGTTCCAGGTGGAGACCATGCCGTATTCGAGGAGCGTGCTTTTGACGTTGGCCTTCCACCAGTCGAGCGTTTTCGGGTTGGTGAAGTCGAGATACGCGCCCACCTCGTCCCAGAACTGCACCCAGGCCGGTTCACCACTCGCATCGCACACCAGCAGGCCGGCTTCCTTGGCTTCCGCAAACTTGGGGTGATCCTGCAGCAGGCACGGCTTGATGTTGGGGCACAGGCGAATGCCGGCATCCATGTAGCTCTGCACGAAGCCGCGCGCGTCTGGGAACTTGTCGGTGTTCCAGTTGAAGACGTAACGCTTCGGGCCAATCGACGTGTAGCCCGACGACAGGTGAAACGAATCGCACAGGATGTCGTGCTCGCGGCAACCCTTGATGAACTCGCCCATCTGCTCCTGTGCGTTGGGCGCGTCGGTGTACGTCATGGTCGAGCCGGAATAGCCCAGACCCCACTTCGGCATCCATGCCGGACGACCGGTCATCCACGTAAAGCGGCGCGTGGCATCGAGCGGTGTATCGGGCGAGGCGATGAAGTAGTAGTCGAGATCGCCAAACGGCGCCGCAAAGTACCGATAGTGGCCGTGGTAGTTGTCCAGCTCGCGGCCCATGTCAAAGCTGCAGTCGGACAGCGTGTCGTAGAACAGGCCGAAGCCCGTGCCGTTCTCCGGGTGCCACGTCACGTAGAAGGGGATGTGCTTGTACAGCGGATCGGTCGTACGTGCGCTGTAGCCCATCGCATCGATGTTGCGCATCTCGTAGCGCTGGTGGGCACGATTGAGCTCGCCGGCGCGTTCACCCAGGCCGAAGTACATCTCGCCCGGTTCGCGACGCACGTAGTGATAGACCTGATCGTCCCAGTAGCCAAAGTTGTAGGCCTGGGTAGCGCGATCGTGCAGCACCGCCTGCCATTGGCCAGCGCGGCTGATCTCCCACGTACAGAAGCCGCCCACGAGTGCAATGCTCAGGCGGACCTTGCTGGTCTGCACGCGCAATGTGCTGGCGTCAGACTGCAGCGCAAATGCCGGCAGCGAGAACCCGCTGAGGTCACGACGGTTGCGCCCTTCGAGCGGCGTATCGTCGGCGCCCGGCGCAATCGACCACGTGGCCGGGCCGCGCAAGTCACCGTGCGGCAATACCAGCACACGGATGATGTCCTCTTCAAGCACGAAGACTTCAATCGCAGCGCCAGTGCTGCTGGTCAGGCGAAGGCGGTTGCCTTGTTGCGCCTGGAGTTCGAATCGGGGGGGATGCAGCATGGACATCGGTTTCAATTCAATTTGAAGCGGAGAGTTTCATCTGGCGTGCAGCACGCTCTTCCTGAGACTGACCGCGGATCAGGATGATCAGCAGCACGGCGGCAATCACATCAAACGCACCCAGCAGGCTGAACAACGGGCCATAGCCCACCGTATCAGCCAGGGCACCCACCACAGCAGTGAATGCCAGACCGCCAATCCAGCCGGACATACCGGCAAAACCGCTGGCTGTACCCACTTCTTGCGGATCGAACACGTCTGCGCTGAGCGTATTGACTGACACGGAAATCATCTGGTGCGCAAAACCGCCCACGCAGAACAGCGCAATGGCCACATAGGGCGACGCCACCAAGCCCACGCATGCCGGGCCGATCATCATCAGCGCGCCCAGTACCACGCCGCCCACACGCGACCACACCAGCGGAAGGCGACCATACTTCATCAGCAGCGGCGACAGATAGCCGCCAGCCATGCCACCCAAGTCCGCAGCGAGGAACGGCAGCCACGCAAACATGGCGATCTGCTTCAGATCCATGCCGCGCTCCTTGAAGAAGTACAACGGGATCCAGAAGCTCAGCGTCTGCCAGGCAGGCTCGGTAAAGAACCGCGCCAGGGCGATCGCCCAGAAACGGCGCGACAACACGATCTCGGAGATCGGCCGCTTCTCGTGCTTGCCCCCCGCCGAACGCAGTTGCCCGTCGGTGATTTTTTTCAGCTCTTGCTTGGACAACCGCGGATGCTCGTTTGGCGAACGGTAGAAGGCAAACCACAATGCCGCCCAGAAGAAGCCCAGCGCACCGGTCACCACGAACGCGGCTTGCCAGCCGTGCCGCATGGAGAGGAACAACACCAGCGGCGGTGCCAGCATGGCACCAAACGACGTGCCCACATTGAACCAGCCCGTCGCCACCGATTTTTCCTTGTCCGGGAACCATTCCGCCACGGCCTTCATGCCCGACGGAATGGCCGCTGCCTCCGTCAAACCCATCAACGCACGAAAGCCTGCCAGTGACAGCCAGCCCGTCGCGCCTGCGTGCAGCACACCGGAAAACGACCACAGCACGGCAAACAGCGCAAAGCCGATGCGCAAGCCGATCAAGTCGACGATGAAGCCGCAGACCGGCTGCATGAGCGTGTAGCCAAACTGAAACGCCATCACCACGTAGCCGTACTGCTGCGTGGTCATGGACAGATCTTCCTTCAGCGTGGGCGCCAACACGCCGAGTGAATTGCGCGCCAGGTAGTTCATGATCGTGCCCAAACACACCAGCACGATGATCCACCAGCGCAAACCCTTGATGGTCTTCAAAGTTCGTCTCCAGACATTTTTTGTTTTTTGAAGGGCGGCCTCACACCGCCCCGGGTCTATCTACTTCAGCGCACCAGACACGGACGCTTGTTGTTGAACTTCCAGTCCGGCACAAGGTATTGCATGGCGGCGGCATCGTCGCGTGCGCCCAGGCCGTGCTGCTTGTACAGCGCGTGCGCCTTCTCAACCTGCGCCATGTCAAGCGTCACGCCCAGGCCCGGCACGGCGGGCACATCGATCTCGCCGCCCACGATCTGGAACGGCTCGCGCGTCAGACGCTGGCCGTCCTGCCAGATCCAGTGCGTGTCGATGGCGGTGATGTTGCCGGGCGCGGCAGCAGCCACATGGGTGAACATCGCCAGCGAAATGTCGAAGTGGTTGTTGGAATGCGAGCCCCAGGTCAGACCCCAGTCGTCGCACATCTGCGCCACACGCACGGAACCCTGCATGGTCCAGAAGTGCGGGTCAGCCAGCGGGATGTCGACCGAGTGCAACTGGATGGCGTGTCCCATCTGGCGCCAGTCGGTGGCAATCATGTTGGTGGCAGTCGGCAGGCCGGTGGCACGGCGGAACTCAGCCATGACTTCGCGGCCGGAGTAGCCGTTCTCGGCACCGCACGGGTCTTCGGCATATGCCAGCACGTCGTGCTTGTCGCGGCACAGGCGGATCGCCTCTTCCAGCGACCAGGCCCCATTCGGGTCCAGCGTGACGCGCGCGTCGGGAAAGGCCTCGGCCAAAGCGGTGGTGACAACCATTTCGTCGTCGCCGCTCAGTACGCCACCCTTGAGCTTGAAATCCTTGAAGCCGTAACGGGCGTGCGCGGCCTTGGCCAAGCGCACCACGGTTTCGGGCGTCAGCGCTTCTTCGTGGCGCACGCGGGTCCAGTCGTCGGTGGCGTCACTGCCGTCCGCATAGTCGAGGTTGGTGCGCTTGCGGTCGCCCACGAAGAACAGGTAACCCAGCACCGGTACCTTGGCACGCTGCTGCCCCTGCCCCAGCAAGGCGGCCACGGGCACGCCCAGGTGCTGGCCCAGCAAGTCCAGCAAGGCGCTTTCCAATGCTGTAACTGCGTGCACTGTCGTGCGCAGGTCAAAGGTCTGCAGCCCACGCCCGGTCGCATCGCGATCAGCAAACTGCCGGCGCACGGTATTGAGCACGTTGTTGTATGCGCCGATCGGCTGCCCCACCACCAGCGGCGTCGCGTCTTCAATTGTCTTGCGGATCGCCTCGCCGCCCGGCACCTCGCCCACGCCGGTATGGCCATCGGAGTCTTCCAGGATGACGATGTTGCGGGTGAAGAACGGACCGTGCGCGCCGCTCAGGTTCAGCAGCATGCTGTCGCGGCCCGCCACGGGAATGACCTGGAGGCGAGTGATGCGCGGCGTGCGCAGGGTGGATTCAGCAGAGTTGTGGTTCATGGCCGTCACGTACGTTATCAGTCGTCATACAACATGGAGCGGAATATAATGGACGCATCCACGCAGAACCACCCCTGGTAAACCCGAAACCCGTCCGGAGACAGCATGCCCACCCCAGGCTCCCCCGCAACGCTTGCGCGCCGCACCCAAAGCCTGGCGGAAGTGGTGGTTGATTACGTCAAGCAGCGCATCGCCACCGGCGAACTACGTATCGGCGACAAGCTGCCCACCGAGTCGGAATTGATGGAAGCACTGGGTGTCAGCCGCACCGTGGTGCGCGAGGCCACTTCACGCCTGCAAGCCAAGGCGCTGATCGAGACTCGTCACGGCATCGGCAGCTTTGTGCTGCCCCCGCGCCAGGACAACACCATCCACTTGGGTGCCGCCTCCACGCTGCACGACATCCTGGCCATGCTGGAGTTGCGAGTGGCGCTGGAAACCGAATGTGCGGGCCTGGCCGCCCAGCGCGCCACGCCGGAGAATCTCGCCACGCTGCAGCAAGCGCTCGACGCCATCGAAGCAGACCAGGCCGCCGGCCGTGACAGTGCGGCGTCCGACCTACGCTTCCATCTGACCATTGCGCGCGCCACCGGCAACCAACACTTCGTGACGGTGCTCGACCAACTGGGCAAGACGCTGATCCCGCGCAGCCGCATCGACGCATCGCAGGTTGGCTACTTGAACTCGCAGGAATCGCGCACCACCGTCAACCGCGAGCACCACAGCATCTTCGAGGCGATCTCCCGCAAGGAGCCGGAAGCCGCCCGCGCGGCCATGCGCATGCACCTCTCGAACAGCCGCGAACGACTGCGCCGCGCACACGATCTGGCCGCCCCCGCAACCCCCGAGGCCTTTACCTGAGCCAGCCGGCGCTTGAATCGGTGGGTCGGCTCCTTGTTGTACGACGTCTTATAACAAATCGACACACATTCAGCGCTACCGTACCCAGATGCGTGTTGATAAAGATTTGCATTGTGTCGGCGCCAGCCACGTAACCTGAATAGGCACCGACCCCTCGTGGGTGCGCTCCGGTCGCGGAAGAGAGAGCCGCGATCTACTTGGCCCTGATGCTGCTGTCCCGAGTATCAGGGCGCTTTTCTTTGGGCGCTCCCATTCGAGCAACAAAAAAGCCCCGACAGGCGGGGCTTTGTTTTGTGTGGGGGGGGGCTTTCAGCGCTGCTGCGTCATCAAACGACGCTTTCCATCACGCGCTCCAAGCAGAAACCCTGTCCGTAGATCGCCCGCAGGCGCAGGCCATTCTCAGTGCCCAGCAGCAACTTCTTGCGCAGGCGGGAGACGTGCGTGTCAAGCGTGCGTGAGTACGGGCTCAGCTCACGCCCCCACAACGCCAGTTCAATATCTGCACGAGACAGCACACGCCCGGCATTTGCAAACAGCAGCAACGCCAACTCAAACTCGCGAGCGTGCACCGCCACCTGAGTATCGCGCAGGCGGATCGAGCGGTTCTGTCGGTCGATCGTGTAGGGCCCCAGGCAAATTTCGGAGGCGCGCACGGCACGGCTGACGGCAAAGCGGCGGATCAGCGCATCGAGACGCGCCAGCAGCTCCGGCGGGCGAATATCGCCCTGGAAGCACAGATCTGCGCCGTGGTTCAATGCGTCGGCGGTCTCAACATCGGCCTGACCGTCAGCAAGATAAACGATGGCCATGCCAGGCCCCACACGCTCGCGCACTGTGCGCACCAGCGACAGCCCCGGCATGTCATGTGCATTTGCACCCACCATCAGCAGGTTGATGCCGTGCACATCGATGGCCTCGAACACCTGACGGGAGAGAAACAGCGGCACGCATTCGAAGCGCGACGGCTGCAGCGCGGAGTGAATTGCCTGTTGGCGGGCGATATGTGTGTCGATCAGGCCGATCTTCATGGCTCGGTCTCTTTCTGGATGGGCCGCGAAGCACAGCATGCAACTGCTTCACGTAAATCAACTGCAAATGACATCGCGCTGGCGCGCATCAACCCGACCGATGCCCTCGTCGCGCGAAGCGAACAAACGCCGACCAGCCAGCCAGACCTGTGCATCCTGCGGCAGATTCCCGTTGCCGCGCAGGGCTTGGTGCAGTTGCATGCGAAGGTGTTCGTATTCGCATTCGTTCAGCACATCGGTTGCGGTCTTGCTCAACATACGTAGCACCTTGGGTCGCCGGTCATTCCTGCGTGGTTCGCTTCTGCCTGCGCTTCCGGTTCTCGCCCAGGTACCGCCGTCTCTCGACCGGGTGCATCACCCGAGTACGTTGTGCTGGTCGGCAAATGAACTGTAGGGCCGCCAGACAAGCGGATTGCAAATGATTGAAAAAGGAAAGTGGCAGAAGCCGCACCGTGTGTGCGGTTGCCGAAAGAGCAAACGCCTGCGTGGTCAGGCGTCTTGGTGAAGCGGCCCGCGCGGCAGCCAGACTGTGAAGGTGGAGCCCAGCCCCGGTACGCTCTGCACGGTGATGCGACCGCCATGACGCTCAATGGCAGTCTTCACGAAGACGAGGCCGAGGCCGCTGCCCGATGGGGCGTTGGCTCCCGTCTCATGCAAGCGGTGGAATGGCTGGAACAGCCTTGGCTGATCCGCCAGCGCAATGCCAGCGCCCTGATCGGCCACGGCCACCGTGAATGCCCCTTCGTCGGCCCCCACCGATACCGTCACCAACGAACCCTGCGCGCTGAACTTGATGGCGTTGTTGAGCAGGTTAACCAAGGCACGCACCAGCAGGCGCGGCTCGCCGCGCACGGGCGCTTCGATGTCCGCCTCCACGCGCACCTCGACCTGATGGCGATTCGCCAGGGCCCAGACCTCGTCGGCAGCATCGAGCACCAGCCCAACCAGATCCACGTCCACCAGTTTGAGCGCCTGGGATTCGGCGCGTGCCAAGTCGATGAAGGCGTCAGCCAGCTCCAGCGTACGTGACGAAAGTTGCTCGATGCGGGAGAGCAGCACCTCTCGATCCAGCGCGCGCGAGGCATCGCGCTGCAGCTCAATCAGCGCCAGGATCGCGCTCTGTGGCGAGCGCATGTCGTGCGAGATGAAGCGCAGCGCCTCTTCACGATGGCGCTCGGCTTGGCGCACGGGGGTGATATCGGCAAAGCTGACGATGATGTCAACGGGGCGACCGGCGTCGTCGCGCAACGCGGCGGCGTGCATGAGCACCGAACGGCCATCGTGTGTATGCAGCTCGACAGGCTCCAGCTTGGCGTCGGGGTCAGCCAACCATTGCGCCCAGTAACGTTGGCCCGCAGTCGGATCGGAAAATGCGCGCGTCAACAGGCTCGGCAGGTCACGCAGCGCCGCGGCGCGGTTCTGGCCCGGCGTGCTCAGTTGGCCGGTGAGCCCCGCGCTGCGGCCGTTGGCAAGGCGGATCGCTCCGTCCGGTGCGCAGATGACCGTGGCATCGGGCAAGCTTTCCAGCGCATCGGCCAGGAAGCGGCGCAGCCCGCGCAGCTTGTCGATGAGCGAGGCCACCGCATCCATGTGTGCACCGAGCGTGCGGCCCGTGCGGGCGAGCGGTGCAGTATCGGTCAGTACACCGGGTTCGCGCGCGAGGCGATAGAGTTCGGCGCGCAGGAAACGTAAAGCGGCTTCCTGCTGGCGCCAGCTCCACAGCGGGTACAGCACCAACGGCCCGACCAGCGCGGCAAACGGCGGCAGCCAGCGGTTGCCAAGCACCAGCACAGCGACCACACCCAGCAGCAACACTGCTGCACTCGCCAGCGCCACGGCCAGCGCCATGCGTGGCGTGAACCAGCGGACTGCGCACGCGGTCATCAGCAGCGGCAGCAACGTCATCACCCAGAACACGCCGTTCGGCACCGGCAGGATGGCGTTGCCGTCGAGCACCGTTTGCGTGGCGTTGGCCAACACCTCGACGCCGCTCATCGTGCGCGACGTGGGCGTGGCGAAAATATCCGACACACCCGAAGCCGTCGCGCCAATCAGCACCAGCTTGCCCGCGAAGACTTCGGGCGGCACACGACCATTGAGCACATCCAATGCAGGCACATGCCGAAAGGTACCGGCCGGCCCGGCAAAGTTCAGGCGGATATGCGCCTGTCGCATCCACCCACTGGCGTCAGTTTCCAGATCGAGCGTGGCTGGCGTTGACACGGGCGCTTGTGCCGCCAGCCGCGCAAGTTGAACCGCCAGGTGGTCGAGCATGTGCCCGCGTGGGCCTTCGGCCAGATACATGCCGCGTACCACGCTATCGGCATCGGCCGCGGCATTGATATGGGCGACAGTGGCCTCGATGCCGAGGAACGGATAGTGATACACGCGCCCCTGCTCCGTTCGTTCCGGCAGCGCAGGCAGGATGACGTGACCGGCCTGGGCGATGGCCGCAGTCAAAGCGCGATCGCCCTCGGGGTGCGCGAGGTCCGGTTCGATAAACAGAATATCGACGCCGATTCCGCGCGGGTGCGCCGCCCCTACACGTGCCAGCAGATCGGCCAGACGGCTGCGCGGCCACGGCCAGCGGCCCACTGCATCCAGGCTCTGATCGTCAATGGCGACGATGACGATGTCGTCGCGCGCTGGATGCCCATGCAGCGTGATCACTGTGTCATACAGCGCCGAATCCAGCCGTTCGACCACACTCCAGCGCACTGCACCGATCGTCAGCAGTGCAGCCAGCAGCACCAGCACGCCCCACTCCGCCAAAGAGCGCAGCCTGCCATGCGGAGCTGTTCGCATCGGGTCAGCGAGGGTTGGTACGACCGGACCAGTCATTGAGCAAGAGATTGCCGCCGCCGCTCTGCACGGGGTTGCGCGACGAATCGCCGACGAACGCACCAACGTCGATGCGCTGCGGCTTGGCATACATAACCGATGCCGGGTCGCCCAGGTCAACGCCCGTGCGGATGTAGTACGTACCGGCTGGCGGCTGCGGAATGGCGGCTTCGCTGCCGTCACTCACGATGTCGGCAACCGGTTTGGCAAAGGTCGGCTCGCTGGCAAGCTGCACGCGCGTGCGCGCGCCGGCTGCTGCCAGTTCGGGCGCGAGTGCGGGCCAGTGGGCGTGCAGCATGCCGTCGTCGCCTGCATCAACGGAGGCTGGGGGCACAGCACCCGGCGGAATATCGAGCGCCTGGAAGCGCAGCGCATCGCTCCACGGGCCGGTCTTGCCGTCTTCAGCCACCGAGCGCACGCGCCACCACCAGGAGCCTGCGCTCAACGCCTTGGTCACGCGCACATCCTGCCCGCGTTGCTGGACAACGGGCGACGCAAAGGTCTCCGTGTCGCCTACTTCTACATCGTAGCTGCGCGCATCCGACACCGTTGCCCATGAGAACACCAGCTCACCGCTGCGATAGGTTTTTCCGCTCGCAGGCTGAATCGTGTATGGCGCCTCCGGGTGCAGGCGCACCGTAAAGGGTCGCGTGGCCGACGGGCTGGTCAGGCCAAGCGCGTCAATGCTCTGCACAACCAATGTGTAGTCGCCGTCTTCGTCACCGCACAGGGTAGCGCCCGGCGTCTTGCTGTGCTGATAGGCACTCAGTTCGGTCAAGGCGGCGTCACGCGCAACGGCCGCACGATAGGCAACCGCCCCTTTCACCGGCTGCCACGTCGCCCGGAAGCACGGCCGCTGCACCAGATCCGGAATGGCGTCGAGTTTTGGCGCCGCAGGCAGCGCCGCGCGCTTGAGGTGTCCGCCTGAGACCTGTACGCCAAACCCGGCTTTGACTCCCTGCGTTCGGCGGCCGGCCTTGGTGGACACCTCCCCTTCGAGCACGGAGCTGGTCGATACGGACTCGCTTGCCTGCACGCGGAAGCGCGTGCCGCGTACCCCCGTCACGAGCGAAGGCGTAGAAATCTCATAGCGGCCCACACCCGTTTTCCTGGGCGAAACGTTCGACTCGGCCTCGCCCTGCTTCACGTGCACACGCACGTCGATCAGCCCCGCGCGCGCAAACGCACGCACACGCGACAGCGCCACGCGGCTGCCCGGCGGCACGGTCACGCGTGTGCCGTCATCAAATGCGAGCGTGACGGCGCCCTTGTCGCCGGTTTCGATCTGCGCGTCTTCTGCGAGCTTCATGCCGGCTTGCAGCGGCTTGCGGTCGGCAGTCGTGGCGTCGCGCGCAAACACGACCTGCGCCGTGGCCGGCACCACCGGAATGCGATCAAAGGGAATCCGCAGCACAGAGCCCGGCTGCAGGCGGTACGGATCCGCGACGTGGTTGCGCTGCTGCAGCAGGCGCCACCCCTCGACGCTATCCAAGTAGCGGTCTGCCAGGGCGATCAGCGTGTCGCCGGGCTGGACGCGATAGAGGAAATCGCTGCCGTCTGCGCCGGAAGGCTGTGCAACCGCCGCCTGCCAGACGCCCCCAAAAACAACAAGCGCGCCGACAACCGCGGCGCGCCCGAGCCCTTTGCGTCGAAACATTTCAACCTGCTTCGCCATCGTCTTGTGTGGTTTCGAGTCGATAGCCATGCGAGTACACCGAGACAAGCCGCACGCCATTCTTCTGATTGAGATCCAGCTTGAGCCGCAGCTTGGAGATGTGGGTGGCGAGTGTGCGCGAATCCGGGCCGATGCTGCGCCCCCAGACGGCTTGCTCGATCAGCTCGCGCGGCACCAGCTTGCCGACATTGCGGAACAGGTACAGCCCCAGGTCGAACTCCCGCGGCGACAGCTCGACCTGCGAGCCATTCAGCGTCAGCACACGTCCGATCGGGTCGACAGCATACGGACCCACGCGGATGCGCTCAAGCGATTCGCTGGTGCGCGGCGCGGCGCGGCGCAGCAAAGCGCCCACGCGTGCCACCAGTTCAGCGCGGCGCACCGGTTTGATGACGTAGTCATCCGCGCCGGCAGCCAGCCCGCGCACCACGTCATCCTCGAGTGAACGGTTGGTCAGAAACAGCACCGGCAGCGCAGGGCCGACCGTCTGCCGCACCCAGCTCACGAGCTGGATGCCGCTGATGTCCGGCAACTGCCAGTCAAGCAGCAGCAGGTCGAAGGTTCGATCCCGCAGCGCCTTGACGAAGGCATCACCACTATTGAAAGACTCGCATTCGTATCCGGACGAAACCAGGATCTCTCGAATCAACTCCGATTGCGCCTGGTTGTCTTCTACCGAGGCAATTCGTATCGCCATCTGGACTGCCTTTTCCCCGCTCCGGGCCCGGCTGTTCAGCCGGCTCCCGCCGCCGCTACATGGGACGCCGGCTCGCTCCCTTTGTCGTTGTGATCGGGGTCCCGGACCAGCGCATCATGGTTTGATCCGCCGGTCACCTCCGGCGCGGCACCGACTCCCGCGCAAGACCTTACCCAGGCCACCAACATGCCTTACATGTCGACTTGAGCCCAGGTCATCCTAAAAGGCCAACCCTGTCATATTGCAAACAATTGTGAAAACCTAGGCGCAGAGCCAAAGTTCTGTCGTGTTCTATCATTTTTCACCACGTCAGAACAAGGCAGACCCCTTCGAAAAGTATAGGACTCGGCTTATCGAATGGCAGGCCCGCCGGGTATACACCGGTCTAGCACACCCCTCGAAAGAGGGGAATTGCTAGCGCGCTTCCACCTCCAGCCGGCGCGTCCACGCCGCGGTTGCCGCCCAGAACCCCAGCGCCGCCACGCTGATGCCCGCGCCCAAGAGGCACACGCCCAACCACCCCGTCCACGCATACACCGCTGTTGAGGCCATTGCCCCCAGCCCACTGCCGGCCGCGTAGAACAGCATGTAGGCACCGACCAGTCGGCTATGCGCGTCCGGATGCAAGCGGAAGATCAAACTCTGGTTGAGCACGTGAACGGCCTGCCCACCCAGATCAAGCAGGATGACGCCAACAATGAGCCAGGCTAGATGCTGCAAACCCAACCCCAACGGCACCCAGGCGATCAGCAGCAACCCCAGCGCGGCGGCAGTGGCCGGCTGCGCCCACCCGCGGTCTGCTAAGCGCCCCGCACGTACTGCCGCCAGCGCACCTACCGCCCCTACCAGCCCGAACATGCCGATACCCGCCGTCGAAAACGCATACGGCGGCGCACTCAACGCCAATGCCAGCGCGCTCCAGAACACGCTGAATGCTGCAAACATCAATAGGCCGATCAACCCACGCACCTGCAGCACGCGTTCGGTCAGCAGCAATTGCCACATCGAGCGGAGTAGCGCGCCGTAGCGCATGGGCACAGCTGCTATCGGCGGTGCTGGCAGCCAGCGCCACAACACAGCCAGCATCGTTACCGAGATCCCCCCCGACACGGCATACACCGCTCGCCAGCCCCAGGCATCTGCGATGATGCCCGCCACCGCCCGCGCGACGAGCAACCCGATCACCACGCCACCTTGCACCACGCCGAGCACACGGCCGCGCTCTTTCACCGAGGCCAACGCAGCGGCACAGGCGATCAAACCCTGCGTCATCGCCGTCCCCAGCAGGCCAACGCCCAGCATGCCCAGCAACAGCGGCCAACGCGCTTGTGCGAGGCACACACACAGCAGCGCCGCAGTCAGCAATACAAGCTGAACAAGCAACAGTGGCTTGCGTGGCCAGCGGTCACCCAGCGGCACCACCAGCGCCAACGCCAGCGCGCATCCCGCCTGCGTTGCGCCGATGATGCCTCCGGTCCAGGCATCGCTCAGCGCAAAGTCGCGGGCCAACGCATCGAGCAACGGCTGCGCGAAGTAGACGTTGGCCACGCTGACCGCCGCACACATCGCCAGCATGGCAACCCAAGCCCGTGGCAAAGCGCCCACGGGAGCAATCTTCTCCCCGGGCGAATCAGCAGCAAGAGAATCGACAAGCATGCATACCCCATCTGGTTTTAAATTAAAACCAGATGAGTCTAGGCAGACTTGTTTTATCATGCAACCACTTGACCGACGCGGCCATTCGCCGCCCATGGACCATGGTTCAACGCAAACGCTTTGACGACTCCACCTGCCCTGTCGCGCGCGCACTCGATGTGATCGGGGACCGCTGGATGCTGCTAATCGTGCGCGATGCTTTCGACGGCCTGCGCCGCTTCAGTGAATTTCAGAAGAGCACCGGTGCTGCGCGCAACATCCTGGCCGACCGCCTGCGGCTGCTGGTCGAGCACGGCATCTTTGCCGTGGCCCCGGCCTCCGACGGGACGGCGTATCAGGAATACGTTCTGACCCCCAGGGGCGAGGCGCTCTTCCCGCTGGTCGTGGGTCTGCGGCAATGGGGGGAAGCGCATCTGTTTGCGCGGGGCGAGAGGCATTCCGTACTGGTCGACAAGCAAACGGAACAGCCGCTCGCGCCGATGCAGCCCGTGGCCCGAGACGGCCGTACGATTCGGGCAACAGAAACAGAGGTGCGCAAGGTGGCGGTCAAAGCGCGCGGCTAGGCGCGATACCAAAGAAAAAGCCCCGAACCAGTCGGGGCTTTTTTGCATTCTGGAGGCGGAGGCCGGAATCGAACCGGCGTACACGGCTTTGCAGGCCGCTGCATAACCACTTTGCTACCCCGCCAAGGGCTGAGCACCGTATTGTAGCAATTCGTGAAGAACTGCGTTGTGCCGTGCCGATAAAGAAAAAGGGAAGCAAGGCTTCCCTTCGGGATTGGAGCGGGAAACGAGGCTCGAACTCGCGACCTCAACCTTGGCAAGGTTGCGCTCTACCAACTGAGCTATTCCCGCGTAACCGGTTATGCCGCCGTGCACCACATCAACACGGCCACATATTTCAAACTGGAGCGGGAAACGAGGCTCGAACTCGCGACCTCAACCTTGGCAAGGTTGCGCTCTACCAACTGAGCTATTCCCGCATTTTGGCTATCAGCACTGCCGTACAACTTTTGTGCTGCCAGACCGTTTCGTCACATCGCTGCAACGAGAAAGAGATTATGGCAAAAAAGAATCGCGCTCGTCAACACTTTTGCGCGAGAGTTTTTGCAGGCTCACTTTGCGCGCTCGCGGATCTGCGGCCAGGCGAGCTTCATGTAGTAAGCCATCGACCACAGCGTGAGCACCGCTGCCACGTAAATCAGCCAGGTTCCCCACATATGCGCGTCGATCACGTCGAGCAGCTTGCCCTCGAACAGCAGCAGCGGAATCGCGATCATCTGGAAGGTCGTCTTCAGCTTGCCGAGCATGTTGACGGCTACGCTCTTTGACGCGCCGATCTGCGCCATCCACTCGCGCAGCGCCGAGATGGTGATCTCGCGGCCGATGATGATCAACGCGACGATGTCCGAGACACGGCCCAACGCCAGCAATACCAGCAGCGCTGCGGCCACCATTAGCTTGTCGGCCACCGGATCGAGAAAGGCGCCGAACGATGAAGTCTGGTTCCAGCGGCGCGCGAGAAAGCCATCGAACCAATCGGTCAGTGCCGCGACGATGAAGAACACCGCGGCCGTCAGATTCTTGGCGGGCAGCGCCATCCAAGTGTCCGGCAGGTAGAACACGCCCACCACCAGCGGGATCATGGCCACACGCAGCCAGGTCAGGAGGATCGGGAAATTGAAAGGCATGGCAAGTCGAGAAAACAACTACTGCGCCGGGTCATGCGCCGGCGCGGCAAGATGGGGCATTGTCGCCGATCAATGCAGCTGGCGGTAGATTTCTTCGGCCAGGGTCTGGGAGATGCCTTCCACCGTAGCCAGCTCATCCACGCTGGCAGACATCACGCCGCGCAAGCCGCCAAAGCGCGCCAGCAGCCGCTGCCGGCGCTTGGCGCCAATGCCCTCGATCTCTTCCAGCCGCGAGGTATTGCGTGCCTTGGCCCGCTTGGCGCGCATACCAGTGATCGCAAAGCGGTGCGCTTCGTCACGGATTTGCGCGACCAGCATCAGCGCGGCGCTGCCCTGCCCCAGCTCCAATGAAGACCGGCCGTCAGCGAAGATCAGCGTCTCCAGACCAACCTTGCGGCCTTCGCCCTTGGCTACGCCGACCAGCAAGCCGATGTCGAGCCCCAACTCTTCAAACACCTGCCGCGCGACTTCCACCTGCCCCTTGCCGCCGTCGATCAGCACGATGGTGGGCATGTTGGGTGTGTCTTCGCCCGCCTGCTCGACGATCTTCTGGTAGCGGCGGGTCAGGACCTGGCGCATGGCGGCATAGTCGTCGCCGGGGGTGATGTCCTGGATGTTGTAGCGGCGGTATTCGCCGTTTTGCATGGCGTGGCTGTGGAAGACCACGCACGAGGCCTGCGTGGCCTCGCCGGCGGTGTGGCTGATGTCGAAGCACTCGACGCGCAGCGCGGCAAGGTCTTCGAGATCGATACCGATGGTCTCAGCCAGTGCGCGCGTGCGGGCCTGCTGGCTGCCTTGCTCTGACAGACGCCGCATCAATGAAAGCTCAGCACCCTTCTCGGCCATCTCCAGCCACGCACGGCGCCCGCCCTGCGGCTGACGCACGACAGACACGCGGCGCCCAGCCTGCTCGGCCAGCGCGTCGATGAGTTCCGTTGCATGGATCGGGTGACTGACCACCAGCACGGGTGGCACGAACTGGTCCAGGTAGTGCTGCGCGACAAACGCTTCGAGGATGTCGCTGGCCATGCGCTCCGGATCGCGCGCCAATTCCGCTGCGGAAGCACCCTCGGCTTCCACGTCTTCCCCAACGATGGCGGCACCATCCTCCACGTGAGTCGGAAAGTAGGCCTTATCGCCCAGATGCCGGCCGCCGCGCACCATCGCCAGGTTCACGCAGGCGTGACCACCCTTGATGGCCACGGCCAGGATGTCGATGTCGCTGGCCTGCCCCACCTCTTCCACCGATTGCTGCGTAAGCACGGTCGACAGCGCGCCGATCTGGTCACGTACGACGGCGGCCTGCTCAAACTGAAGCGCTTCTGAATAGCGCTGCATCTTGTCCTGCAGCGTCTGCATGACTTCGTCCTGACGACCTTGCAGGAATCCGGCCGCGTTGGCGACGTCGCGGGCGTAGTCCTCAGGGCTAATCGCCTGCACACATGGGCCACTGCAGCGATGGATCTGGTGCAGCAGGCACGGGCGCGTGCGGTTGTTGAAGACGGTGTCTTCGCACGTGCGGAGCTGGAACACCTTCTGCAGGATCTGCATGCTCTCGCGCACCGCATGCGCACTCGGGAACGGACCGAAGTACTGGTGCTTGCGATCCGTCGCGCCGCGGTAGTACGCCATGCGCGGATAGGCGTGCTGCGTGAGCTTGAGATACGGATACGACTTGTCGTCGCGAAACAGGATATTGTAGCGCGGCGCCAGCGCCTTGATGAGGTTGTTCTCAAGCAGCAGCGCTTCGGCCTCGCTGCGCACGACGGTGGTGTCGATGCGCGCGATCTTCGCCACCATCATCGCAATGCGCGGCGAGAGCAGCGTCTTGTTGAAGTAGCTGGAGACACGCTTCTTCAGGTCACGCGCCTTGCCCACGTAGAGCACATTGCCCTGCGCATCAAAATAGCGATACACGCCGGGCAGGTTGGGCAGGCGCGCGATGTACGCTTTCGCATCGAAATCAGGCACATTCGCGGGCGCGCTGGACTCGGCGCTCTCAGGCGTCTCAGGAAAATCGGGTGGCGTGGGGTCGGACGGCATGACGTTCGCAGGCTCAGAGGGCGTCAGTGTAGAACAAGCCGCCGACTACAATGTCGGCCCACCGCCTTTCCCGCCCGACTCGCCTTTCTCTTTCTGTATGCGCACCATCACGTCCTGGGATCTCTTCTGCCGCGTCGTCGACAACTATGGCGACATCGGCGTGTGCTGGCGCCTTGCCCGGCAGCTTACGCAGGAGCACGGCCACACCGTGCGGCTGTGGGTCGATGACCTGCGCTCATTCGAAAAGCTCTGCCCCGCCGTTGACGTAACCGCCGAGGCGCAGCGCGTCTCGGGCGTCGATATCCGCCAGTGGGGCGATGATGCGCAGGTGGCCGCATTGCTCGCCGCCGATGCGCACGCCACGCCGCATGATGTGGTGATCGGCGCCTTCGCGTGCGCCGTTCCGGAGCCGATGCTGCAGGGCATGGCCGCGCTGGCATCGCAGGGTACGGCGCCAGTCTGGATCAACCTGGAATATCTCAGTGCAGAGAACTGGGTGGCCGAGTATCACGCGATGCAATCGCCACATCCACAACTGCCGCTGGTCAAATACTTCTTCTTCCCGGGTTTTGCGCGCAACACGGGCGGTGTGCTGCGCGAAACGCATCTAGGCGCCCAGCGTGCAACGTTCAACGCCAGCCCGGCGGCCCACCAAGCGTTGTGGCACCGGCTCGGCGTGGACGATCTGATGCGCGAACACCCCGACGCCCTGCGCGTAAGCCTGTTCGCATATGCCAACCCGGCATTGCCGACGCTGGTTGCCCAATGGGAGGCCTCCCCGCTGCCGGTGATCTGCCTGGTGCCCGAGGGCTTGGCCGCCACGCAAATCGCCGAGTTGCCGGGCAGCACCGGCGCCGCCAAAGCAGGTGCCCGCTGGTCGCGCGGCCAACTGACGGTCGCGGTGGTGCCGTTTGTTCCCCAGGAGCACTACGATCCACTCTTGTGGGCCTGCGACATCAACTTCGTGCGCGGAGAAGATTCCTTTGTGCGCGCGCAGTGGGCGCTGCAGCCATTTATCTGGCACATCTATCCGCAAAGCGACGATGTGCACCTGACCAAACTGGATGCCTTTCTGGCGCGCTACGCCCCCGCCCTGCCCGAAGCGCAAGCCAATGCACTCCGCACGTTCTGGCACGCCTGGAATGGGAGGCCAGACACGCTCGACTGGCCTGCTCTTGTGGCCGCCGCACCGACCCTGCGCAACCGCGCGATCACCTGGGAGCACACCTTGTTGCATCTGGGTGATCTTGCCGCGAATTTGGTGGCATTTTGCGAAAAACAGGTAAAATAGCGGGCTGATCTTTGTATGCGGCCCCGGCTTTGACCTGGTTCGCGCGACCCGAGGGTATCGCGCGGTGCTTCGTTGCTTGGCGCGCATCGAACCCTCTTCTCTCAGGAAATGTGAAATGGCTTTGAAAATCGCGCAAGAACTCCGCGCTGGCAACGTGTTCATGTGGGGCCCCAACGGCAAGGAAGCAGAGGCGATGGTCGTGCTCAAGACTGAGTACAGCCGCTCGGGCCGTTCGGGCGCCGTCGTCAAGATGAAGTACAAGAACCTGCTGTCGGGCGCAGGCGGTGAATGGGTGTTCAACGCCGACGACAAGCTCGATCAGGTCATCCTGGACAAGAAGGAAGCCGAATACTCCTACTTCGACGGCACGATGTACGTGTTCATGGACCCGGTCACGTATGAACAGTACAACGTCGAGCCCGCCGCCATGGGCAGCGCGCTGAACTACCTGCAAGACGGTATGAAGGTCGAAGTGACGTTCTACAACGAGAACGCCATCTCGGTGGAACTGCCGACCACGGTGGTTCGTGAAATCGTCTACACGGAACCGGCTGTCAAGGGCGACACGTCGTCGGGCAAGGTTCTGAAGGCCGCTCGCATCAACGACAACGAAGAATTCACGATCATGGTGCCGCTGTTCTGCAACATCGGCGAAAAGATCGAAATCGACACGCGTACGGACGAGTACAAGAGCCGCGCCAAGTAAGCTGGCGCAGCACCAACAAAAAAGGCAGCTTCGCGCTGCCTTTTTTGTTGTGTCCGTGAAAAGCGAACCGGGCAAGCGGCCCGCCATCGCCTCTCTACGCTTTACGCAATCAGCCGGGCCTCACGCAGGGTACGCAGGGCCTGCTTGTAGGCCGATTGCTGTTGCAGCTTTGACCAATCCTTGATCGCCCTGCCGCCAAACAGCCGGCGCACACGTCGCTGGGATGCTTTGCCCATCGCCACGTCCAGTTCCCCAAGCAGGCGATCGGCCTTGTCCGGCGCATTGCAGATCAGCACCATGTCGCAGCCCGCAGCCAGTGCCGCACGAGCACCATCCACCACGGAGCCGGCGACGCTCGCGCCTTCCATGCTCAGATCGTCGCTGAAGATCACGCCGTCGAAATTGAAGTGCGCACGCAGCATGTCCTGCAGCCAGAAGCGCGAGAAGCCAGCCGGATTCGGATCGACCGCCGAATAGATGACGTGCGCCGGCATCACCGATTGCAGGCCGAGGCCCATCCAGCCATACGGCTGCGCATCGTCAGCAAGAATGGCCTCAAGTGGGCGATCATCCACTGGCACCGCAACGTGCGAATCGGCCTGGACATAGCCGTGCCCCGGGAAGTGCTTGCCGCAGTTGGCCATGCCGGCCAAGCGCAGGCCGAGCGTCAGGTGGTTCGCGAGCATGGTCACGACGCGCGGGTCGCGATGGAAAGCACGATCGCCGATGACGCTGCTGGTGCCGTAGTCGAGATCGAGCACGGGCGTGAAGCTCAGGTCGATGTCGCACGCGCGCAGTTCAGCGGCCAGCACGTAGCCGCATGCGGTGGCAGCGCGCGTGGCGGCCAGCACGTCGCGGTCCCACAGTTTGCCCAGGGCGCCCATCGCGGGCAGGTGCGTGAAACCATCGGTCTTGGCGCGCTGCACGCGGCCGCCCTCGTGGTCGATACAGATCAGCACGTCATCACGGATGGCGCGGATCGCCTGCGTGAGCGCCGTCAGCTGCGCGCGCGACTCAAAGTTGCGGGCAAATAGGATCACACCACCCGTCAACGGATGCGCGATGCGACGGACATCGTCAGCCCCGAGTTGGAGGCCCGCAACGTCGAGAACGATCGGACCGGGGCGTTTCTGCGTCTTTGCTGTGGAATTCATGCGGTGGGTTTCGTTTGCAACTCGGCGACGGCAAAGGCGACAGCGTAGTCGCGCTCGTCCGTCACGCTGATCTGAATATGGAGGCCATGCTGTGCAATCCAGTCGGCCAGTTCGCCGCTGTAGCGCACCACAGGTTGCCCGGAGGGTAAGTTGAGCGTCTGCACTGCGCGCCACGTCATCGGCCAGCGCATGCCCAGGCCGATGGCCTTGGACACGGCTTCCTTGGCGGCAAAGCGCGTCGCCAGAAAGGCCAGCCCGCGGCGCTCGGAGCGCGCCTTACGGGCGTGGTAGACACGCAGTTCATCGGGCCCGAGCACCTTTTCGGCAAAGCGGCCGTTGGTCCGCTGCATCACGCCCTCGACACGCTCGATCTGGATGATGTCGGTCCCGATGCCGTAGATGGCACCGGACACCGTGGCGGCGGCAGCCTGCTCGCTCATACGGGCACGCCCGGATGGGCCGCAGTGGGCGTCATGGACGACAAGCGCGCCGCCACCATGATCGCCTTCATCTCGCGCACCGCGTTTTGCCAGCCGGCAAACACAGCATGCGCCACAACGGCATGGCCGATGTTCAGCTCGTGGATGCCCGCGATGGCCGCGATCGGTTGCACGTTCGTATAGTGCAGGCCGTGGCCGGCATTCACGCGCACGCCCCAGCGGATGCCCTCTTCCACGGCCGTTTCGATGCGGACGAGTTCCGCCTTCAGCTCGGCATCGTCGGTGGCTTCGGCATAGCGCCCCGTGTGCAGTTCGATGACGGGTGCGCCAGCGGCAGCTGCGGCTTCAATCTGTGCCGCATCCGGATCGATGAACAGCGACACGCGGATGCCCGCATCGGCCAGTTGCTTGCACGCTGCCTGCACCTTGGCAAAGCCGCCCACCACATCCAGGCCACCCTCGGTGGTCACCTCCTGGCGGCGCTCCGGCACGAGACACACGTCTTGCGGGCCGATATCGCAGGCGATGTCGAGCATCTCCTGCGTGACAGCACACTCCAGGTTCATGCGCGTGCGAAGTTGCGGGCGCAGCGCACGCACATCGGCATCCTTGATATGACGACGGTCTTCGCGCAGATGCAGCGTGATGAGATCAGCGCCGGCCTCTTCCGCCAGCAACGCCGCTGCAATCGGATCCGGATAGGTGGTGCCGCGCGCGTTGCGCAACGTGGCGACGTGGTCGATGTTGATGCCCAGGTCGATAACGCCCGGCGAAGCATGAAAGATCATAGTTTCTGCAAGTCGATCAGGATCTGGCGCGTCGAAAGCGGCGTGCCGTGCAAATGATAATGCAGCAGGAAACGCATCAGGCTGCGGCTCTGCTGGGCAGTTGTGGCGCGTGAGGCGTAGTCGTCGCGCTCCATGTCGATCAGTGTCTGACCGCGCAGCACAGGCCAGGAGGAGGGATCGCTCGGCAACGCGCGGCGGATGCCGCGTTCAGGGTGATAAACGTAGTCGCCCTCGGCCTGCACCGGCTCACCGTCAATGCAGCGGTCGAGCTGGGCAGCAAAGCCGGTTTCCCGCAGGAGCACACGTTCGAACGCGCGCAGTGTCAACGCAGCGGGCTCACCGTGCGCGAGTTTATTGAGTGTTTCGACGTAGTGCGCGAACAGCACCGGGTGGCCGTCTTCGCGGGCAACGAACTTGACCAGCAGCTCGTTCAGATAGAAGCCCGACAATAGCCCTTCGCCACCGAGCGGGACCATGCCGCCAACCCACTCGGCGCGGGTCAGCGTACGCACATCACCGCGGCCACTCCATGACACCGACAGCGGCTGGAACGTCTGCAGCACCGCACGCAGCGCCGAATGCGGTCGCTTGGCGCCCTTGGCGACCAGCGCCATGCGGCCGTAGTCCGGCGTGAAAACGTCGATGATGAGGCTGGTCTCGCGGTACGGGTAGCTGTGCAGCACGAAGGCCGGCTGCGCCGCAACGCGCGTCTCCGAGCGCCCGGCAGGAAAGCTCCTGCGCGGCGCGGCGCCGGCAACGCCTTCCTCTGCCAGCCATTCCGCAGCCTCGTCCGGAATCGGATCGGATCGTCCCGCCATCGAGCGTGTGTGGAGTTGCCAGCTAAAGGCAAACGGTTAGGCGGCTACTCGTAGCCGTAGGCGCGCAGGCCGGCTTCGTTGTCGGCCCAGCCGCTCTTGACCTTGATCCAGACCTCCAGATACACCTTGCCGTCGAACAGTTTTTCCATGTCCATGCGGGCTTCGGTAGAGATCTGCTTGAGCTTGGCACCCTTGGCGCCAATGATCATCGCCTTGTGCGCGTCACGGTCCACCAGAATGGTGACGAACACGCGGCGCAGGCGGCCTTCGGTCTCGAATTTGTCGACGACGACGGTGCTGGAGTACGGCAATTCGTCCCCGGTCCAGCGGAAGACCTTCTCGCGAACAATTTCTGCGGCCAGGAAGCGCTCGCTGCGGTCAGTCAACGCTTCCGGGTCGTACATCGGCTCGCCTTCCGGCAGGTACGGGCGCACGATGCCGAGCAGGCGGTCGATGTCATCGCGGTTCTTGGCCGACATCGGCACGATTTCGGCAAACGGAAACACCTGCGCCATGTCTTGCAGGAACGTAGCGACCATCTCGGCACGCGTGTAGCCATCCAGCCGATCGACCTTGTTGACGATCAGGATCACGGGCGTCTCGCGCGGCAGCAGTGAGAGTACCTTCTCGTCGTCCGGGCCATAGCGACCAGCTTCGACCACGAACAGCACGGCATCCACCGACGTGAGCGTGGACGTGACCGCGCGGTTAAGCGAACGGTTCAGCGCGGTGGCATGGCGCGTCTGGAAGCCCGGCGTATCGACGAAGACGAACTGCGCGTCGTCCGTGGTTTGAATGCCGGTGATGCGATGACGCGTGGTCTGCGCCTTGCGCGACGTGATGCTGACTTTCTGGCCCACCAGGGCATTCATCAGCGTGGATTTGCCAACGTTCGGGCGCCCAACGATGGCGACCATGCCGCAGCGGAACCCCTCCGGGGCACCAGATTCTGGTTGCGGAGGCTGCAATGGGGTGTCGCTCATTTACCTGATTATTCCTTCAACCTGAGAGACAACTGCGGATCGGGCGGTGTGGCCTGCTTGCGCGTCTTGCCTGTGCGCTCGGCGCGGCTGCGCTTGACGAGCTGCGGCACCAGGCGATGCGCTTCATCCAGGGCCAGTTTGGCCGCCGATTGTTCGGCCGCGCGCCGCGATGCCCCACTGCCGGAAACGCGAATCTCCAGCTTCGGAATCGTGCACTCGACCTCGAACTGCTGATTATGCGCCGCGCCGTGGGTGGCAACCACCGTGTACAGCGGCAGCGCAATTTTGTGACCTTGGAGGTACTCCTGCAGCAGCGTCTTGGCATCCTTGCCTAGCGTGCGCGGGTCGACCTGCTCCAGGATCGGGATATACAGCTTGCGGATCAGCGTGCGAGCGGCATCGAAACCGCCATCGAGAAACACCGCACCGAAGATCGCCTCCAACGCATCCGCCAGGATGGATGGCCGGCGGAAGCCACCGCTCTTCAACTCGCCCTCGCCCAAGCGCAATGCGTCAGGCAACTGCAACATCTGAGCAATCTCGTACAGCGCCTGCTGCTTGACTAGGTTGGCCCGCACGCGCGAGAGATCGCCCTCATCCAGCTTGCCGAACATGCCGTAGAGCATGTCTGCGACAGCGCAATTCAGGATCGAATCCCCCAGAAACTCCAGGCGCTCGTTATGCATCGCGCTGTGGCTGCGATGGGTGAGCGCCTGCTGCAGCAACTCCGGTTTGCTGAAGCGATAGCCAAGGCGTTGCTGCAATGCATCCAAACTCATGTCAACGCTGGGTTCCCGAATAGGTAATCACCAAGCCGATCGGGCCGTACAGCGGAATCTCGCGCTTGTACGAGAAGCGCACTGCCTGAATGGAGCCACCTGCATCCAGCACGTCCAGATCCTCGCCCTTGATCGACTTGATGTCATCAATGGCGGCCTGCTTGTCGAATGCATTGGACACCTCTTCACGCGTGCTAGCACGCTCGCGTGCCTGCTTCACTGCGCGGGTAATCGCTTGATACTCCATCAGGCTTGGAACGGACCGGATTGCTGGCAGCACGAACGTGATCAACACAATAATGCCGATCAGGATGCCGAACATCGAAATCCCGCGCGACTGGCGTTTCAGACCGGCCTGACGAATCCGCATTGCATTTCCCCCGTTGTGCAATTGCCGAGTTTCAATAAGAGAATTTTGAGTCACTTACCGGATCAATGGAAGCTGCCGATCCGCTTCAGGTCACCCAGGTTCATCCAGATGAAGAACGCCTTCCCGACGATGTTCTTGTCCGGCACGAAGCCCCAGTAACGGGAGTCCGCGCTGTTGTCGCGATTATCACCCATCATGAAATAGTGACCTGCAGGTACCTTGCAGGTAAAACCGGTCTGATTGTAAGTGCAGTTTTCGCGGAACGGAAAATCGTCCGGACCCGACACGTAGGCCGGACGATCGGCGTCGTTGAGGATGTTGTGCGAGACGGTACCGAGCGTCTCCTGGTACTGCTTGGAGTACGTTAGGCGCTCGCCGTCGAGGTAGTCGGACTGCGGCGCATAGGTGGCAGGCTGGCCGTTCACCGTCAGGCGCTTGTTGTCGTATTTGACCACGTCACCCGGCACGCCGATCACGCGCTTGATGTAATCCATCGACTCGTCTTTCGGGTAACGGAAGACCATCACGTCGCCGCGCTGCGGCTGGTTCAGATCGACAATCTTCTTGTTCACGATCGGCAGACGAATGCCATACGTGTACTTGTTGACAAGGATGAAATCGCCGATCTGCAGGGTCGGGATCATCGAGCCCGACGGAATCTTGAACGGCTCGATCACGAACGAGCGCAGCAGGAACACTGCCGCGATTACCGGGAAGAAGCTTGCGGTGTACTCAAGCCACCAGGGCTGGCGCAGCTTGTCTTCGGCCAGTTGCAGACGCGCTGCGCCGATGTCGCCACCACCGCCGTACTGCGCCTGCACTTGTGCGCGCGCATCGAATTCAGCCAGCGCTGTCGCCGCAGCCGCTTGGCGCTGGCGTTGGAACACAAGCTTGTCAGCCACCCAGGCAATCCCGGTGATGACAACGAGAACAAACAAAATCAGGGCGAAGTTCATGTGTGAGAGATTCGTCCGGGGTTATTTTTCTTCGACGCGCAGGATGGCGAGGAACGCCTCTTGCGGAATTTCAACAGTGCCCACCTGCTTCATGCGCTTCTTGCCCTCCTTTTGCTTCTCGAGGAGCTTCTTCTTGCGCGAGATGTCGCCGCCGTAGCACTTGGCCAGCACGTTCTTGCGCAGCGCCTTTACGTTTTCACGTGCGATCACGTTGGCGCCGATGGCAGCCTGGATAGCCACGTCGTACATCTGGCGCGGAATGATTTCGCGCATCTTGGCGGCCACTTCGCGGCCACGGTAAGCGCTGTTGGAGCGGTGGACGATGATGGACAGCGCATCGACCTTGTCACCGTTGATCAGGATATCGACCTTGACCACGTCAGACACGCGATATTCCTTGAACTCGTAGTCCATCGACGCATAGCCGCGCGAGACCGACTTCAGGCGATCAAAGAAGTCCAGCACGATTTCGCCCATCGGGATCTCGTACGTCAGTTGAACCTGGCGCCCGTGGTAGCTCATGTTGATCTGCGAGCCGCGCTTCTGCTCGCACAGCGTGATCACGGCGCCCACATATTCCTGCGGCATGTACAGGTTGACCGTAACGATCGGCTCCAGGATCGCCTCGATCTTGCTCGGGTCCGCCGGCATCTTGGCCGGGTTTTCCACCTGCACCATGGTGCCGTCGCGCTGCTGCACCTGATAGACCACCGTCGGCGCGGTGGTGATCAGGTCCATGTCGAACTCGCGCTCCAAACGCTCCTGCACGATCTCCATGTGCAGCAGGCCAAGGAAGCCACAGCGGAAGCCAAAGCCCAGCGCCTGCGAGACTTCCGGCTCGTACTGCAGCGAAGCGTCATTGAGCTTGAGCTTCTCCAGCGATTCACGCAGCGCTTCGTACTGGTTGGCCTCCACCGGATACAGGCCGGCAAACACCTGCGGCTTGACTTCCTTGAAGCCTGGCAGCGGCGCCTCGGCCTTGCGCGGGGCCACGTGGGTGATGGTGTCGCCCACCTTGGCAGCCTTCAGCTCCTTGATACCCGCGATGACAAAGCCAACCTGACCTGCCGACAGCGATTCACGCGGAACCGACTTCGGCGAAAACACGCCCACCTGCTCCACCAGATGCTGCGCACCCGTGGCCATCAGCAGAACCTTGTCCTTGGCGCGCAACGTGCCGTTCACCACGCGCACCAGCATCACCACGCCGACGTAGTTGTCGAACCACGAGTCGATGATCAGCGCCTGCAGCGGCGCATCCGGATCGCCCTTGGGCGCAGGCACCCTGGCGATCAACGCCTCAAGCACGTCCGCCACACCCACACCGGTCTTGGCCGAGCAGCGCGTCGCATCCGTCGCGTCGATGCCAATCACATCTTCGATTTCCTGGATCGCGTTGTCCGGGTCGGCTGCGGGCAGGTCGATCTTGTTGAGCACCGGCACCACTTCCACGCCCAGCTCAATGGCGGTGTAGCAATTGGCGACTGTCTGCGCCTCCACGCCCTGCGACGCGTCCACCACCAGCAGCGCACCCTCGCAGGCGGACAACGAGCGGCTGACTTCGTAGCTGAAGTCGACGTGCCCCGGGGTGTCGATCAGATTGAGGTTGTAGATCTTGCCGTCCTGCGCCTTGTAGGACAGCGCGGCGGTCTGGGCCTTGATGGTGATGCCGCGCTCCTTCTCGATGTCCATCGAGTCCAGCACTTGGGCTTCCATCTCGCGGTCGGAGAGGCCGCCGCACAACTGGATGATGCGATCGGCCAGCGTCGATTTGCCGTGGTCGATGTGGGCGATGATCGAAAAATTGCGGATATTGTCCATCGAATGCGTCGAAAAGCGCCCATCCCAGGGGCGCGTTGCCGGGCCACGTGTGGCGAGTCCGGCATAGCCGGCGCGCTCAGGACGGCACCGGCAGGAGAATTGGATTTGAAGCCAAGGTTGCGACGCAAAATCATGCGATGCAAAAATCGGCGCTAACAGTCGATTTTACCGGATTTCAGGGGGCCTCCCGCGCCTCTTTTTGCGGCGCTGCCGAGATCAGGCCCGCGTCGTCTGTGCGGCCAGCCAGCCCTGAACGGCAGGCACATCCACAAAGTAGTGGCACAACTCCTGCGCTCCCCCCAACTGCGAGTCAGGCGCGCCGGTCATGAGCACCGGCACCAGTTCGCCAAAACGCGCTTCCAGCGCCGGATCGCTGTCGACGTCCACCTCGTGCAAAAGAAAAGAAAAATCACGCCGGAGCGGTTCCAGCGCGACCTTCATGTCGTCGCACAGATGGCAGTACGTGCGGCCGTAGAGCGTCAGCTCAATCACTGACCGCTGCCCGAACGCGCCGCACTCGGACGCATCGTCACCACCTGCGTGGCATCGCCTCGACGCACAAACACGGCCACCATGCGGTTCTTGTCGAGCTTGCCGACCACGTCGTTGAACTGCTTGGCGCTGGTGATGTCGGTATCGCCCACGCGCAGAATCAGGTCACCAGCGCGGATGCCGACCCGTGCCGCCGGACCTTCCGCCACTTGCACCTCGACCCCCACCTTGGTCTTGAACTCGCGCTGCGCGCCCTCAGACAGATCGGCCACCACCAATCCCAGCGCATTCGGCTTGCCTGGACCCTGCTGGCTGTTGTCGGGCTGGGAACCCTTGCCGCGCTGCGCGACCTTGGTATCAGCCTGCAGCTCAGCCACAGTCACAGACAAATCGCGCGTTGTGCCCTTGCGCCAGACCTGCACGGTCGCACGCGTGCCCGGTTTGGTCTCGCCAACCTGGCGCTGCAGGTCGCCCGCGCGCTCGACATCGCGGCCATTGAATTTCAGAACGATGTCGCCCGCTTCGATGCCCGCCTTGTCGGCCGGACCACCCGCCTCGACGTTGCCCACGTAGGCACCGCGCGCCCGTCCCAGGCCCAGCGATTCCGCCGCGTCCTTCGGTACGTTATCGATGGCCACGCCGATGCGACCCCGCGTCACGCGCCCCGACGCCTTGAGCTGTTCAGCCACACGCATCGCCTCGTCGATCGGGATCGAGAACGAGATGCCCATATAGCCGCCGCTCTGGCTATAAATCTGGTTGTTGATGCCGATCACCTCACCACGCAGGTTGATCAGCGGGCCGCCTGAGTTGCCCGGATTGACGGCCACATCCGACTGGATAAACGGCAGATAATCGCCCGTATCGCGCCCCTTGGCCGACACGATGCCAGCCGTGACCGTGTTGTCCAGCCCAAACGGCGAGCCAATCGCCAGCACCCACTCACCCACGCGCACCTTGTCGGAATCCCCTTGTTTCAGGCTCGGCAGGCCACTGGCCTCCACCTTGACGAGAGCGACATCGGTACGCTTGTCCAAGCCGATCAGCTTGGCCTTGAACTCACGCTTGTCGAGCAGCGTCACGTAGATGGTCTCGGCGCCATCCACCACGTGGGCGTTGGTCAAGATGTAGCCATCGCCGGAAATGATGAAGCCGGAACCGACACCACGGCTCTGCTCTTCTTCTTGCGGCTGCGGTGTGCTGCGGCGCTTCTGACCTTGCCCCTGACCGGGCATGCCAGGCATCGGCACGCCGAAGAAACGGCGAAAGAACTCGGCCATGTCATCGTCGCTCGGGCCGCCCTGCATGCGGACCTTCTCGGTCGTACGGATGTTGACGACAGCGGGGCTGACCTTCTCGACCAGGTCGGCAAAATCGGGCAAGCCGTACGTGCCGGTGGCCACGCTGCCGGTCGCATTCTGCGCATGGGCGGGCAAGAGCGCGCCTCCAGCCGCCATGAGGGCAGCAACGCACAACAGACGCAAGGCATGAACGGTTCGAGCGGTACGCATGAAGGCTCCCCGGAACAAAGTCAGATAGAGAAATGCGCTGCGTGATCTAGTCACGCAGCTTGAGGCAGGCGCCGGCTTATTGTGGTGCGTTGGCCGGCTTGTTGGTTGCCGAGTTGGTCGCGTTGGCGGAAACCGGCTTGTAGTCGACCGCTGCACCGAATTGCTTGATGGTAGCAAACGGCACTTCGCCCACCACCGTCAGCCAGAAATCGGCAATGCGGCGCACCATCACGTGTGTCGCACCCTGCGAAATGAAGCCCTCGCGGCGCGTGCGCTTCTCGGAAACCGGCTCGATGAAGAGCGACAATCCGGCGAGCCCGTCGCTGAACACGACCTGCTGCACTTCGAAGCTCGAACTGCCTTTGCCCGCCGGCGCAATATCGCCCAGCGGACGACGCACTTCGCGAATCTTCTGGAAACCCTTGATGGGCGTACCGATGGTCCAACCCTGATCAGCCAGGTTGGTCGGCTGTGTCACGATCTCGTATTGGTTCCAGCCACTCAGATTCTTGAGCGCCGCAATGATCTTCTGCTTTTCCGACGGCACACCCACCTCGACCTGCGAGAAGGCAACCTGTTCCAGCACCTTGCCGTCGTCGCCGATGGTCTGTGCACGCATCAGCAAACCGCTGTTGCGGTCAGCCCAGATGCGATAGGCATAACGGAAGCCATCTTTCGGATCGAGCTGGAAGACTTCGCAATCCATGCCGGCCACGCGCTCAGACGGCAGGTGACGCATGTCGTACTGGTCAAGCACGTCGCCATTGGTCGTGGCGAGCAGCGCCGGGAAGCTGTCTTTGTGCTCCTGTTTCTCGGTCACGACCAGCTTGACGTCGTAGATCAGGTTCCGGACGACGTCGTTCTGACGCAGCATCTCGCGCTGCTTGCCGTCCAGCGCTTCAACGCGCTCGTACTCGTTGTTGAAGAGATCGGCGTAGTGCTGAATGCGCGTGGAATGCATGCCGGTACCACGCTGGTACGTCAGCGTGCCGACATAGTTCTGCTTGAGTGCCGCGCGATGAATCTTGGCCAGCCACGAGGCGGCCTCCTTGCGCGGCATGGGTTCGACTTGCGGCTGCGCAGCGGCAGCCAGCGTCGATGCACAGAGAAGAAGGAAAACGGACCGACGAACGGCCTGCAGCTTGCGGGCGCCTGCCCCGGCAACGGGGTGCCACACCTTCGACATGGATGCCCGCATTATTCCTGATTGGAGTCCTGGGTGTTCGACACCGCGTTGGCCACCGCACGCAGATACGGAACCACCATGCCGTTGGTCGCCGACTGCCGATGCGCGCTCAGGTATTCGTCCAGGCGGGCGTCGCGGATCATGGGCGTATTGTCGGCCGAGGCCAGCGTCACGCCCGGTGCGTCGGCACCCTGTACCGCCTTGGCAACCAGTGCCGGCGAGGCTCCGCTGTCGGCGGGACCACGCAATTGCGGCACGACCACCCAGCTAACGGCCGCCACCGCCGCAGCCACGGCAGTCGTTGGCATGATCCGGCGGACCCACGAGGGGCGGACCAGGAAGCGATGCCTCTCTTCGGCTTGCGCGCGCTGCGCCACGGCCGGCACCAGCAGATGCGGCTCGGCGTCGAGCTTGGCCGAGAACCGGCTAAGGAAATCTTCGGAGGAGCGCGTGTTCAGCAGGTCTTCCGACCGGAGCACGTCACCGATCAGCTGATACTCGCGCCAGTGCGCCGCGCCCTCGCCGTCCTTGGCGAGTTCGACAGCCGACGACACCTCGTGCGCCGCCACTTCACCGTCCATCAACGCGGAAATACGCTGCGCGAATTCCGCTTCTGCTGCCTGCATTTGAGCCTGACCCATTTCCCGACCCCAAAAACTCCAACGTCCAATCAACGATCCGAGAGAAGACTTCCCGAGGTTTCACCGTTTGCAGCCGGGGCTTACGCCCGCGGCCGCCGGCTTGTCATATCGGCTGGCTACCACCGTTTGCCCTCCACCGTTCCCAGCAGGGGGCGCAATTTCTCGGCAATCGCCTCGCGAGCCCGGAAAATCCGTGACCGGACCGTCCCAATTGGGCACGCCATCGCTTCGGCGATTTCCTCATAGCTCAGACCCTCGATCTCCCGGAGCGTGATTGCGGTACGCAATTCCTCGGGCAGCGCCTCCATCGCACGGTTGACCGTTTCGGCCACCTGCTTGGTGTGCAGCATGGAGTCCGGCGTATTGATATCCCTTAGTTGTTCACCGTCGGCAAAAGTTTCAGCCTCTTCGGTGTCAATGTCGCTGGACGACTCAGGGCGCCGGCCCTGTGTCGCCAGGTAATTCTTCGCCGTGTTGACGGCAATGCGATACAGCCACGTATAGAACGCGGATTCACCCCGGAACTGGGGCAACGCACGGTAGGCCTTGATAAAGGCATCCTGTGCCACATCCTCGACTTCGGCCGGGTCACGGATCAGGCGCGAGACGAGACGAATGATCTTGCGGTGGTACTTGACCACCAGCAACTCAAACGCCCGCTTGTCGCCTTGCTGGACGCGCTCGACGAGGATCTGGTCGGCTTCGCGTTCACTCACGGATTCTTCACCTGCAGTGTATCGCCTTGAATTTTTGTGACTTCGAAACGTTGTATTTTACCTACGACACACCGGTCGCCTGAGTAGCCATCGGAGGCGGCCCCAGACGCAACAGACTTCGTATGCGGCGCAGCAGCCCGGCAGTAAACCAGGGTGGCATCAGCACAAAGATCTGTGGACACCACCCGCGCTGCGCGACACCCAGAATCAAGACGCGCTCGCCGAGAGACCAAGACCATAACAGAAGCGCATTTCGGACCGCTTGGGGCATTTCCAACCGGACCTGCCAGATAGGCTGGCCTGGTTCACCATCTGCTTTGAGACGAGCGCGCCACATCAGTTCCATCGCAAGCGGTGAACGGTTCACTGCCAGCGGAATGCAAGCCACCACTGCCAGTGCGCCGATCCCGACCCACGTCAGCATCGGGAGCGCCGCACCCCACGCACAGGCTAACCAGAGCAGGACAAAGCAAACAAGGCTTGCCATGCAGAGCCGACCGACGGCACACAACCGCCGATACGGCGCCGGGAAAACGATGCGCTGAACAACCAAGATGGGGAGCGAAAACGGCGCACAACCCTGAGGCTGCGCGCCGGATAGCGTTACGGACGCGTAAACACCAACGTGCCGTTGGTCCCGCCGAAGCCGAAGTTGTTCTTCACGGCCACGTCGATCTTCATATCACGCGCGGTATTGGCGCAGTAATCGAGATCACACTCGGGATCCTGATTGAAGATGTTGATGGTCGGCGGCGACACCTGGTTGTGCAACGCCAGAATCGTAAACACCGACTCCAGCCCCCCCGCCCCGCCCAGCAAGTGACCGGTCATGGACTTCGTGGAGTTCACGACAACCTTGCTGGCATGGTCGCCGAAAGCCGCCTTGATGGCATCCGATTCGTTCTTGTCGCCCAGCGGCGTCGACGTGCCATGCGCATTCAGGTACTGGACCTGATCGGCGTTGATGCCAGCATCGCGCAGCGCGTTGAGCATGCAACGGCGCGGGCCATCCATATTCGGTGCGGTCATATGGAATGCGTCACCGCTCATGCCGAAGCCCGCGACTTCCGCGTAAATCGTAGCGCCACGCGCCTTGGCGGCTTCGTACTCCTCGAGCACCACCACGCCGGCACCCTCACCCAGCACGAACCCGTCGCGGTCCTTGTCCCACGGACGGGACGCGGTGGCGGGGTCATCGTTGCGGGTCGACAATGCGCGCGCCGCGGCAAAACCACCAATGCCCAGCGGCGAGACGGTCGACTCGGCACCACCGGCAACCATCACATCAGCATCGCCGGCCTGAATCAGGCGAGCCGCCAGACCGATGCTGTGCAGCCCCGTTGTACAGGCCGTCACGGCTGCCAGGTTCGGGCCCTTCAGGCCGAACATGATGCTCAGGTGACCCGAAATCATGTTGATGATCGAACCCGGCACAAAGAACGGCGAAATGCGGCGCGGGCCGCGATTCGTGTATTCAGCGTGGGTATCTTCGATCATTGGCAGACCGCCGATGCCGGAGCCGACCAGCACGCCGATGCGCTCGGCGTTGGCCTCGGTGATCTCCAGCCCGCTATCCTTGAGCGCTTGCACGCCCGCGGCAATGCCGTAGTGGATGAAGGTATCCATGCGGCGCGCCTCATTGGCGGGGATACCATATTCCTCGACATTGAAGCCCTTCACTTCACCAGCGAAGTGCACGGCCAGCGCGGAATGATCGAATTTGGTGATGGTGGCGATCCCAGTCTTGCCGGCGACCAGATTGGCCCATGCTTCGGCGACCGAGTTTCCTACCGGAGAGACCAGCCCCAGGCCGGTTACGACTACGCGACGACGGCTCACTATGCTTTCCTGCAACTCTGTATCAGCGACAAAGGCCACAGAAAGTGCGCCACCCGGTCAAACCGGACAACCGCCCTTTCTGTGGCCCGCGATGTCAAGAGATCGATTGACGCTTACGCCTTGACGTGGGCGGTCGCGTAATCGATAGCTTGTTGCACCGTGGTGATCTTCTCGGCTTCCTCGTCCGGGATTTCCATGCCGAACTCGTCTTCCAGTGCCATCACCAGCTCAACCGTATCGAGCGAATCCGCGCCCAGATCGTTCACGAACGACGATTCGTTCTTGATGTCGCCTTCAGCGACGCCGAGTTGTTCAGCGACGATCTTCTTGACGCGTGCTTCGATGTTGTCCATTTAACCCTCCAGGGAAGTATTCGACAAAAAGTGCGCGCATTCTAGCAGGTTTGCGCGGCGAAAAACCGCGCTTGAATCCTTGCAAAAACTGCGCCCAACATGATGCTAAAAGCCTGTTAATTCAGCGATTCCACAGAATTCTGCGCATGCGCAAGACCCTGCACAATCGCCGCCGGGACGGCTTCCTTATCCCATGTACATGCCGCCGTTGACGTGCAGCGTCGAGCCCGTAATGTAGCCCGCTGCCGGTGACGCCAGAAAGGCAACCGCGCTGGCAATGTCTTCCGGCGCGCCCAGACGGCCCAGCGGAATCTGCGCCTTCAGCGCTGTATGTTGCTCTTCCGACAGAACCTTGGTCATATCGGTATCGATGAAGCCCGGTGCGATGCAATTGACCGTGATGTTGCGGCTGCCGATTTCGCGAGCCAGCGCACGCGCCATGCCTTCCACGCCAGCCTTGGCAGCGGCGTAGTTGGCCTGACCAGGATTGCCCGCCGAGCCCACCACCGAGGTGATGTTGATGATGCGACCACCGCGCGCCTTCATCATCGGGCGCAGCACGGCACGCGACAAGCGGAACACGGCGGAGAGGTTCGTGTCAATGACGGACACCCACTCCTCGTCCTTCATGCGCATCGCCAGGTTGTCCTGCGTGATGCCGGCATTGTTGACCAGAATGTTCAGGCCACCATGCGTTTTGATGGTCTCGTCGATGACGGCTTCGCAGCGCGCAGCATCGTTCACGTTGAGCACCACGCCTGCGCCCTTCACACCGGCTTCGGCAAAGTAAGCCGTGATGGCTTGCGCGCCAGCATCTGACGTGGCTGTACCGACTACCGTCGCGCCTTGGCGCGCCAGTTCCAGCGCAATGGCACGACCGATGCCGCGCGACGCGCCGGTGACGAGCGCAACTTGGTTGTTCAATGCTTGGGTCATACGAATCCCGTTGATTATTTGAGTTGGCCCAGCACAGCCTCAAGCGAAGCCGGATCGAAGATCGCATCGCCGATGATTTCGCCATCAATACGCTTGACTAGACCCGCCAGCACCTTGCCCGGGCCACATTCGACCACGCGGGTAATGCCATCAGCCTTCATCTTCTGGACGGTCTCAACCCAGCGCACCGGCGAAGCAGCTTGGCGCACCAGCGCTTCCTTGATGGCTGTGGGATCGCTCACCACTGCCACATCCACGTTGTTGATAACGGGGATGACCGGCGCGTTGACGGTCACGTTGGCGAGGTACTCGCGCAGACGGTCCGACGCCGGCTTGAGCAGCGACGAGTGGAACGGCGCCGACACCGGCAGCGGCAACGCGCGCTTGGCGCCCTTGGCCTTGGCGATCTCGCAGGCCTTCTCGACAGCGGCCTTGGCACCAGCAATCACCACTTGGGCCGGCGCGTTGAAGTTCACGGCTTCGACCACGCCAGCAGCCGACGCCTCGGCGCAGGCAGCGCGCACGTCGTCATCCGACAAGCCGAGAATGGCAGCCATGCCGCCCTCGCCCACCGGCACGGCTTCCTGCATGGCCTTGGCGCGAAAACGCACCAGCGGCACGGCGTCCTTGAAGGCGATCGCGCCTGCTGCCACCAGCGCCGAGTACTCGCCCAGGCTGTGGCCCGCCACGACGGTCGGCGCCGGGCCGCCCGCTGCCTGCCATGCACGATAGACAGCCACTGCCGCCGTCAGCATGACCGGTTGCGTGTTGGTCGTCAGATTCAGCTCTTCAGCCGGACCGTCGGCGATCAGCTTACCGATGTCCTGACCCAGCGCATCGGAGGCTTCGGCCAGCGTAGCCGCCACCGCGGGATGGTCAGCAAACGCATTGAGCATACCGACCGATTGCGAACCCTGGCCGGGAAAGACGAAAGCGAATGTCATGGCTCGTATTGTTCGTTCTGGAAATTCGTCGATCAGAAGCGCAGCAATGCGGCGCCCCACGTAAAGCCGCCGCCCACGCCTTCAAGCATCACGTGCTGACCACGCTGGATGCGACCATCGCGCACGGCAACATCGAGTGCCAGCGGAATCGAAGCGGCCGACGTATTGCCGTGTTCGTCAACGGTGACGATCAGGCGTTCGTTCGATAGACCCAGCTTCTTGGTCGTGCCCTGCATGATGCGGATGTTGGCCTGATGCGGAATCAGCCAATCCACCTGCGAGGCCTCAAGTTCGGCAGCCGCCAGCGCTTCGCGGGCGACCTTGTCGAGCACCGTCACGGCCAACTTGAAGACAGCCTGACCATCCATGTACAGGAAAGCACTGCCCTGGATCGCGCCCGCGGCCACGTTACCGGGCACGCACAGAATATTGGCGTGGCTGCCGTCGGCGTGCAATGCGGTCGACAGGATGCCCGGTTCGTCCGAGGCTTGGAGCACCACAGCGCCGGCACCATCGCCGAACAACACGCAGGTCGTGCGATCGCTGAAATCGATGATGCGCGAGAACACTTCCGAACCGATCACCAGCACATTGCGGTAAGCACCCGCACGGATGAACTTGTCGGCCGTCGACAGCGCGTAGACAAAGCCGGAGCACACGGCCTGCACGTCAAACGCAGCGCAACCGTTGGTGATGCCCAGCTTCTGCTGCACGAGGCAGGCGGTGCTCGGGAACACAAAATCTGGCGTGGACGTCGCCACCAGAATCAGGTCGATCTCGGAGCGGTCGATGCCAGCCGCCTCGATGGCACGCTCGGCCGCCTGGACGGCGAGATCGCTACACGTGACATCGGGCTCGGCAAAGTGGCGCGCACGAATGCCGCTGCGCGTGACGATCCATTCGTCGCTCGTCTCGATGCCCTTTTCGGCCAGTTGTGCAGCCAGTTCTTGATTGGTGACCCGCTTGGGCGGCAGATAGCTGCCCGTGCCGATGATCCTTGCGTAACGTGTCATGTGCAGTGGGGTGAGTGCTGACTCGGGGGCAACGCGCTCAAGCGGCGTCGGCGGCCGGAGTGGAAGTGGAGACCGGCGCAGCGCCCGCTGCGTCGTGGTGCGATTCGAACGCCTGCGCAATACGGGCGATCACGCCGTTGGCCGCTGCGTCGTAGGCGCGCTTGATCGCCCATTCAAACGCATAGGCATCGGCCGAACCGTGACTCTTGATGACGAGACCCCGCAGGCCGAGCAACGCGGCGCCATTGTAGCGCCGATGATCAACACGGCGTTTGAAACGCGAAAGCACCGGCAGCGCCACCACAGCGAGCAGCTTGGTAAACCACGAGCGACTGAATTCTTCTCGCAGCATCTCGCCGATCATCTTGGCGAGGCCTTCCGTGCTCTTGAGCGCCACATTGCCGACAAAGCCGTCGCAGACGACGATGTCCGTGGTGCCTTTGAAGATGTCGTTGCCCTCAACGTTACCGAAGAAATTGAGGTCAGAGCCGCGCAGCAATTCACCGGCCTGCTTGACGACCTCATTACCCTTGATGACTTCTTCGCCGATGTTAAGCAGGCCCACCGTCGGGCGCGGCTTCTGCTCAACGACCGACACCATCGCCGAGGCCATCTGCGCGAACTGCAAAAGGTGTGCGGGCTCGCAATCTGCGTTGGCACCGAGATCCAACACCGTGGTACCAGCGCCCTTTTCGTTCGGGATAGCGGTGGCGATGGCCGGGCGATCGATACCGTCCAGCGTTTTGAGAACGTAACGCGACACGGCCATCAAGGCGCCGGTGTTGCCGGCGGAAACGCACGCCTGCGCGGCACCTTCCTTGACTTGGTTGACGGCCACGCGCATCGAAGAATCTTTCTTCTTGCGCAGCGCGATCTCCACCGGATCATCCATCGACACCACCTCAGAGGCGGGGACGACATGGATGCGCGGATTCGCGGTAGCGTGAAGACGCTTGAGCTGCGCTGCGATGGCATCGGGCTGCCCCACGAGCAGCATTTCGACGTCTTCGTGTGCGGCGAGAAATTGGATCGCTGCAGGGATCGTCACGCCAACGCCGTGATCGCCACCCATGCAGTCGATGGCAAGCTTGATGGTCATGCGAGTCTGAGTTGCGGTTTCACGTGCGGCTTCAGCATAGGCGCCGTATGGTACACAAACCCGACCACGCCTTGCCGAATTCTGCGCAACAAAAAAGCGGCAAATTGGCTTGCCGCTTTTCTGTTTGCATCATGAACCTGTGCGTTCAGACCAGCCCAACGCGCTTGCCAGAGACCTGGCAAATCGCATCAGTCGTTCTTGGTCTTCACAACCTTGCGGCCACGATAGTAGCCGTTCGGGCTCACGTGGTGACGCAGATGGACTTCACCCGTGGTCGGCTCGACAGCGATCGGGGCCGTGGTGAGGAAGTCGTGCGAACGATGCATGCCGCGCTTGGACGGCGACTTCTTGTTTTGTTGAACAGCCATGACTGACTCCTAAGCAATTTGATCGATTTTATCACATCACACGGAGCCGGAGCGTAGCCATTCCGGTAGGCGTGTGAAACGTACTGCCATCAGCGCACGCAAACCCTGCGCACGCCTAATGTTTGGTCTTCAGATTGGCCAGCACCGCGAACGGCGACGGCTTCTTTTCCGCTTCCGTTTCTTCCGGCAAGACTTCATCCGGACAGACTGCATGACGCGGCGACACCGGCAATGCCAGCAGCAACTCGTCTTCGATCTGCGTGATCAGGTCGAAGTGGCGGGAGCCGACAATGACATCTGCCTCATCGTCATCCAGAGGCGCGGCGTCAGCCTCATCCTCCGAACGCATCACCTCCAGGCGTGTACGCACCGGTAGCGATTGCTCGTAGGCGTGCAGGCAACGCTGGCATTGCAGCCAGACCGAGCCATCCACCTCCAGATCAACGAAGAGACGCTGGCGGGCCGATTGACCCGCGGTGGCTTCCTCGCGCACCGCACCCTGCATCTGCCAACGGAATTGCTTGCTGGCATCAACCGGCGCATCGGCGGCTTGCTCGGCCAGCAGACGGGGCATATCGGCCAGGGCGACCGTGCCGCTTACCTGCTCTCCGCTGCGGATGAACGCGAAAAGATCGAATGATCGAAAATTCATGATCGAACCCGCTGAACGCGTTGCCGCCTGTTGCTGATACGTGCGAGAAACCTGATTTGTGCCGCCCTGAGCGCGAACCCCGACACCTTTCGGCATCTTGCGCCTGGGCGCCTGGTTTGCGACACTGCGCGGCCAAACCGCGAAACGCGGGATTATAGCGAACGAAAACCTCTGACGTCAAAAGGTTTTCGCTCAAAAACCACTGCATCTTCAAGCACTTATGACTTCTGCCTCGCGCCCGCCGCTGATTCTCGGCTCCAGCTCGCCCTATCGGCGGGAATTGCTCGAACGCCTGTGCCTGCCGTTCGAAATCGTGGTGCCGAACATTGACGAGACCCCCGCGCCCGGCGAATCGCCCGACCAAACCGCACTGCGCTTGGCACGGCAGAAGGCGGAGAAGGTGGCGTTGGACCATCCAGGCGCACTGGTGATCGGCTCCGATCAGGTGGCCACGCTGGACGGCAAGCAGGTCGGCAAGCCTGGCGATCATGCTCGCGCACTCGCTCAATTGCATTGGATGCGTGGACGCACCGTCACATTCCATTCAGCGCTGTGCCTGTACGACGGCCGCACCGGGCAACATCAAAGTGAAGATGTCCGCACGCTAGCGACGTTCCGCGACCTCTCCGATGCCGAACTGGACGCCTATCTGCATCTGGAACACCCGTACGACGTGGCCGGCAGCGCAAAATCCGAAGGGTTGGGCATCGCTCTGCTGGAGCGCGTGGAATCGTCCGATCCAACCGCACTGGTCGGCCTGCCGCTCATCGCGCTGACCAGCATGCTGCGCAACGTGCACTACCCTCTCTTCGTTTAAGCCATGGCTGGCACGCTTTACCTCATCCCGAACACACTCGGCTCGCGCGATGCGGCCGACCCGCTGCCCGATGTGATTCCCGCGGGTGTGCAGCAGATCACTGCTCGGCTCGACTACTTCGTTGCCGAGCACGCCAAGACCGCACGCGCGCTGCTCAAGAAGCTGGCAGATACCACGCCGCTGGCGCGCCCGCTGCAGGAAATCACCATCCGCGAACTCAACGTCAAGACGCCGGACTCAGAACTGAAAGCACTGCTGGCGCCGGTCATTGCCGGGCAAGACGCGGGGCTGATGTCGGAAGCCGGTGTGCCGGCCGTTGCCGATCCGGGTGCAAACCTTGTGCGCCTCGCCCACCAGCACGGCGTGCGCGTAAAGCCGTTGGTGGGGCCGAGTTCGATTCTGCTGGCGGTGATGGCATCCGGCCTGAACGGCCAGAGCTTTGCGTTCAACGGCTACCTGCCGGTGGATGCAGCCGAGCGCAAGACCAAGCTGCGTGCGCTGGAGCAGCTTTCGCGCTCGGCGGGGCAAACCCAGGTCTTTATCGAGACGCCGTACCGCAACGGCGCGCTGCTGGAAGCCATCCAGGCGGGTTGCGCGCCGGGCACGCTGCTTTCCATCGCGGTGGATCTGACACTCCCCAGCGAGCAGGTGGTGACCCTGCCCGTGAGCGACTGGCGCGCCGACCGCATGGACTTGCACAAACGGCCAGCGATCTTCTCGTTGCTGGCGCGCTGATTACTCCTTCATCAGCAGCTTGAGCTGGCCCGTCGAGGCCAGCGCCTTGACGGCCCCTGCGCCCATCGCCGTACCGAGCTTGCGGGCAACACGCGAGGCGAAGTTTTCCTTGACGGTGTAGTCGACCACATCCGGCGCCTTGATGACGTTGCGCGCCACGAAATCCGCACTGCCAAGCCCATCGGCCAAGCCCAGTTCAACCGCCTTCGAGCCGGTCCAGAACAAGCCCGTGAACAATGTCGGATCGTCCTTCAGACGGTTGCCGCGGCCTTGCTTGACCACGTCGATGAACTGCTGATGGATGTCGTTGAGCATGTCCTGCGCGTACTGCTTCTGCTGCGGCGGCAGCGGCGAGAACGGGTCCAGCATCCCCTTGTTTGAGCCCGCCGTCAGCAGGCGGCGCTCAACACCAATCTTGTCCATCAGGCCGGTAAAGCCGAAACCATCCATCAGCACGCCGATCGAACCGACGATGCTGGCCTTGTCAACGTAGATCTTGTCCGCCGCCGCGGCCACATAATAGCCACCCGAAGCGCACATCTCTTCTACCACCACATACAGCGGGATGTTCTTGTACTTGGCGCGCAGGCGGCGGATGTCGTCGTTGATCATGCCTGCCTGCACCGGCGACCCACCCGGCGAGTTGATCTTGAGGATCACGCCGACCGTGTTGTCATCAGCAAACGCCGCCTCAAGAGAGGCGTTGATGTTCTCGGCGCTGGCGTTCGTGTTGGCGGCAATCTCGCCATCAAGGTTGACCACAGCGGTGTGGCGGCCGGTGCTGACGGTCTCGCCCTCGAAGCTTGCGAACGCCCAGAGAATCAGGCCGACGATACCCAGCGACACGAAGCGGAAGAAGATGCGCCAGCGGCGGGCAGCGCGTTGCTCGCGCACCGTCGCCATGAGCACCTTTTCGAGCACCTCGCGCTCCCAGCCACTTGGCTGCGCCTGCGCCGACGCGGGAGCCGCAGATGCAGGCTTGCCGGCGACCGGGTCACGCAACTCGGCCTCGAGCGGGTGATCGGCATGCTGCGTGACTTCCAGCGCTTCCGGTTTGCCGGCGCCCTCTTCGGGAGCGTTTTCAGGCCTTTTCGGCGGATTCGAGTCGGTCATAAACGAAGTGGAGAACGTTCGAGGAGGTCAAAAAGATGGACGGCACCATCAGGCCGGTGGAATCGGCGTCGCCGTGGGCGCCGGCATACGAAACAACGCATCGGGCTGCCACCAGACCTCGCCGTTGCGCTCGGCAATATCAAGCTTGGACAGATGCGAGCCTCGGCACGGCCCGCCAACACAGCGACCGGTATCCGGCTCATAGATGGCGCCATGCGTCGCGCACATCAGATACAGCCCGGAGCTTTCAAAAAACTGACCTTCCTGCCAGTCCATCTCCATCGGCACGTGCGCGCACTGGTTCAGGTAGCCATGCACGCCGCCTGCGTAGCGGACGACGAAAGCGCTCACCGTACGCCCACGCACTTCCACGGGGAAGCGCACGCCCAGACCGCCATCTTCCAGCGCGGTGCTTTCGCAGATGCGAACCGGCTCGGTCATTTCAGGCATGGTCGGTCAGCCAGCGGTGCAGATCAGCGACCGATTGAGCGCAGTACAGCGGCGTGAGCGCATGCAGTACATCGGCAGGGTGCGCGCCGTATGTGACGGCGACACCGGCAGCACCTGCATTGGCGGCCATCTGCAAATCGTGTGTGGTGTCGCCAATCATCAGCGTGCGCCCGACATCCATGCCGAGGTCTCGCGTGAGCTCGAGCAACATCGCCGGATGCGGCTTGGAGAACGTCTCGTCAGCACAACGTGTGTTGTCGAACACGCCAGACAAACCGGTGACCTCCAGCGCACGCTGCAGGCCGATACGCGATTTGCCGGTCGCTACAGCCAGCAGATAGTTCTCGCGACGCAGTGCATCGAGCATCTCGCGCACACCCTGAAACAGCACCAGTTGCGAATCGCGGCTGAGGTAATGAAAGCGATAACGCTCAGCCAGCTTGCCGTAGTCCGCCGGGTCGAGCGTCGGTACGGCGTATTCAAGCGCGTCACGCAAACCCAGACCGATCACGTGGCTGGCATGCGCATCATCCGGCACGGGCAGATCGAGATCCCGGCACGCAAGCTGGATCGACCGGGTAATGGCCGACGTCGAATCCATCAAGGTACCGTCCCAGTCGAAGACGATCAGGTCAAAGCGCTGCTGCGGCATCGGAATCGGGGCTTGGAGATTGGAAAGCGTTGAGAAAATCGGAGCACTCGGCCGGCAACGGCGCATTGAATGTGACGATTTCACCGCTATGCGGGTGCGTCAACTGCAGCCGATGTGCGTGCAGGAACATCCGCCCCAGCCGCGGCGAAGCGTTCGCACGCGACAGCGCCTTGTTGAGCGCGAAATCGCCGTATTTGTCATCGCCAAGAATGGGAAACCCCGCATGCGCCAGGTGCACCCGAATCTGGTGCGTGCGGCCGGTCTTCAACTCGGCCTCCAGCAGGGTGTAAGGCCCAAACACCCCAACCTTGTTGAAGATCGTGTGCGACGGCTGCCCGTCGGCCTGCACGCGCACGCGGCGCTCGCCTTCGGGCGTCGTGAATTTGTGCAGCGGCGACTTGATGTGCTGGCGCTTGTGCGGCCAGACGCCCTTTACCGCAGCGAAATAGCGCTTGTCGAGCTGACCTTCGCGAATCTGTTCATGCAACGCCACCAGTGCCGAGCGCTTCTTGGCCAGCAACAAGACACCGGAAGTCTCGCGATCGAGGCGATGCACCAGCTCAAGGAACTTGGCCTCCGGGCGCGATTGACGCAGTTGCTCGATCACCCCGAACGCGACACCCGAGCCACCATGCACCGCCACGCCGGCCGGCTTATCGATCACCAACAGATGCGCATCTTCGTAGAGGATCGTAAATTCGGCCGCCGGCACCGCGCGCGGCGCTTCCGCCTGCTGAGCAATTCGAAGCGGCGGAATGCGCACCAGATCACCGAGTTTCAGGCGATATTCGGCGTCGATACGGCCCTTGTTCACGCGCACTTCGCCGGAGCGCAGGATGCGATAGATATGACTCTTGGGCACGCCCTTGGCCAAGCGCATCAGGAAATTGTCGATGCGCTGCCCTTCGGCGTCTTCACCGACTTCAACATAAGCGACGGATTTGCCGTCGAGTGCGTCACCGAGAGTGCCACGTGCGGCCTGTTGAATGCGCCCATCAAATGGATGGCGTAACTCATTCATTTTCAATATAATTTTCTCGCTGGACAGTCGTTTAGGCGCCAGCAACAGCCGGTCGGGACGAAACAACAGGTATTGTACACAGCCACCGTTTCCGTCCGGAACGTGCCGATTCCCCACCCACTTGTGTTACAAAGCTAATCACGTGGCCGGTCAAATCGGCACGAAAGCAGCACGCACCGCTGTCCCGTTGCGCAGGACGTGAACCAAAGATCACGTCGGCAAAACCGGCCAGCGTAGAACGAGCAGCTGGTAGAACAGAATTCAAAAGCGGGCGCCACATGGTCTCCATACGGCGCCCGCTTGGTGAAAGAAGCCCTTGCCGCACCATAGTTGGTGCCGGCCGGCTCAGTATCCGGTTACCGCGTTGCCATGCGGTCCGGCGGCAAAACTCCAACAAGCAGCACGCCGCCCGATTCGCCCGCCGCGGGTTTCGCCCGGACACGCCGCGCCGTCTATTCGCTCTTTGTGGTCGCTTCACGCGACTCGCCGCCGCCGGCCCACCCGCACAACGCGTTGGGCCCGTGGCACGAGTGACAGGACGCGCGACAGGACGCCAACCGCGTCCGCGAACTCCGCCCTGACATCCATGGTGACGCGTGTAATGTCCTCATTTCTTTCGCCCGTGCCCCGTCGTACCGTCTTTTTATCGGTCGACACTCCGGCAATTCTTTGACCACCCGCTCCGCCTTCGCGTGCTCCATGAAGCGCCGTGCTCGCACGGCATTGGAGTGAGGTTGCAATGAAACGCATGTTGTTCAATGCGACGCAGCAGGAAGAATTGCGCGTTGCCATTGTCGACGGTCAGAAACTGATCGACATCGACATCGAAACCGCCGGGCGCGAACAGCGCAAAGGCAACATCTACAAGGGTGTCATCACCCGCATCGAACCGTCGCTGGAGGCCTGCTTCGTCAATTACGGCGAAGAGCGGCACGGTTTTCTCCCCTTCAAGGAAGTCGCCCGCGCCTATTTCAAGGCCGGCGTGGACGTGCGCACCGCGCGCATCCAAGACGCCCTGTCTGAGGGCCAAGAGCTGATCGTCCAGGTCGAGAAGGAAGAACGTGGCAACAAGGGCGCTGCCCTGACCACCTTCATCTCGCTGGCCGGCCGCTACCTGGTGCTGATGCCGAACAACCCGCGTGGTGGTGGCGTGTCGCGCCGTATCGAGGGTGAAGACCGCCAGGAACTGCGCGAAACCATGGCGCAGCTGGAAGTGCCGGATGGCATGAGCATCATCGCCCGCACCGCCGGTATCGGCCGCTCGGCCGAAGAGCTGCAGTGGGACTTGAACTACCTGATGCAGTTGTGGAAGGCCGTGGATGGCGCTGCCGTCGACAACAAGGCGCCGCTGCTGATCTATCTCGAATCCAGTCTGGTGATTCGCGCAATTCGCGATTACTTCCAGCCGGATATCGGTGAAATCCTGATCGATACGGATGATATCTACGATCAGGCCCGCGCCTTCATGAGCGTGGTGATGCCCGACAACATGAATCGGGTGAAGAAGTACCGCGACGACGTTCCCCTGTTCTCGCGCTTCCAGATCGAACACCAGATTGAATCGGCGTATTCGCGCATGGTGATGCTGCCCTCGGGCGGCGCCATCGTGATCGACCACACCGAGGCGCTGGTCGCCATCGACGTGAACTCGGCCCGCGCCACCAAGGGCGCGGATATCGAGGAAACCGCCGCGCGCACCAACCTCGAAGCCGCCGACGAAATCGCCCGCCAGCTCCGCCTGCGTGACTTGGGCGGCCTGATCGTGATCGACTTCATCGACATGGAGTCGAGCAAGGCCCAGAAGGACGTCGAGACCCGCCTGAAAGACGCGCTGCGCCACGACCGCGCCCGCGTGCAGATGGGCAAGATCAGCCGCTTCGGCCTGATGGAGCTGTCGCGCCAGCGCCTGCGTCCGTCGCTGTCGGAAGGCTCGCACGTCACCTGCCCGCGCTGTAACGGCACGGGCCACATCCGCGATACCGAATCGTCCGCCCTGCAGGTGCTGCGCATCATCCAGGAAGAGGCGATGAAGGAAAATACCGCCGCGCTGCACTGCCAAGTGCCGGTGGAAGTGGCTGCGTTCCTGCTCAATGAGAAACGCCCGGACATCAACCTGATCGAGACGCGCTTCAAGGTCAATGTGCTGCTGATCCCGAACAAGCATCTGGAAACGCCGCACTACAAGCTGGAGCGCCTGCGCCACGACGATCCGCGCCTGGACGACACCAAGGCCAGCTACAAGATGGCCGAGGAAGCCGCCAAGGAGCTGGAAGCCGACACCGCTTACAGCACCCGCAAGGAAGCGGCCAAGCCGCGTCAGGAAGCGGCCGTCAAGGGCATCACGCCGGAACAACCCGCACCGGTGTCGGTGCCGCGTCCGGAGCGTCCAGCTCGCGCCGAAGCCACCCCGGCCCCGCAAGTGGCTGCGCCGGTACCTGCCCAAGGCGGATTCATCTCGTGGCTGAAGTCGCTGTTCGGCGGCAAGCCGGCTGAGCCGGTGGTTGCAGCGCCGGTCGAAGCACCGAAGCAACGTGCGGAAGATGGCAACCGCCAAGGTCGTGGCAATCGCCAAGACCGTGGTGGTCGTGGCCAGCGTGGTGAACGCGCGGAACGTGGCGAGCGCCAGGGTCAAGGCCAGCAACAAGGTGGCCGCGACGGCAACCGCCAAGGCCGTGACCGCAACGAAGCCCGCGAAGGCCAGCAACAACAAGGCCAGCGCGAAGGTCAACGTGACGGCCAACGCGGCAATCGCGACCGCAACCGCCAGCCGGCCCAGATCGAAGGCGGTGCACGCGAAACCGCTGAAGCCCGTCAGCCGCAACAGGGTCAGGAAGCCCGCGGTGAAGGCCAGGGCCGCCGCGAACGCAATCAGGAACGCCGTGAGCGCCAGCCGCGCGAAGGTGCCCGCGAGGGCCGTGAAGGTCGTGAGACCCGCGAACCGCGCGAGCCGCGTGAAAACCGCGAGCGTGATCAACAAGCCAAGGAAGCCGCTGCCGTGGCCGCTGAAGGCCTGATCGATCAAGCCGCGCCGCAAGTGCCGGAAACCCTGCTCGACACCACGGTGCCGGCGGAAGCCGTGACCGCGGAAGGCGTTGTGCCGGGCGCAGAAGGCAACGGTGAGGGCGAAGAACGCCGCCGCCGTGGCCGTCGTGGCCGCAACCGCTATCGCCGTGACCGTGAAGGCGCAGAAGGCGTGCGCGCGGAAGGTGAAGACGACGCGGAAGGCAGCGAAAGCGCCATCGCAGAAACCGAAGTGCATGCTGCGCCTGAAGGCAACCAGCCCGCCGAGCCGGCACCGCACACGACCGTGACTGAGCCGGTGCAGACCGCCTCGTTCGCACCGGTCGAGGCGCCGGCCCCGGTGGTCCAGGAGCCCGTGCTTGCGGCTGACGCCGTGGCACCGGTCGCTGCCGCGCCTGCTGTGCAGCCGACTGAACCGGCCGTGGTGGTGGCTGCCCCTGCAGTTGAAGCTGCCAAAGCTGCTGTCGCAACTGCAATGGCCGCTGCACCGGCACCGGTCAGCACGATCGCCAAGGCTGCGCCGCTGTCCGTCGAAACGCTGCAAAGCGTGGTGACCAACGTCGGCATGACGTGGGTTCACACGGACGCACAGAAGCTGCAAGCCTCGCAGGAAGAGGCTGCCCGCACCGTCACGCCGCCGCGCGTGCCGCGTGAGCGCAAGCCGCTGCCGCCGATCCAGCAAGGTCCGATGATCCTGGTTGAGACCGGCCGCGTGCAAAGCGGCGCTGACCAACAGTAAGCGCTCTACTGGCGGGTAACCGCCGGCGCATTGCCTGAGGGCGGCTTCGGCCGCCCTTTTTCCTGTGCACGGCTCGTGGGGACTGAATTGTGCTCCCCGCGTCAAACAGGGGCTGCGCTACACTCGAAGATGTCTCCAGCGTGATCGTCCCGCCTTGTGGATTGATGCGCCGCAACACACCATGACCGAAACCGTCATCCCCCTCTACGATCTGCGCGACGGCCAGCACCATCGCGCTACGGTGCCAGCCGTGCCGGACACGCTCGTCCCTGCACAGGGCTGGCTGACGGACACACGCGGCCGCCGGCTGCACGATCTGCGTATCTCGGTCACGGATCGCTGCAATTTCCGCTGCGTCTACTGCATGCCGAAGGATGTGTTCGACAAGGACTACCGCTTCCTGCGTCACTCCGAACTGCTGTCGTTCGAGGAGATCGAGCGCATGGCCCGCCTGTTCATCGAACACGGCGTGGAGAAGATCCGCCTCACGGGCGGCGAGCCCTTGTTGCGCAAGGACATTGAGCGCCTGGTCGAGATGCTCGCGCGCCTGACCACCGCAGAGGGCAAACCGCTGGACCTGACGCTGACGACCAACGGTGCCCTGCTGGCACGCAAGGCACAGTCGCTCAAGGACGCCGGTCTGAACCGCGTGACCGTCAGTCTGGATGCCATCGACGATGTGGCCTTCCGCCGCATGAACGACGTCGATTTTGCCGTGAGCGAGGTACTGCACGGTATCGAGGTTGCACAGAAGGTGGGCCTTGCGCCGCTCAAGGTCAACATGGTCGTCAAGAAAGACGACAACGACAGCCAGATCGTGCCGATGGCGCGCCATTTCCGGGGCAGCGGCATCATCGTGCGTTTCATCGAATACATGGACGTGGGCACGACCAACCACTGGGAGATGGGCTCCGTCGTGCCGTCGGCCGAGGTGGTCAAGCGCTTGTCTGCCGCGTTTCCGCTGGAGCCGGTTTCGGCCAACTACAGCGGCGAGACTGCCGAGCGCTGGCGCTACGTGGATGGCGCGGGCGAGATCGGCGTGATCTCCAGCGTCACGCAAGCGTTCTGCCACGACTGCACGCGCGCGCGGCTCTCGACCGAGGGCAAGCTGTACCTGTGCCTGTTCGCGACCGAAGGCTTCGACCTGCGCGCCCTGCTGCGCGGCGGCGCGACTGATCTTGAACTCTCCAACTCAATCCGCGCCATCTGGCAGGGCCGTGCAGATCGCTACTCGGAACTGCGCGCCAATGGCCAAGCCCATCCGGCGGGCCCGCAGGGCGGACGACGTATTGAAATGTCCTACATCGGCGGCTGAGCCCGCCAGCCACCCACCACATGATTTCCACATCCGACATCACCGGCCTGATACTGGCCGGCGGCCGGGGCAGCCGCATGGGCGGAGTCGACAAAGGCCTGCAGACATTCCGCGGCGCGCCGATGGCGATGCATACGCTGATGCGCCTGTCGCCACAGGTTGACCACATGCTGATCAACGCCAACCGCAACCTGGCCGCGTACGAATCGTTTGGCGTGCCGGTGGTGGTGGACTCGGTGCCGGATTTCGCCGGACCGCTGGCCGGTGTGCTTGCGGGGCTGGAGCAATGCCAAACGCGCTATCTGCTAACCGCGCCGTGCGATTCGCCGTTCGTGCCAACCGATCTGGCTGCCAGGCTATCGGCCGCGCTTGAAGATGCAAACGCGCGCATCGCCATGCCGGTAACGCTGGAGCCCGACGCGCATGGTCAACCGCGCAGGCAGGTGCAGCCGGTGTTCTGTTTGATCGATGCGCTGCTGGCAGACGACCTGACCGCTTACCTGCAAGGTGGCGGCCGTAAGATCGAAACCTGGACTGCGCGCCACTCGACGGTAGAAGTGTTGTTTGACGACACCGCCGCCTTCGCCAACATCAACACGCTGGAAGAACTGCACCACCTGGCCGAGCGCCGCTAGAGCGCTGCCCCCTCCCTCATCGACGTCATGACCACCCTCGCCTCCGTCGTTTCCTGCCTGTCCGATTACGATCCGAACGCGCTGCCGGTCGCGCAGGCGCAAGCCATCATGCGCGACTTCGTGCAGCCCATCAGCGGCTTTGCACGGGTACCAATCCGCAGCGCGCTCGACCGTGTCCTGGCCGAAGATGTGCTGTCGTCCATCGACGTGCCTTCGCATGACAACTCGGCGATGGACGGCTTTGCCTTTGCCAGCGCCGAACTCTCACAGGGTACGGGCGACGTGTCGTTGCGCGTGATCGGCACGGCGTACGCCGGTGTTGCATTCGATGGGGTTCCCGGCGCGGGCGAAGCCGTACGCGTCATGACCGGTGCGGTGATGCCTGCCGGCTGCGATACGGTGATCCCGCAGGAATTCACCCAGGGCGACGCAAACAACGTCCGCTTTGCTCGCGACGCCGTGCGCACCGGCGACAACCGCCGCCTGCGTGGCGAAGACCTCGCCCGGGGCAGCGCAGCGCTGGCGGCCGGCCGCATCCTCCGCCCAGCCGATATCGGTTTGCTCGCCTCGCTTGGCATCGCCGAAGTGGCAGTGCGTCGCAAGCTGCGCGTGGCGTTCTTCTCCACCGGCGACGAGCTGCGCTCCATCGGCGAACCACTCGACGCCGGCTGCGTATACGACTCGAATCGCTACACGCTGCACGGCATGCTCTCGCGCCTAGGCGTGGAGTTGATCGACATGGGCGTCGTGCGCGACGATCCGGCCGCGCTCGAAGCCGCCTTCCGCACCGCCACCGAGAACGCCGACGCGATCATCACCTCAGGCGGCGTGTCCGTCGGCGAGGCCGATTTCACCAAACAGATGATGGCCAAGCTCGGCGACGTGACGTTCTGGAAGATCGCCATGCGCCCAGGCCGACCCATGGCCTTCGGGCGCATTGCGTCCAACGGCCGCAGCGCCTTCCTGTTTGGTCTGCCGGGCAACCCGGTGGCGGTCATGGTGACGTTCTATCACTTCGTGCGCGGCGCCCTGCTGCGCATGATGGGCGCAACGGAATCAGGCACGCTGCTGGTACCGGCCGTGAGCGTGGCGCCAATCCGCAAGCGCCCCGGCCGCACGGAGTATCAGCGCGCCATTGCTGCGCTGAACGATCGCGGCCAGCTCGAAGTCCGCCTGACCGGCCAGCAAGGCTCGGGCGTGCTGCGGTCCATGAGTGAGGCGAACTGCTTCGTGGTGCTCGCACACGAGCAGGGCCAGGTGAACGCGGGGGATGCCGTACAGATCCTGCTGTTCGATGGGCTGATCTGAGACCTGAGACCTGTGTCGTCTGACATATTGTCGTTGCAGGCAGGCCCCATCACAGTGCGAGCGTGGCGCTCACGGCGCCTCGTGCTTAAAGCAAGGCTGCATATTGTCGGTTTTTTGCGTCACCCTCAGGGCGCGGGTATCGGCGAGTCGGTCGATTCGCTACACTTTGCGCCAGTTTGAATGATTAGAGCTTGCGTGACGCCATGATGAAAAGGGAGATTGTCTACCTCCACCCCGCCCACACCGCGCGTGCGCTGGTGTTGGTGTACCTATGTTTCTCGCTCCCGATCGTCGGGCTGGTCTTCTTTACCGGCTTTGTCCGCACGGGTGAACTCCCGGCCATTGCCATTCTGAGCGGTTTGCTCCTCAACGCGCTCATCGGTTTTGGCGCGCTCTGGCTTGGCTGCCACGCGTATAACTGGGTCGCCGCACGCTTTGGCGGCATCGAGATCGCATTGCGCGATGTACCGGAAGAAGCCTGACCCGGGCGAAGACGGATAAAAGAAGGGGCGGAAATTTCCGCCCCTTTTCTTTTGCTGATGCCGTTGGCTTATTCTGCCTCGACCTCGTCATCCAATGGTGCGGCTGACTCCAAACCCAATACGTTCTGCGCAGATTCGCTCGGCAGCGCCTCCACCGCCTTGAGCTTGCGATTCATCTGGCGCGTACGCACCTCGGCCTGCTCGATGTTGCTGACCGCGCGCTCCAGCGTCTTCTTGGTCGCGGCCAGCACATCGCCGAACTTGCCGAACTCGCTCTTCACCGCGCCCAGCACCTGCCAGACCTCGCTGGAACGCTTCTCCAGTGCCAGCGTGCGGAAACCCATCTGCAGACTGTTGAGGATGGCCGTGAGTGTGGTCGGCCCCGCGACCGTCACGCGGAACTTGCGCTGCAACTCATCCGTCAGGCCCGGACGGCGCAGCACTTCAGCATAGAGTCCTTCGGTGGGCAGGAAGAGAATCGCAAAATCCGTCGTCGCTGGCGGCGCGATGTACTTCTCATGAATGGTCTGCGCTTCCTTGCGCACTGCCACCTCAAGCTCGCGGCTGGCAGTAGCGGCGGCCTCCGCATCGGCGCGTTCCTGCGCGTCGAGCAGGCGCTCGTACTGCTCCTTCGGGAACTTGGCGTCGATGGGCAACCAGACCGTGGCGTCACGATCCGCATCGGTCTTGCCGGGCAGGCGGATGGCAAATTCAACGCGTGCGCCGGTGCCACGCACGGTTTCGACGTTCTTGTCGTACTGCTCGGGCGTGAGCATCTGCTCCAGCAGCATTTCAAGCTGGACTTCGCCCCAGGTACCGCGCGTCTTCACGTTGGTCAGCACCTTCTTCAGGTCGCCTACGCCTTGCGCCAGCGCCTGCATTTCGCCCAACCCACGGTGCACCTGCTCCAACCGGTCGGACACCAGCTTGAACGATTCACCCAGGCGCTGCTCCAGCGTTGCATGCAGCTTTTCGTCAACGGTGCGGCGCATCTCATCAAGCTTGGTCGCGTTGTTGGCCTCGATGTCCTTGAGCTTTTGCTCCAGCGTGGCACGCACCTCAGCCAGGCGACGCTCGTTGCCCTCGCCCAGTTGGGCGAGCTGCTGTTGCATCGCCTCGCCAAAGCGGCGCAGCGCGTTGCCCTGCTCCTCGCGCGCTTGTTGGGCCTGCTGCTGCAGGCTCTGGCGCACGGCTTCCAACTGCTGGGTGTTCGTCTCCGTCAACTTGGTGAGCTGCTGGGCGAACGTGTCGATCTGATTGTTCTGCAGCGTGGCGACGCTGGTGAGCTGCGTCGCCAGCACCTGCTGGAACTGCCCCAGCTGTTGCGTGATGTCGCTGCGGCCGATACGTGCCGACTCGCCAATCTCGCCGCGCAACTCGCGCTCGATGCGTTCATTGCCGCGCGCAAGCTCATCGCGTAGCGCCGCAAGCATCGGCGACACATCATTTGCAGCCGGGCGCGAGACGCCTCGCCAGATCAGTACACACAGCACGGCCACAATGGCCACGCCAAACAGCGTCAGTAAAGCCAACCAATCCATAAGGGCGTTCAGTTCGATCAGGAAGCGGCGCGCTGCACAGCCAGCGCGTCCGGGTTCAACAGGTTGGGCGGCTGGCCTGCGCGCGGGCCGAAACCGAGTGCGGCAATCAGGTTGTCAGCGGCCATGTTGGCCATGCCCAGGCGCGTGCCCAACGTGGCGCTGGCAATGTGCGGCGTGAGCGCGACATGCTCGGCCTCCAACAGCGCCGGATGCACCTTCGGCTCGCCTTCGTACACATCGAGGCCGGCCGCGAAGATGCGCTTGTCAGCCAGTGCCTGCGCCAGCGCAGCATCGTCGACGATGCCGCCGCGCGCGAGGTTGACCAGCGTGGCGGTGGGCTTCATCTGTGCCAGCTCGGCCGCGCCGATGGCGTGATGGCTTTCCTTGGAATACGGCAGCACCAGCACGAGGTGATCGGCCTGCTTCAGCAGTTCCTCTTTACTGACGTACGTTGCACGTGTGTCCTGCTCGATCTCGGGCGCGAGCCGGCTGCGGTTGTGATAGATCACGCGCATCGAGAAGCCGCTCGCACGACGCGCCAGTGCTTGCCCGATCCGGCCCATGCCGAGAATGCCCAGCGTGCTGCCGTACACCTCGGCGCCGAGGAACATGTCGTACGTCCAGCGCTTCCACTGCCCCGCACGCAACCAGTGCTCGGACTCCGGCACGCGGCGGGCGGCCGCCATCAGCAGCGCCCAGCCAAAGTCCGCCGTCGTCTCGGTCAGGATGTCTGGCGTGTTGGTGGCGAGAATGCCCGCGCGCGTCATCGCCGGCAGATCGAAGTTGTTGTAGCCGACCGCCATGTTGCACACCGCACGCAGCGTCGGTACACGGCTGATCAACTCGGCGTTGATGGTGTCGGCGGCATTAGACAGCAACCCCACGCGGCCCTGCAGGCGCTCGGCCAGGGCTTCGGGCGGATAGACGACATCCGCCTGGTTGTCGATCACGTCGAAGGTTTCGCGCAGGCGCTCCAGCACTTCAGGAAACATCGCGCGGGTGACAAGGATTCCGGGTTTCATACGCTCAGCACACGTTCGGTTAGCGGAAGAAAACGAAGGTCATCAGCCCAAAGATCGGCACCAGAATGCCCACAGACCACAACATGTAGCCGAAGAAACTCGGCATCTGCAGGCCACGGCTCTCGGCAATGGCCTTGACCATCAGGTTGGGCGCGTTGCCGATGTAGGTGTTCGCGCCCATGAACACGGCCGCAGCCGAAATGGCCGCCAGCGTGGAGGCGCCCTCGGTCATCAGCATCTTGGCGTCGCCGCCGGCAGTATTGAAAAACACGAGATACGTCGGCGCGTTGTCGAGGAAGGACGACAGCAACCCCGTTGCCCAGAAGTACATCGCGTTGTTCGGCTGCCCGGCGCTGTCGTTGACGAGGCGAACGATCATCGCGAACGGACCGTCCACACCCGACTTGAGCATGGCGATGACCGGCCCAATGGTGATGAAGATCCCGGCGAACAACTTGGCGACCTCGAGGATGGGCTCCCAGTTGAATTCGTTGCCGGCGCGCGCGCTGCCAGGCGTGAGCCAGAGCGAGAGCAAAGCGATGCAGACCAGACCAATGTCACGCACCACGTTCTGCAGCAACACCTCGGTGCCCATCACGTTGAAGACGATGCCGGGCTTCCACAACCCGCTCATCAGCACGAGGCCCAGGATGCCGGCCAGCAGGATGAAGTTGACGTTGCCCTCGAAGCGCAGCGGGCCCGCCTCGTCGGGTGTGGCATCGGTGATGTTGGGCAGTTCTTCCTTGCCCGTGTGATAGAAGTAGCTGTCGACAGCAAAGAAGATCGCCAGGAGCAGCACCCACATCATCAGCGTCTCGCGCCAGAGGTACTTGGCAGTCCAGAAAAAATCGACGCCCTGCAGGAAACCGAGGAACAGCGGCGGATCACCCAGCGGCGTCAATGCCCCACCCGCGTTGGCCACCAGAAAGATAAAGAACACGACAACGTGCGCACGGTGCCGGCGCGCCTCATTGGCGCGCAGCAGTGGCCGGATCAGCAGCATGGCCGCCCCGGTCGTGCCCATGATGCTGGCGAGAACCGTGCCCAGCCCGATGAGGCCCGTATTCAGTTTTGGGGTGCCGTGAATATTGCCGCGAATGCAGATACCGCCGGCCACCACGTACAGTGCGGCGATCAGCGCGATGAACGGAATGTACTCCCCAAGCGCGGCGTGGATGACCGAGGCAACGGCGGACTCACCGCCAAAGCCGATGCCGAATGGCACCAGAAACGCCAGCGCCCATGCTGCTGCAATCTTGCCGTAGTGGTCATGCCAAAGCTTGGGCGCCACCAGCGGTGCGATGGCAATCGACAGCAGGATGCCGGCAAACGGAGCGCCCCACCACAACGACAGCTCGGCGCCACTCACGTCGGCGGCACGCGCCAGGCCACAGAAAAACAGGAAGGCAAGGGGCCAGAGGCGTTTCACGTAGACGTTCTCCTAAGCATTGGCGCGCCGCAAAGTTACGCGCCACACGAACAAAGACGCCAGTGTAAACGCCTAGGGGCGGTTACCCGATGAAACGTACACACATGTTTGACAGGACCGCCTGGGCAAACCCAGGTATCAGGCGCCTGTCACGACAATGACGTGCACGCGGTACGGGCCGTGCGCGCCGAGCACGATGGTCTGCTCGATATCGCCCGTGCGGGAGGGCCCACTGATGACGTTGGTCGCGCGCGGCAATTCGCCCCGCTCCGAGCGCATCAACGTGTAGGCATCCTCCAGGTGGGCGACGATGCGCGACTGCGGCACCACGGCGATATGCGTCTCGGGCAGCAACGCGGCAGAGGCCACGTTTTCCGGCCCCGACAGCAGCATCAACGAGCCAGTCTCGGCAATCGCGCAGAAGCAGCCGGTAATGCCAACGAGGTCACCGTGGTCATGGTCGGCTTGTGGCTCGCGCACCGGCGGACGGAATTCGACCGTGACGCCAGCGGCCGCCCAGTCGAGCGATTGCAGCGTAGTCCAAGCGACGGCGCGCGGTGCAAGGTTCAAGCTGGACAGATAACGCGCCGCAGCCGCTGGCACGTCAGCCAGCGTGGCAACAGACTCCAGCGTGGAGGCCATCTTCAGTGCCTGCTCGGCAAAGTGCGTAGCGAGGTCTTCGGGCATCGGCGGACGCGGGCCAGCTGGATGGCGCGCAATATAGTCCGCCACAGCGTCGCGCTCGCCTTGCGTAGGTTGCTTCGGACGATGTTGCGCGTTGCGGATGCGCGCGAAAATGGCGTCGCGTGCGCGGGTCGTGTCGAGCGGATCAACAGGATCCTGCGCGGGGGAATCGGCTCGTGTGGTCATATCCGGAACGGCTGGCGTGGGATCGGTCGATTATACGAGCCGGTCAACGCCAAACCGCACAACGCCGCTGAAACTTATTGGGCGATCGCGTGAACCTTATTGCACGCCAAACACCTGCTTGAGATACGTAAGATAAGCAGGATCGTCGCACATGGTCTTCTCGGGCGCGTCCGATAGCTTGGCCACCGGCTGGCCATTGCAGCGGACCATCTTGATGACGATCTGCAGCGGCGTGTAGCCCAGGTCGTTGGTCAGGTTGGTCCCCACGCCGAACGCCAGCTTGCAGCGGCCATGAAAACGCTCATACAGAGCGATGACCTTGGGCATATCCAGGCTGTCGGAGAAGATCAGCGCCTTCGATTTGGGCTCGGCGCGCATGTCGTCGTAATGCTTGAGCATGCGCTCGCCCCATTCGAACGGGTCGCCGGAATCATGGCGCACGCCATCGAAGAGCTTGCAGAAGAACATGTCGAAATCGCGCAGGAAGGCGTCAAAGCCGTAGGTGTCCGACAGCGCGATACCGAGGTCGCCGCGATACTCCTTGGCCCACGTCTCCAGCGCAAAGATCTGCGAATCGCGCAGGCGCGGGCCCAGCGCCTGGCAGGCCTGCAGGTATTCATGCGCCATGGTGCCCAGCGGCGTCATGCCGTGCTTCATGGCGAAGTAGACGTTGCTGGTGCCGGCGTATTGGGCGCCGAGCTGCGCGCGTGTCTCCAGCAGCACATGCTCATGCCAGGTGTGTGAAAAGCGGCGGCGCGTGCCGTAGTCGGCGATACGGCAGTCTTCCAGGCCGGGGCGCATCAGCGAGCCCAGCTTGTTGGTCAGGCGGCGCTTGCCTTCGTCCCATTGCGGGTGACTCTGCGTGCGGCTAAAGAACACCTCGTTGACGATGGCCAGCACCGGCACCTCAAACATGATGGTGTGCAGCCACGGCCCGGCGATGACAATCTCGATCTGCCCGTCGCTGCCGGCGCCATTGGTCGATGCGGGGCGCACCTCGATGTACTTCTCGTTCAGGTGGAACAGGCCGAGAAAATCGACGAAATCGCTTTTGATGAAGCGCAGGCCGCGCAGGTAATCCAGTTCCGCCTCGGTAAAGCGCAGCGTGCAGAGATGGCGGATTTCGGCGCGGATCTCCTCGATGAACGGCACCAGGTCAACGCCCGTGTTGCGGCACTTGAAGCGGTATTCAACGTGCGCACCAGGAAAGTGATGCAGCACCACCTGCATCATGGTGAACTTGTACAGATCGGTATCGAGCAGCGAGTGGATGATCATCGGGTAGTGCCAAAAACCACGTGGATTGGCCGCCATGCTAACCGAAGCCCGCCCAAGCGCCCGCCTCCATCACAGAAATCCCGCACGGGATGCCGGAAAAGGCCGGGTTCACCCACCCGCGCGGGCTGGGAACCCCTTGATTCCGCTATAATTTCTCGTTTCCGACCGGATTTTTGCACCATGGAAGCAGAACGCCTCAATGCCATCCAGAACACGTTGGCCGACCTGAAGACGCGCGCCGACGAACTTCGGAGGTATCTTTGACTACGACGTCAAATCTGAACGTCTAGTTGAAGTCGACAAAGAGCTCGAAAACCCGGAGGTCTGGAACGACCCCAAACGTGCCCAGGACCTGGGCCGCGAGAAGAAATCGCTTGAGGGCGTGGTCCATACGCTGACCAAGCTCGACGAAGACCTCAATGGCGGCGCCGAGCTGTTCGAGCTGGCCCGCGAAGAGGGCGACGACGACACCATCGAGGCCGTCGAGGCTGACACCGCAGGCATGCGCGCCATTGTCGAAGACATGGAGTTCCGCCGCATGTTCTCGGGCAAGATGGACGCCGCCAACTGCTTCATCGACATCCAGGCCGGTGCCGGCGGCACCGAAGCGTGCGACTGGGCATCGATGCTGCTGCGCCAGTATTTGAAGTACTGCGAACGCAAGGGCTTCAAGACCGAAGTGCTGGAAGAGTCCGAAGGCGACGTTGCCGGTATCAAGAGCGCGTCGATCAAGGTCGAGGGCGAATACGCATTCGGCTTCCTGCGCACGGAAACTGGCGTGCACCGTCTGGTGCGCAAGTCGCCGTTCGATTCGGCGGGTGGTCGCCACACGTCGTTCTCGTCGATCTTCGTGTACCCGGAAGTGGATGACTCGATCGAGATCGAAGTCAACCCGGCGGACCTGCGTGTCGACACGTACCGTGCATCGGGCGCGGGTGGTCAGCACATCAACAAGACCGATTCGGCCGTGCGGATCACGCACATCCCGACGGGCATCGTCGTGCAGTGCCAGAACGACCGCTCGCAGCACCGCAACCGCGCCGAGGCGATGACGATGCTGAAGTCGCGCCTGTACGAGCACGAACTGCGCAAGCGCCAGGCCGAAGCCGACGCGCAAGAAGCCGCCAAAACGGACGTGGGCTGGGGCCACCAGATCCGCTCCTACGTGCTGGACCAGAGCCGCATCAAGGATCTGCGCACCAACGTGGAAATCTCCAACACGCAGAAGGTGCTGGACGGCGATCTCGATGCCTTTATCGAGGCCAGCCTGAAGCAAGGCGTATAAGCACGTAACGGAGCCGATCATCATGGCCGACACGTCCCTGTTCATCCTGACCGGTGCCTCGCGCGGCCTGGGCGCCGCGCTGGCCCAGGCGCTGATGCAGCCGGGAAACCGCCTCATCTGCGTGGCGCGCGGTGACAACGCTGAGTTGCGCGCGCAGGCGGCTGCCGCTGGCGTTGCGCTCGACTGGTACCAACTCGATCTGTCCGACGCGCACGCCGCCGAGGCCTGGATGACCAAGACGCTGGCCGCCCTGCCCGCCCACAAGAACGTGACGCTGGTACTCAACGCCGGCGCAGTCGAACCGATCGGCACCATCGACACGCTGCGTGCAGACACGCTGCTATCGCATCTGCAATTGAACCTGGCCGGCCCGATGGCGCTGACCGCTGCCCTGCTACGCGGCACCGCCGCGTGGAATGCACAGCGCCGCGTGCTGGCGATCTCGTCGGGCGCTGCGCGCCGGCCGATCGCCGGCTGGGCTGCGTACTGCACGGGCAAGGCCGGGCTCGACATGTTCGTGCGCGCGCTCAACGCCGACGGCGACGCCAGCGTGCGCGCCGTGGCGCTGGCCCCGGGCGTGATCGACACCGATATGCAACGCACCATCCGTGGCGCCGACTTTGCCGGCGTGCAGCGCTTCCGCGATCTGCACGCACATGGCGAGCTGGTCTCGCCGCAAGACGCCGCCATGCGCATCGCCGCCTACCTCGTCCGCCCCGATTTTGGCGCGACCGAGCTAGACGACCTGCGCAACCACGCCTGACACGACTTTCCTCTCATCACCACCATGACCGAACAGAACAACCCGGCCGAATCGAACGCCGTGCCCGCGCAGGATGACAACAAGATCATCGCCGAGCGCCGCGAGAAGCTGGCAGAGATCCGCCAGCAAGGCGTCGCCTTCCCCAACGATTTCCGCCCGACGCACCACGCTGCCGACCTGCAAGCCAAGTACCGCGAGCTAGAACAGACCGCGCTGGAAGCCGAGCCGGTGCAAGTAGCCATCGCCGGCCGCATGATGCTCAAGCGCGTGATGGGCAAGGCCAGCTTTGCCACCGTGCAGGACGCCACCGACCGCATCCAGTTCTACATCAGCCGCGACGCGGTGGGCGAAGACGTCTACGCCAGCTTCAAGAAATGGGACCTGGGCGACATCGTGGCCGCCCGCGGCACACTGATGAAGACCAAGACCGGCGAACTGTCGGTGGCCGTGACGGAACTGCGCCTGCTCTCCAAGAGCCTGCGTCCGCTGCCGGGCGACTACTACGGCCTGGCCGACCAGGAGCAAAAGTACCGCCAGCGCTATGTCGACCTGATCGTCTCGAAGGAGACGCGCGACACCTTCCGCGCCCGCACCAAGGCCATGGCCTCGCTGCGCAACTTCATGGCCGGCAACGGCTTCATGGAGGTGGAGACGCCGATGCTGCACCCGATTCCGGGCGGCGCCGCAGCCAAGCCGTTCATCACGCACCACAACGCGCTGGACATGCAGATGTTCCTGCGCATCGCGCCGGAGCTCTACCTCAAGCGCCTGATCGTGGGCGGCTTTGAGCGCGTGTACGAGATCAACCGCAACTTCCGTAACGAAGGGGTGAGCCCGCGCCACAACCCCGAGTTCACGATGATGGAGTTCTACGCGGCCTACACGGACTACCGCTGGCTGATGGACTTCACCGAGAACCTGATCCGCCAGGCCGCCATCGACGCTTCGGGCACCGCTACCCTGACCTACCAGGGCCGTGAGCTGGATCTGGCCAAGCCGTTCCATCGCCTGACGATCTGCCAGGCCATCCAGAAATACGCGCCGCAATACACCGACGCGCAACTGGCTGATGTCGACTTCCTGCGCGCCGAACTCAAGAAGTTCAAGATCGACACCAACGCGCCGCAGTTCCTGAACGCCGGTGTGGGCACGCTGCAGCTCGTGCTGTTTGAGGAGACGGCAGAGTCGCAACTGTGGGAGCCGACCTTCATCATCGACTACCCGGTGGAAGTGTCGCCGCTGGCGCGCGGCTCCGACACGCTGCCGGGCATCACAGAGCGCTTCGAGCTGTTCATCACCGGCCGCGAAATCGCCAATGGCTTCTCCGAGCTGAACGACCCGGAAGACCAGGCCGAGCGCTTCCGCAAGCAAGTCGAGCAGAAGGATGCCGGTGACGAAGAAGCCATGTTCTACGACGCTGATTACATCCGCGCGCTGGAATACGGCATGCCCCCGACCGGCGGCTGCGGCATTGGTATCGACCGCTTGGTCATGCTGCTGACTGACAGCCCGAACATCCGCGACGTGATCCTCTTCCCGCACCTGCGCCGCGAAGACTGACCGTCCGGTTGTCCTGACTGAAAAAACGCCCCTTCGAGGGCGTTTTTTCTTGACCACACGAGGCGAAAATCCCGCGCCTCCCCCGCGATTTGTAACATCCCCCTGGCTTCACAATGTGTATCAACAATCGCTAAGTCACTGATTTTTCATAACAAAACCGAGCTACAGATGCTTACAAATTAAAACGGCATCCATTTGGGCGATAGACCACACTGTGATCATCGAAGGGCCAAAGCGATCACCAACGATCATGGCCGCAGGAGAACGATGATGAACAACAGCATTCAACCGAACCAAGGTCAACCGTACGGCGGCACGTCGCCGGGCCAAGTCACCCCGACGCCCAATTCGCGCCGTATGCACCCGCTGATGACCACGGCCGCCGTTGCCGTAATCATCGCCAGCCTGACGGCAGTGGCTGCCATCACCGGCGTGCTGCCGACATCGAAGGCCACGCAGGGCAGCACGGATCCGAACGTCGCCGCACAATCGGCCACGGCAACGCCGGGCGCTTCCGCGCCGCTGGCCCTGGCAGCACCGGGCCAGACGACCCAGCCGAATCAGGCGGCGCCCTACCCTACCCAGAACGTGGCGCCAGCCCCGGCACAGGCGCGTGAGCCCTCTTATGCTGAACGTGCTCCGTCGACCAGCCCGAGCTATACGCAAACGCAGCCACGCCAGTCGGCAAGCCCCTACGCCGGCCGCGTGACATCAATCACGCCCATCACCACACAAGGCAAGGAAACGGGCCTCGGCGCGATCGGTGGTGCCGTGGTGGGTGGCCTGCTGGGCAACCAAGTGGGCCGCGGCAATGGCCGCACGTTGGCCACGGTTGCCGGTGCGCTGGGTGGCGGTTACGCCGGCCACGTGGCAGAAAACCACTACAGCCGCGATACGCAATACCGCGTGAACGTGCACATGGACAACGGCACAAACCGCAGCTTCACCTACAAGGCTGCGCCGGGCTTCCAGTCGGGTGACCGCGTGCACATCGAGAACGGCACGCTGGTAGCAGGCTGATTCGCCGCTACCTCCGCGCCAAAAGAAAACCGGCCTTTCGGGCCGGTTTTTTCATGCGTGCGCGTTATATGAACGACGCGCTTACTCCGCCTCGTCAATCCATGCTTGCTGGATCGCTTCCAGGAATTTCTCGCCACCACGCTTGTGGTCGTCGTCAAACCCGTCCAGGCCGACCACCTTGTTGTGCAGATCGACAAAGTTCAGTTTCGTCGGGTCGACGTCGGGGTAGGTGTCGTACAGCGCTTCCGCGATCTGCTGGATGTCGTTCCATTTCATGATGGGTGCTCCCTTCCACCACCGGCCACGCGGCTCAGTGGTTTTCCTTGGCGTGGTTGATGGTGTACTTCGGGATCTCGATGGTGAGGTCTTCGTCCGTCACCTTGGCCTGGCACGACAGGCGCGAGTTCGGCTCCAGGCCCCAGGCCTTGTCGAGCAGGTCTTCTTCCTTCTCGGTGGCTTCGTCCAGCGAGTTGAAGCCCTCACGCACGATCACGTGGCAGGTGGTGCAGGCACACGACTTTTCGCAGGCGTGCTCGATCTCGATATCCGCGCCCAGCAGTGCGTCGCAGATGGTTGTGCCGGTCTTGGCTTCGATCACGGCCCCTTCCGGGCAGTATTCGACGTGAGGAAGGACAACGATTTGGGGCATGAAGAAACTCGTTCGATGGGTGTGTTGGGTGACGCAATCGGCAATCAGCCGAGCTCCTCGATACGTTTGCCGGCCAGCGCGCGGCGGATGCCGCGGTCCATGCGGCGCGCGGCGAACTCGTCGGTGGCGTGCGACAGCGCATCCACGGCGTCCTTGATGGCGCGGTGATCCTCGCCCTGGATGGTGGTGCGTAGCGCGGCGATTTCAGTGTCGATGGCGGCGCGTTCGTCAGCCGAAAGCAGATCGCCGTCGGCCTCCAACGCATGCGTCAGTGCTTCGAGCAGGCGTTCGCCTTCGACGCGCTCTTCGGCCAGCGCGCGGCGGCGCATGTCGTCTTCTGCAGACTGGAAGCCCTCTTGCAGCATGCGGGCGATGTCGTCATCGCCCAGGCCATACGACGGCTTCACGATAATCGATGCTTCCACGCCAGAGACCGTCTCGCGTGCGGAGACCGACAGCAGGCCATCGGCGTCCACCTGATACGTCACGCGGATGCGCGCCGCGCCCGCCACCATCGGCGGAATGCCGCGCAGCTCGAAGCGCGCCAGCGAGCGGCAATCGCTCGCCAGTTCGCGCTCGCCCTGCAGCACGTGAATCGCCATGGCCGTCTGGCCATCCTTGAAGGTGGTGAATTCCTGTGCGCGCGCCACGGGAATCGTGCTGTTGCGCGGGATGATCTTCTCGACCAGACCGCCCATCGTTTCAACGCCCAACGACAGCGGGATCACGTCGAGCAGCAGCCAGTCTTCGCCCGGTGCGCGGTTGCCGGCCAGCAGGTTGGCCTGCATGGCCGCGCCGATGGCGACCACCTGATCCGGGTCAAGGTTGGTGAGCGGCGTACGGCCGAACAGTTGGCCCACGGCACGGCGGATGATGGGCATGCGGGTCGCGCCGCCCACCAGCACCACGCCCTTGACCTCGTCCACGGTGACGCCCGCGTCGCGCAGCGCACGGCGCACCGGCCCCAGCGTCTTCTGCACGAGATTGGCGGTCAGCTCGGCGAAGGTCTCGGCGCTCAGCACGAGGTGCACGGTCTCGCCTGTGGAGAGCATCGCGTCGATCTCGGTGCTGTCGGCGGTGGAGAGCCATTCCTTGGCGGCGCGCGCCTTGTTCAGCAGCAGGCGGGTGTCTTCGGCAGACAGCGGCTGCAGGCCGGCTTGCTCGACGATCCAGCAGACGATGCGCTGGTCGAAGTCATCACCACCCAGCGCCGAGTCGCCGCCGGTGGACATCACCTCGAACACGCCCTTGGTGAGCTTGAGCACGGAGATATCAAACGTGCCCCCACCCAGGTCGTACACGGCGTAGACACCCTCGGCCGCGTTGTCCAGGCCATAGGCAATGGCGGCAGCGGTCGGCTCGTTCAGCAGGCGCAGCACGTTCAGGCCGGCCAGCTTGGCGGCGTCCTTGGTGGCTTGACGCTGTGCGTCGTCAAAGTACGCCGGCACAGTAATCACCGCCCCAACCAGCTCGTCGCCGAGTGTGTCTTCCGCGCGCTGGCGCAGCGTGGCAAGAATCTCCGCCGACACTTCCACCGGGCTCTTCACACCGGCCACGGTCTTCAACTGCACCATGCCGGGCGCGTCGACAAAGTCGTAGGGGGTGTTCTCGATGTGGGCGACGTCCTTCAGGCCGCGACCCATGAAGCGCTTGACCGAGATGATGGTGTTCTTCGGATCGCGCACGGCTTCGGCCTGGGCCTTGTAGCCGATATGTGCGCCGCCGGCGGGCAGATAGCGCACCACGGATGGCAGCAGCGGGCGGCCCTGATCATCGGGCAACACTTCCGGCACACTGCTGCGCACGGACGCTACCAGCGAGTTGGTCGTGCCCAGGTCGATGCCTACCGCCAGACGGCGTTGGTGCGGTGCGGGCGATTCGCCGGGTTCGGAAATCTGCAGTAAAGCCATGGGATGTCTCGATTGCGCGGAAGTCGCAGGATGCCGGCCTCGGCAACCCGCCATTGTCGCAAATTCTGTGTTTTAGTCGTCCAGCCGGTCGATTGCCTCGGCAGTGTCGCGCTCGATCTTTTCAATGAACATCAACTGGCGGACGGCATCTGCGGCAGCGACACTGTTGCCGTCACCGTTGAGCAACCCTGCCAGCGCAGCGTAGCGCACACGCTTTTCCTTGCGCAGCATGCCAAGCAATGCATCCAACGCATCAACGTCACGCGCTGCCTTGGCGTCGCCCAGCGATTCACGCCACTCCATCTGCTGCAGCAGAAACGCGGGCGGCATGGCGGTGTTGTTCTCTGCCTGCACGTCGATGCCCTTCAAATGCAGCAAATAGGTGGCGCGCTTGAGCGGATCACGCAGCGTCTGATACGCCTCGTTGGCGCGCGTGGCCCACTGCATGGCAACGCGGCGCTCGGCGTCACCTGCGTGCGCGTAGCGATCAGGATGCGCCTGCGATTGCACGGTGCGGTACGCAGCGTTCAACGCGTCTTCGTTGACCTCGAAATCCTCGGGCAAACCGAACAAGGAGAAATGCGTATCGCTGACGTTCATGAATAAAAAAAGCGGCCGCGCCGCCGTTGTGTTGCTTACTCGATCGGCTCGCCCCGATCGCACTTCAGGCACTCCACCACCACGCCGATTTTGCTGGCACGCCCTGCCTCGGTTTCAGTCCAGGGCCGTTGCTGCCAGGGCGGATCGTGGCGCATATGTTGCCCGTGCCCGCAAGCGAGACGGGCGACCCAGTGGCCTTCCTCGTCCCGCTCGAAACCGACAATCGCCTGCTTCAACTCACTCGGCCGCGCGCGCTCAAACGCGGAACGACTCGCCGCAACCGCACTCGTCCTTCACGTTCGGGTTATTGAAGCGGAAGCCTTCATTCAGCCCTTCGCGCGCGAAGTCCAGCTCGGTGCCATCGATGTACGGCAGGCTCTTCGGATCGACGATCACCTTGATGCCGTTGGATTCGAACACCTGGTCTTCCGCGGCAATCTCGTCCGCATATTCGAGCTTGTAGGCTAGGCCCGAGCAACCCGTGGTCTTCACGCCCAGGCGCAGGCCCACGCCCTTGCCACGGCGGGCAAGGTAGCGGGAAACGTGTTGCGCGGCCTTGTCGGTCAGGGTGATCATGCTGCGTCCTTTCTATTGATGCTGGATGCGCGGCTTAAGCAGCCTTCTGCTCGGCGGTGCCGTGCTTTTCCTTGTAGTCGGCCACGGCCGCCTTGATGGCGTCCTCAGCCAGGATCGAGCAGTGGATCTTCACCGGCGGCAGCGCCAGTTCTTCAGCGATCTGCGTATTGCGGATCTCCAGCGCTTGGTCCAGCGTCTTGCCCTTCACCCACTCCGTCACCAGCGACGACGAAGCGATGGCCGAGCCGCAGCCGTAGGTCTTGAACTTGGCGTCTTCAATCACGCCTTGCTCGTTCACCTTGATCTGCAGCTTCATCACGTCGCCGCAAGCCGGCGCGCCGACCATGCCGGTGCCGACCGTGTCGTCGCCCTTCTCGAAGGAGCCGACGTTGCGCGGGTTTTCGTAGTGATCCAGAACCTGGTTGCTGTAAGACATTTCACACCTCTTTCAATCGTTGGCTGGCGCGAGAGGCGCCGCTATCCGTTGTCCGTCAAACGCCGCGCTTAGTGCGCCGCCCATTGAATGCTGTTCAGATCCACGCCGTCCTTGTACATCTCCCACAGCGGAGACAGGTCGCGCAGCTTGTCGATCTTGCCCTTGAGCAGTTGGATCACGTAGTCGACTTCTTCTTCCGTAGTGAAGCGGCCCACCGTGAAGCGGATCGAGCTGTGGGCCAGTTCGTCGTTGCGGCCCAGGGCACGCAGCACGTACGAGGGCTCCAGCGAGGCCGACGTGCAAGCCGAACCCGACGACACGGCAACGTCCTTGATCGCCATGATCAGCGACTCACCTTCCACAAAGTTGAAGCTGATGTTCAGGTTGTGCGGCACACGGTGTTCCATGTCGCCGTTCACGTACACCTCTTCCATGGTGTTCAGGCCTTGGTACAGGCGATCGCGCAGCATGCGGATGCGCTCGTTCTCGGTGGCCATTTCTTCCTTGGCAATGCGGAAGGCTTCGCCCATGCCGACGATCTGGTGCGTAGCCAGCGTGCCCGAACGCATGCCGCGTTCGTGACCGCCGCCGTGCATCTGCGCTTCGATACGGATACGCGGCTTGCGACGCACGTACAGCGCGCCGATACCCTTTGGCCCATACGTCTTGTGCGCCGAGAACGACATCAGGTCGACCTTCAGCTTCTGCAGGTCGATACCCACCTTGCCCGTGGCCTGTGCGGCATCCACGTGGAAGATCACACCCTTCTCACGGCAGATCTCGCCGAGCTGCTCGATGTCCTGAATGACGCCGATCTCGTTGTTCACCATCATCACGGAAGCGAGGATGGTGTCGGGGCGGATGGCCTGCTTGAAGACCTCGATGTCGATCAGACCGTTGTCCTTCACATCCAGGTACGTGACTTCAAAGCCTTGGCGCTCCAGCTCACGCGTCGTGTCCAGCACAGCCTTGTGCTCGGTCTTGACGGTGATGATGTGCTTGCCCTTGCTGCTGTAGAAATTGGCCGCGCCCTTGATCGCCAGGTTGTTGGACTCGGTAGCGCCAGACGTCCACACGATCTCGCGCGGGTCAGCGTTCACCAGCGCGGCAACCTGCTCGCGTGCGGTCTCGACGGCCTTCTCGGCTTCCCAGCCAAACGGATGGCTGCGCGAGGCCGGGTTGCCGAAGCTCTCACGCAGGTACGGGATCATCTTGTCGACCACGCGCGGATCCACCGGCGTCGTCGCGGAATAGTCCATGTAGATGGGAAGTTGCAGGGTGCTCATATCTTGTCTGCCTTGTGTGGGGGGCGATGTTCTACATGTGGGGCTGGCGTCATGGCCAGACCTCACGCTGACGCAATCACGACTGCGCCAGACTGAAAACGGAGTTGACCAGCGGTGCACGCTTGACCGGCTCGGCGGCCACCGACGTGGCCGGCGCATCAACGGCGCGGGCACGGGCCGGCGACCGTTCGCGACGTGCAGGACGCGCTTCACGCATGTCCTGAATCACTTCGGGCTGGCGTTCGCGCTGCTGGTCGACCAGGTTCTGCAGCGACACCGAATCGAGGTACTCGACCATCTTCTGGTTGAGCGTGGCCCACAGGTCGTGCGTCATGCAGCGACCGTGCCCGGGGTGCCCAGCATGATCCTCGCCGCCGCAATTGCCCTTGCCGCCGCACTGGGTGGCATCAAGGGGCTCATCCACGGCGATGATGATGTCGGCAACCGTGACGTCGTCTGCACGGCGCGCGAGGCTGTAGCCGCCGCCCGGGCCACGCACGCTCTCCACGATTTCGTGGCGGCGCAGTTTGCCGAACAGTTGCTCAAGGTACGACAGCGAAATCTTCTGACGTTGGCTGATGCCAGCCAGCGTGACCGGACCTTGCTCTTGGCGCAGCGCCAAGTCAATCATGGCGGTGACCGCAAAGCGGCCTTTGGTGGTCAATCTCATGGCGTCGGGGAAATACCTGATCGTTTTGCTCAAGTATAAAGGAACCCGACAAAATCGGTCAACTAAGGTGTCGGGGGATTCCGCGTCGCAGCAAGGGGATTTGCTGATCCCACCTGGGTGGGCAACCGCGCGGCAGGCCGTATTGTGGACTAAAACAATCAACCACATCGGGTAGGGCTATCTCACCGCTCCTGCACCGCACCTTGCTAGCGCGATGCGCGAAGCGGCACCACTGCGGGTTTTTCCTTATGCAGTAGACAACCTAAATTCATTGACTTTTGCTACGCGCCCGTCGAGACTGTTAAATACGCAAACGTTTGCGAATGACGCGGTGCGATTGCCCTTAGGATTGGCTTACGATTCTTCGGGCAACGACAACCGCCTCCACCCCAGCCCCAGACAGGCCCCCTTCCTGGAGGAGACACCATGGATATCCGCCGTCGCCGCGCCCTGCAAATTGGCGCGGGCTCTGCTGTAGCCCTTGCCCTGCCCCTGCCGCTCATCTTCCAATCCTCGCTGGCGCGCGCCGCCAATCAGCCACCCAAGGTGGCACTGGTGATGAAGTCGCTGGCCAACGAGTTCTTCCTGACCATGGAGAACGGCGCACGGGCCCATCAGAAAGCCCACGCCTCGGAGTACGCGCTGCTGACCAACGGCATCCGCGACGAAACCGATACCGGCGGCCAGATCCGCTTGGTCGAGCAGATGATCGTCGCGCGCGTGGATGCACTGGTGCTGGCGCCGGCCGATTCCAAGGCGATGGTGCCCGTGGTCAAGAAGGCAGTGGACGCGGGCATCCTCGTCATCAATATCGACAACCGGCTGGACCCGGCCGCACTCAAGGAAAAGGGCCTGAACGTGCCCTTCGTGGGCCCGGATAACCGCAAGGGTGCGCGCCTGGTCGGTGACTTCGTCGCCAAGGGGCTCAAGCCGGGCGACGAGGTGGGCATCATCGAAGGCATTCCGACCACCACCAACGCCCAGCAGCGCACCGCCGGCTTCAAGGACGCTGCCGAGGCCGCCAAGCTGAAGATCGCCAGCGTGCAATCGGGCGAGTGGGAAATCGACAAGGGCAACAAGGTGGCCGCCGCCATGCTGCGTGCACAGCCGGACCTCAAGGCTCTGCTGTGCGGCAACGACAACATGGCGATCGGCGCCGTATCGGCCGTGCGTGCGGCGGGCAAGCTGGGCAAGGTACTGATTGGCGGCTACGACAACATCGACGCCATCAAGGCCATGCTGGCCGACGGGCGCGTGGTGGCCACGGCAGACCAGCACGCCGACCAGCAAGCCGTCTATGGCATCGAAACCGCCCTGAAGGCCCTGGCCGCCAAGACGCCGCAGGCGAAGTTGTCGGGCGTGGTTGAAACGCCGGTCAACCTCGTCACGCGCACCTGACCCCCTGACCCGATCGACAGGCAAGCCGCCGCCAGCCATGTCTGCAGCCTACGAACCGCGCCCGCTGCTACTGCGTGCGTCCGCCATCAGCAAGCACTACGCCGCCCCCGTGCTGCGCGAGATCGATCTCGACGTGCACGCGGGCGAGGTGCTTGCGCTCACGGGCGAGAACGGCGCCGGCAAGAGCACGCTCTCCAAGATCCTCTGCGGGCTGGAGACGGCAACATCCGGTTCGATGACGCTGGCGGGTTCGATGTACGCACCCGCTTCGCGCAGCGCGGCGGAAGCGCTGGGCGTGCGCATGGTGCTGCAGGAGCTGAGCATGGTGCCGACGCTCACGGTGGCCGAAAACCTGTTCCTTGGCCAATTGCCGCACCGGCTGGGCTTTGTCGACCGCCCCACCCTGCGCCACCAGGCCGAGCAGGCACTGGCGCGCGTCGGGCTGGAGCTCGATCCGTGGACCCCCGTAGACACGCTCGGCATCGGCCACCGGCAGATGATCGAGATTGCCCGCGCACTGGCCAGCGCCTGCCGCGTGCTGATCCTCGACGAGCCGACCGCCATGCTGAGCGCGCACGAAAGCGCGACGCTGTTCACGCGGATCGACGCGCTGCGCCGCGAGGGCGTGGCAATCATCTACATCTCACACCGGCTGGATGAACTCGCCCGCATTGCCGACCGCATCGTCGTACTGCGTGACGGCAAGCTGATGACCGACGCACCGGCGGCTACCGTCACGCAAGATGCGCTGATCCAGGCGATGGTCGGACGGGACATCACCGCCTCGTCCGAAGGCGAGCGTGCCGCACGCGAACCCTGGCAGGGCGACGGCTCCCCTGCCCTGCGCGTGACAGGGCTCACGCGCGCGCCGGCAGTGCGCGAGGTGTCGTTCGAGGTGGCGCCGGGCGAAATCTTTGGCATTGCCGGACTGGTGGGCGCGGGACGTACCGAGTTGTTACGCCTGATCTTCGGCGCGGACCGCGCGGATGCGGGCACCATCGAAGCCGGCTCGCCGCTCAAGCCAGTGCGTATCCAATCACCTGGCGACGCGGTGCGCCAGGGCATCAGCCTGCTCACCGAAGACCGCAAGGACGAGGGCCTGATGCTAGGCCTACCGATTGCAACCAACATCGCACTGGGCAACATGCCAGGCGTGACCACGCGCGGCTGGCTGCAGCCTGCGCGCGAACGCGCGCTGGCACAGCGGCACATCGACGCCCTGCGCATCCGCTGCGCAGGGCCCGAGCAACCGGTAGGCGAACTCTCCGGCGGCAATCAGCAGAAGGTGGCGATTGCCCGCTGGCTGGAGCGCGACACCCCGGTGCTGCTGTTCGACGAACCGACGCGTGGCGTGGACGTGGGCGCCAAATTCGACATCTACGCCCTGCTCGACGCGCTGGCTGCACGTGGCAAGGCGCTCGTCGTGGTGTCCAGCGATCTGCGCGAGCTGATGCAGTTGTGCGATCGCATCGGCGTCATGCGGGCCGGGCGCCTCACCCATATCTTCCAGCGTGGCGGCTGGAGCCAGGATGCCCTGCTCGCGGCCGCGTTTGGTGAGTCGGGCGAATCCAACCCACCCGCTCCCAAGTCATCCCCGGAGACCGCCGATGCGCTCTGATTCCACCCTGCCGCCGGCCGGTACCGACAACACGCCAACAGCCGGGGCCACCAACCCGCGCGCGGCGGTGGGCATGTCGCTCGGCACCATCGGCGGGCTGCTGGCCGCGCTGATCGCCATGCTTGTGCTGTTCGGCACACTGTCGCCGACGTTCTTCTCGCTGCCCACCTTCACCACCATCGCCAACGAGATTCCCGATCTGCTGGTGATGGCGGTGGGCATGACGTTCATCCTGATGATCGGCGGCATTGATCTGTCGGTGGGGTCGGTGCTGGCGCTGGCCGCCTCGGTGCTGTCGGTCGCCATGACCAAGCTCGGCTGGGGCGTACTACCGGCGGCGTTGGCGGGCGTTCTGGTGGCAACGGCGGCCGGTGCGGTAACCGGCACGGTCACGGTGCACTGGGGCATCCCGTCGTTCATCGTGTCGCTGGGTGTGCTGGAAATGGCGCGTGGCCTCGCCTACAGCCTGACCGATTCGCGCACCGCCTATATCGGCAGCGCGGTCGACTGGCTGGCCAACCCGATTGCACTGGGGATTGCGCCGTCGTTCCTGATTGCGATTGCCGTCACGGTGATCGGCCAGATCGTGCTGGTGCGCACCGTGTTCGGGCGTTATCTGGTCGCCATCGGCACCAATGAAGAGGCCGTGCGGCTGGCGGGCGTGAACCCGCGCCCCTACAAGATTGCCGTGTTCGCACTGATGGGGCTGCTGTCGGGGTTGGCCGCGCTGTTCCAGGTGTCCCGCCTGGAAGCGGCGGACCCGAACGCGGGCGTCGGCATGGAATTGCAGGTGATCGCAGCCGTGGTGATCGGCGGCACGAGCCTGATGGGCGGGCGCGGCTCCGTCGCGCGCACGCTGTTCGGCGTGCTGATCATCTCGGTGCTCGAATCCGGCCTCGCACAGATCGGCGCCTCCGAACCCACCAAACGCATCATCACGGGCGCGGTCATCGTTGCGGCCGTGGTCATGGACACCTATCGCACCCGCCGCAATCAATCCGGCCGTAGCAAGCACCACTAAGAGACAGAGGAGATCGTCATGGCAACCATCAAGGACGTGGCCGCATTGGCCGGGGTTTCGTTCACCACCGTCTCACACGTTATCAACAACACCAGGCCGGTGAACGCCGAGACCCGCAAGCGCGTGGAAGAAGCCATCCGCGCCACACGCTATGTGCCCAGCGCGGTAGCACGCTCGCTCAAGCACCGGACCACACGCACTATCGGCGTGCTGGTGCCGACCGCCACCAACCCCTACTTTGCGGAGCTGGCGCGTGGCATTGAAGACGTCTGTGCCGCCGCCGGCTACAGCGTCATCCTCTGCAACTCCGACGACGACCCGCGCAAGCAGCGCGACTACCTGCGCGTGCTGATGGAGAAGCGCGTGGACGGCATCATCGTCAGCAGCGCCGGCCCGGACAACGCACTGGTCGAAGCACTGGGCGAATCCTCCCTGCCCGTGGTGATGGTCGACCGCCCCACCGAAGGCATCCAAGCCGATCAGGTGCAGGTCGATCACGAAAAGGGCGCCTACATGGCGACCCAGCATCTGCTGGAGCTTGGCCACCGGCGCATTGCCTGCATCAGCGGGCCATCGGAGTTGAGCGTGACGGCCGGCCGCCTGGCGGGCTTTCACCGCGCACTGCGCGAAGCCGGCGTGCCAGAAGCTTCCGCGCGCGTGGCCGAAGGCGACTTCACCAGCCCCGGCGGCTACCGCGCTGCGCGCCAGCTGCTGACCGAGGGCGAGATGCCCACGGCCATCTTTGCCAGCAACGACCTGATGGGCATCGGCGCACTGCGTGCAGCGGCCGAGTTGGGTATTCCCGTGCCGAAGGCGCTCTCCGTGATCGGCTTTGACGACATCGAACTCAGTCGCTACGTGTATCCGGCGCTGTCCACCGTCGGCCAGTCGATCCGCCAGTTGGGCGAGACCACGGCGCAGACGCTGCTCGAACACCTGACTGATGCCGCCATGCGCCACCCCGCGGAGGAACCGCGCGCGCGCCGCATCGTGCTGCCGCCGCGCCTGTCGCTGCGCGAGTCGACCGCCGAGCCGGCGCGCCCGGCCCGCGCCGCTTAAGAACATTCACTCACTCTCTCAACGTAGTCCGCCATGGTGGCCAAGCGCCCTTCCGCCTCCGCAGTTGCCGACGTGCTGATCGTCGGCAGCCTCAACATGGATCTCGTGATCCGCACGCCGCGTCTGCCCCGCCCTGGGCAAACGGTTGCGGCGCCCGCCTTGGAGACGATTCCTGGTGGCAAGGGTGCCAACCAGGCAGTGGCTGCGGCTCGCCTGGGGGGCAAGGTCGCCATGCTCGGCTGCGTGGGCGACGACGCGTATGGCACGGCCCTGCGCGATGGCCTGCGGCGCGAAGGCGTCGAGACATCGATGGTGTCGGTACACGCGGGCGCCGCCACCGGCATCGCCTGCGTGACGGTTGCCGACAGCGCTCAGAACACCATCGTGATCGTGGCGGGTGCCAACCAATTGCTCACGCCCGCCATGATCGAGGCACAGCATGCAGCGTTCGAGCGCGCCCGCGTCGTCGTCTGCCAGTTGGAATCCCCGCCGGATGCGGTGGAATGCGCGCTCAAGCTCGGCCGGCGGCTGGGCAAGACCGTCATCCTGAACCCGGCGCCAGCCATCGGCCCACTGCCGACACCCTGGCTGGCTGCGTGCGACTACCTGATCCCGAATGAAACCGAAGCGGCACTGCTGACTGCGCGCGCCGTCGATTCCCCCGAAGCCGCGCTGGATGCAGCAGCCGACCTGCACGCGCAGGGCGCGAAACACGTGATCGTCACGCTGGGCGCGCGCGGCATCGCCTATGTCGATGCCACCACACGGCTGCTGATGCCGGCCCCCAGCGCGCTGGCTATCGATACCACCGCCGCCGGCGATACCTTTGTCGGTGCGCTGGCCACGGCACTGGCCGAAGGCGCAGCGCCGAATGCGGCCATCCAGTTTGGGCAGGCAGCCGCAGCGGTGTCGGTTACACGGCTGGGCGCACAGCCCTCCATTCCGTTCCGCAGCGAGGTGGGAACGCTTGCCATGCAGGCGCCCTGAGGCGCGATCGGGTTCGGAACGCCGACGCCGGAGCTCTGGGTTCCGTCACCGAGGCTCTGAGCTCCGTGATCGGACCCCAAACCCTCGCGCGCGCACCTGCGAGGTGCATCGCCGGACCTCTGGACCTCCACCGTCGGGGCTTTGCGCTCCGTCGCCGGAGCCCTGAACCCCGGTGTCGGACCTCAAACCCCCGCGTGCGCACCTCTGAGGTGCGTTGCCGGACCTCCCGACCTCCGACGCTGGAGCTTTAAGCGCCGTCGCCGAGGCTTTGAGCCCCGCCGGGCAAGCGCTAGGCGGGTGTGCTGGAGCTACTCGGCGGCGTGGCCGCGGTCGGGGGACGCGGCACCAGCAGACACAGCGGATCGCGCAGAATGCGCCGCCACACCGCACCGGTAATACGCTTGCGATCGAGCCCGCGCAGGTTGCGCGAGCGCATCGCCATGTTGAACGCCAGCGCGAACGACACCATCACGTTGAGCACCCCCATCAGCGCGATGCCGGCAACGGCCAGCCAGAACGGGGCCGTATGCATCACACTCGGCCCAAGGACGCCCACCGCCGTTGCTACCGCACCGGTCGAAAGCGTGACGTGGCGCACCTCCACGTGCGGCCCAAAGAACGACACGATCTCTGGGCCCAAGCCCAGCATGAAGCCCAGCGACACGTTGGCGACGATGCCCGAGAGGTTGCGCTTCCAGAACTCGGCAATGCGATGTGCACCGCGCTCACCCACCATGAAGCGCAAGCGCCGGTGGTAGGCAATCACATCGCCCACGCGATGCAATGCAAACCAGTTGTCGGCCCAGCCCGCAGCCAGGCTTGAAGCCCACAGCAACACGCCCGTGAAGATCGCGTACGCCGGCGTTGGCCCAAGGATCGAGAAGGAGTCGATGGTCGCCACCGCCTTGGCCGGCGAGATCAGGTTCGCATGAAACAGCCGACCCGCCGCCCATTGCACCAGAAACGCTACCGGGGCCACCGCAACGAGGTTCCCGACAATTGCCGCCGCGTTGGTGCGGATCATGGCGACGGTGTCGTCCACGAAGCGCTCCAGCCCCTCCGGGCGGCCCACCTGGTCGAGCTGGTGCGCCAGCGCAGGTGCCGTCATGGCCGGCTGCTTGGTGGCCAGCGTGAAGTGGGCAAAATGGATGCCGAGAAAGCTGACCGCGTAGTTGATCGACGCCAACAACCCTTCGGTAAAGCGCGTCAGGTGGGCGCCGGTGATGAAGAACTTGATGTACACCGTGGCCGCCGTGATGACACCCCCGCCGGCCGCAGCCTTCACCATTGCGCCGTATTCCTTGCTGTCGCGGGTGATGTAGTGCTCGCCGCTCTCGGCAGAACGCTCGACCACCTTGCGCGCCAGATCGGCAAACGTGGAACGGATCAGATAGCCAACACTGCGACGATGCTGGCTGGCCGAAACAAGCTCCGCCGTCAGGTGCACGAAGCGGCGCGAGGCGCGTGTGTCCGCCCAGGCGGTCAGCAGCAGATCGATGCGCCCCAGCCACGCCTTCATGCGCTCCACCTGAAACACCACCTCGACGGAGACGCCGTTCTCGTCCAGATGCTGGTACACGCTGGCCGTGGCAGTGCGGCACTGGTCCAACACCGCGCGGAAGTAATTGAGCTGCTGCGGAAAGCGCTCTGGTGTGGCAAGCGTCTCGTCCGGGCGTTCAAGGAAGATGGCGTTGGCCGCATCGGCCAGCCGGTAGAACGGCGAATCGGTAACGTCCGGATACTCCATGCGCAGGCGGATGCCGCGCGACAACCCTGCCGCTCGCACCTGGCTGATCAGGATCTGGATACCGATGCCAAGGCTGCGTTCCAGTCGCGTCTGACCCGCGGCTTCATCCTCGTCGCTCAGCCCTGCGCGGAACAGCGCATGCAGGCGTGCGACCAGTTCATCGTCCAGGCCATCCACCCACTGCGCATCGGTCGGGCCGACAAACAGCAGCGCAAACAACGTGGCCAATTGCGATTGATTGGGTGCCGGCGGCAGGAAGCGCGCCTGCCAGCGATCGACCAGTTCACCCCAGAAGCCAGAGCGCGATGACAACCCCGTATCGCACAGCAGCGAGACCGGATCGTTGTCCTGCACGATCGCGCGCAGCGTCTGCCCGACGCGCTCGGCCAGTTCAGGGTTGTTCTCCAGCACCTGCAGCAAGTAGCGCAGGCGTGCATAGCGCCACGATTCTGACGTGGCCCCGGTCGGGCGATCTGCGCGGCGCAGCCAATAGGCCAGCTCGATCAGCCATTCATTGCGTTCGGCCAGGCTGCGCGTCGGCGCGAACTGCGCCAGGATGGCATCGAGTTGATGGCTGGCGTGCCGGGAAGCGCGCCATTTGCGCCACGGATTGAGCAAAAACTTGAACATCGAACTCCCTAGTTGGCGGACACGCTCGGCTGGGCCCCGCTCCCGGGGCCGATGCTTCTACTTAACGTGCTGATGCCGCGATCAGGCGACGCGTTGCGCTTGAAAATGTGTCCGCAATTGTGTCACGACTGCCCCGCCGTCAGCCTCGGGCGAGGCTGCGGTGCCGGTCTGACGCATCAACCGCCCGTGAGGTTCAGGCGGCCGGAACGATATGGTCTTCGCCGCTGGCCCCGAAGAGCTGCGACTTGAGCTTGGCAAGTTGGTCGCGCACCGCCGCCGCCTTCTCGAACTCGAGGTTCTTGGCGTGATCGAGCATCTGCTTCTCCAGGCGCTTGATCTCCTTGGAGGCTTGCTTCTCGCTCATGTCTTCGTACTTGGCAGCCTCTTGCGCGGCCTTGAGTTCTGCGCGTGCATCGTCGACGTTGTACACGCCGTCGATGATGTCCTTGATGCGCTTGACCACCCCGCGCGGCGTAATGCCGTGGGCCTCGTTGTGGGCGATCTGCTTGGCGCGGCGGCGCTCGGTCTCGCCAATGGCCTTCTTCATCGACTCGGTGATGCGGTCGGCATAGAGGATGGCGGTGCCATTCACATTCCGCGCCGCACGGCCAATGGTCTGGATCAGCGAACGCTCGGCGCGCAGGAAGCCTTCCTTGTCCGCATCGAGAATCGCCACCAGCGACACTTCTGGAATATCCAGGCCCTCACGCAGCAGGTTGATGCCGACCAGCACGTCAAACGTGCCCAGGCGCAGGTCGCGGATGATCTCCACCCGCTCCACGGTATCGATGTCGGAGTGCAGGTAGCGGACCTTGACGCCGTTCTCCGACAGGAACTCGGTCAACTGTTCGGCCATGCGCTTGGTCAGCGTGGTGACCAGCACGCGCTCGCCGGCTTCAACGCGCACGTGGATTTCCGACAGCAGATCGTCGACCTGCGTGGTCGCCGGCCGCACGTGAATGATCGGGTCGACAAGGCCCGTCGGGCGCACCACCTGCTCCACGACCTCGGTGCCGGCGGTCTGCTTTTCATAGTCGCCTGGCGTGGCCGAGACGAACGTGACCTGCCGCATCTTGGTCTGGAACTCGGCGAACTTGAGCGGCCGGTTGTCCAGCGCAGACGGCAGCCGGAAACCAAACTCGGCCAGCGTTTCCTTGCGCGCGCGGTCGCCGTTGTACATGCCGTTGAGCTGGCCGATCAGCACGTGCGACTCATCCAGGAACATCAGCGCGTCCTGCGGCAAGTAGTCGACCAGCGTAGGCGGCGGCTCACCCGGCGCGGAACCTGACAGATGCCGCGAGTAGTTCTCGATGCCCTTGCAGAAGCCCAGCTCCTGCAGCATCTCCAGGTCAAAGCGGGTGCGCTGCTCCAGGCGCTGCGCTTCTACCAGCTTGTTTTCCTTGTAGAAGAAATCGAGCCGCTCGCGCAGTTCCGCCTTGATGGTCTCGATGGCGCGCAACACGGTCTCGCGCGGTGTCACGTAGTGGCTCGATGGGTACACCGTAAAGCGCGGAATCTTCTGCCGCACGCGTCCGGTGAGCGGGTCGAACAGTTGCAGCGACTCCACCTCGTCGTCGAACAGCTCCAGGCGCACGGCCATCTCGGCATGTTCGGCCGGGAAGATGTCGACCGTGTCGCCACGCACGCGGAAGGTGCCGCGCTGGAAATCCGTTTCGTTGCGCGTGTACTGCATGGCGATCAGGCGGGCGATCACGTCGCGCTGGCTGATCTTGTCACCCGCGCGCAGTGTCAGGATCATCTGGTGGTATTCAGTCGGATTGCCGATACCGTAGATGGCCGACACCGTGGCCACGATCACCACATCGCGGCGCTCCAGCAGGCTCTTGGTGGCCGACAGGCGCATCTGCTCGATGTGCTCGTTGATCGACGAATCCTTCTCGATGAACAGATCGCGCTGCGGCACGTAGGCTTCGGGCTGGTAGTAGTCGTAGTACGAAACGAAGTACTCGACCGCATTGCGCGGGAAGAACTCGCGAAACTCCGAATACAGCTGCGCCGCCAGCGTCTTGTTGGGCGCGAACACGATGGCCGGACGCCCCACCTGCGCGATCACATTGGCCATGGTGAAGGTCTTGCCCGAGCCCGTCACGCCCAGCAAGGTCTGGTACGACAGGCCGTCCTCGATGTTCTCAACGAGCTGCCGGATCGCCTCCGGCTGGTCGCCTGCCGGCGGATACGGCTGGTACAACTGGAACGGCGAGCCCTCGAAGGTGACGAACTTCGACTCGTCGTGGGGGCTGGGGACTTGGCTCAGATCGGTCATGGCGGCGGGTGGGATGGCGACGCGAACAGTCAATAAGTGACGCGCACGCCCCCAACAGATCGGGGTGGCGGCGGCAATTGCAACCAATCGTCTAGTGTAGCCTGCTGCCCCAGCAATCGTTTAGGCGTTCCAGCACACGCATCTGTAGTGGCCGTTCAACCGCTTTAGGCCCCTGTTCTGCAAGGATTTTTCGGGCGATTAGAGCCTGTATTCGGTACAATTCAGTCTTGTGCCCGCTTCATGCATTCGGCGTCGGCAGCCCTGCCGACCGCTTGCGGCGCACCGCCTGCAGCACTCCACCGAATTCCGAACCAACCGATCGAGACACATCTCATGTCGCTTTTCTCTGCCGTCGAACTGGCCCCGCGCGACCCCATCCTGGGCCTGAATGAAGCTTTCAACGCCGATACCCGCAGCACCAAAGTGAATCTGGGCGTGGGCGTGTACTTCACCGACGAAGGGAAAATTCCGGTGCTGCGCGCCGTGCAGGAAGCTGAAAAGGCCCGCCTGGCTGCCACGTCCCCGCGCGGCTACCTGCCGATCGAAGGCATTGCCGCCTACGACCAGGCCGTGCAGAAGCTGCTGTTCGGCGCGCAATCGCCGCTGATCGCCGAAGGCCGTGTGGTCACCGCGCAGGCCCTGGGCGGCACGGGCGCGCTGAAGATCGGCGCGGATTTCCTCAAGCGCCTGTACCCGGACGCCAAGGTCGCCATTTCCGACCCGAGCTGGGAAAACCACCGCGCGCTGTTCGAATCTGCTGGCTTCTCTGTCGTCAACTACGCGTACTACGATGCCCCGTCGCACGGCCTGAACTTTGCCGGCATGCTGGAGTCGCTCAACAGCTACGCGCCGAACACCATCGTCGTGCTGCACGCCTGCTGCCACAACCCGACCGGTGTGGACATGACCACCGAGCAGTGGAAGCAGGTCGTGGAAGTCATCAAGGCCAAGAGCCTGATCCCGTTCCTCGACATGGCCTACCAGGGCTTTGCCGACGGCATTGAGCAGGACGGCCAGGCTGTGCGCCTGTTTGCTGACTCCGGCCTGTCGTTCTTCGTGTCGAGCTCGTTCTCGAAGTCGTTCTCGCTGTACGGCGAGCGTGTTGGTGCCCTGTCGATCGTGACGGGCAGCAAGGACGAAGCCACCCGCGTGCTGTCGCAGGTCAAGCGCGTGATCCGCACCAACTACTCCAACCCGCCGACGCACGGCGGCACGGTGGTTGCCAGCGTGCTGACCAGCCCAGAGCTGCGTGCGATGTGGGAACAGGAACTGGGCGAGATGCGTGACCGCATCAAGTCGATGCGCAACGCGCTGGTCGACAAGCTGGCCGCCAAGGGCGTGAAGACCGACTTCTCGTTCGTGAAGGCACAGCGCGGCATGTTCTCGTACTCGGGCCTGACCTCGGCCCAGGTGGATCGCCTGCGCAACGAGCACGGCATCTATGCCGTGTCGACCGGCCGGATCTGCGTGGCCGCACTGAACACCCACAACATCGACGCCGTGGTCAACGCCATCGCCGACGTGCTGTAAGCGCCACGCTGAGCGGGCAATTGCAAAATTAAAAGCGGCTTCGGCCGCTTTTTTGTTGCATATCGCTAGACTGACATGGGCGCATCATACAAGCCGCGCAACACTCTGTTATCAGGGTTTCTGCTGCATCGCAGTAATATGCGCCTAGGTGCATAATCGTTTGCGTCGCCCTCGCCACCACAGATCGGTCCAGCCATGCTTTACCAGCTCCATGAATTCCAACGCGCCCTGCTCAGCCCCATGACGGCTTGGGCACAGGCGACCGCCAAGACCTTCACCAACCCCTTGAGCCCGCTATCGATGGTGCCTGGCGCCCAGCGCTACGCCGCTGGCTACGAACTGCTCTATCGCCTGGGCAAGGAATACGAGAAGCCGGAATTCGGCATCCGCTCGGTCAAGTCCAACGGGCGCGACATTCCGATCGTCGAGCAGACGATCATCGAGAAGCCGTTCTGCCGCCTGATCCGCTTCAAGCGCTACGCTGACGACGCCGAGACCATCAAGCTGCTCAAGGATGAGCCGATCGTGCTGGTGTGCGCGCCCCTGTCGGGCCACCACTCCACGCTGCTGCGCGATACCGTGCGCACACTGCTGCAGGATCACAAGGTGTACGTGACCGACTGGATCGACGCCCGCATGGTGCCGGCCGAGCACGGTGCCTTCCACCTGTCGGACTACATCAACTACATCCGCGAATTCATCAACCACATTGGCGCTGACAAGCTGCACGTGATTTCGGTGTGCCAGCCGACTGTGCCGGTGCTGGCCGCCATCTCGCTGATGGCCTCGGACGGCGAAAAAACACCGCGCACCATGACCATGATGGGCGGCCCGATCGACGCGCGTAAGAGCCCGACCGCCGTCAACTCGCTGGCAACCAACAAGTCGCACAGCTGGTTCGAGAACAACGTGATCTACACGGTGCCGGCCAACTACCCGGGCCATGGCCGCAAGGTCTATCCGGGCTTCCTGCAGCACGCCGGCTTCGTGGCAATGAATCCGGACCGCCACCTGTCGTCGCACTACGATTACTACCTGAACCTGATCGAAGGCGACACGGAAGACGCGGAAGCCCACGTGCGCTTCTACGACGAATACAACGCCGTGCTCGACATGGCCGCCGAGTACTACCTGGAAACCATCCGCGACGTGTTCCAGGAGTTCCACCTGGCCAACGGCACGTGGGTCATCGAAGGCAAGCCGGTGCGCCCGCAGGACATCAAGAGCACTGCGCTGTTCACCATCGAAGGCGAACTGGACGACATCTCCGGCAGCGGCCAGACTGAGGCAGCCCATGGCCTGTGCACCGGCATCCCGAAGACGCGCAAGCAGCATTTGACGGCACCAAAGTGCGGCCACTACGGCATCTTCTCGGGTCGCCGCTGGCGCGAGCAGGTGTATCCGCAACTGCGCGACTTCATCCGCCAGTACGATCAGGGCGCACAGCGCATCAAGGCCGTCGCCTAAGCCCGCTGCACCAAAAAAAGCCTCGCAACCGCGAGGCTTTTTTGTTTTGGACCGGCGCACTGCTCAGCCCTCTGGCCGCTCCAGATACGCCAGCAGCATCTTGATGTGCAGCTGCGCGAAGGCTTCGTGCTCGTCAGCCGAGGCAATGTCTCGGCCAATCACCGCGCTGATCGTGTAGCGGTTGGACAGCACGTAGTAGCCCAGTGCAGAGATCGTGAGGTACAGCCGCGAGACATCCACATCCTTGTGGAAGATGCCGCTGCGCTGACCGCGCTCGACCACACCACGCAGCACGTCGATCACCGGGTTGACCAGCTCCCCCAGATGCGGCGATGTCTTCAGGTGCCGTGCCTCGTGCAGGTTCTCGCTGTTGAGCAGACGGATGAACTCGGGGTTCTCGTAATAGAAATCCCAGACGAAACGCGCCAGCTGGATGACCGCTTCACGCGGGTCAGACGACTCGATCTGCACCTGTTCTTCAGCCTGCTTGAAGCGGAAGTACATGTGCTCAAGCACGGTCAGGAAGAGCTTTTCCTTGCTGCCGTAGTAGTAGTACAGCATGCGCTCGTTGGTCTCGGCGCGGCGGGCGATGGCGTCGACACGGGCGCCGGCAAAGCCACCGCGTGAGAACTCCTCAAGCGCAGCGGCAAGGATGCGCCGGCGCGTACCTGCAGGGTCGCGACGCGCGCGGGGTGCGGCAGAATCGCCCGAGGCGTCGACGGGATCGATGTCGGCGAGCGGCGCGGCTGGGTAAGACGGCATGGCACGTCGGTCCGTTTAGAACCCAAAGATTATGTCATACGGTTAAGACATGGCCGCTGCGGCCCATGTCAGGGCATGCACGCCTTGCGCGACTGCCAAATCAGCGATAATGGCAGGCTATTCAAACAACAAGTCCCATCGTGGTTTCCTTGGTCCCCGCATTGGCCACGTCCCTGGCCGACCGGCTCGAACACCTCCTGCCGCAAACGCAATGCACCAAGTGCGGCTACAACGGCTGCCGTCCGTATGCGCAAGCCATGGCGAACGGCGAGGCGTTGCCCAACCGCTGCCCGCCGGGCGGTGTGGAAGGCATCCGCCGCCTGTCCGACGCACTCGGCCGCACAGGTGACCTGCTGCCGCTGGATCCTGCGAATGGCATCGAGCAGCCACGCGCGATTGCCGTCATCGACCCCGAACGCTGCATCGGCTGCACGCTGTGCATCCAGGCGTGTCCGGTCGACGCGATCGTCGGCGCACCCAAGGCCATGCACACGGTGCTTGAAGATTGGTGCACCGGCTGCGACCTCTGCGTGCCACCCTGCCCGGTCGATTGCATCGACATGATCCCCATCAGCGGCGAACGCACGGGCTGGGACGCCTGGAGCCAGGCACAGGCCGACGTCGCCCGCGATCGCTACGAGTTCCGCAACGCGCGCCTCAAGCGCGAGCAAGCCGAGAACGAAGCGCGCCTGGCCGCCAAGGCCGCTGCCAAGCTGGCCGCTGTCAGCGCAGAACAACCCGCTGATGACGCCGAGCGTGCCGCCCAGACACGCAAGAAAGCCATCATCCAGGCGGCGATCGAGCGTGCCCGCCAGAAGCAGGCGGAGATGGCCGCACGCGGGCAAGGTCCGCGCAACGTCACCGATGTGTCGGCAGACGTGCAGGCCCAGATCGACGAAGCCGAAGCCCGCCGCAAGCGCATCGCCGACCAGATCGAGCAAAGCGCCAACCCTGACGCAGACAAACCCTGACCCCCGACGATGAATCCCGCCAAGCGCCACGCCATCTTCGAGACCCTGCGCGAGAACAACCCCACGCCGACCACCGAGCTGGAATACACCTCGCCGTTTGAGTTGCTGATTGCGGTGCTGCTTTCTGCGCAGGCGACCGACGTGGGCGTGAACAAGGCCACGCGCAAGCTGTTTCCGGTGGCAGATACGCCGGCCAAGATGCTGGCGCTGGGCGAGGAAGGCATCACCGAATACATCAAGACCATCGGGCTGTACCGCACCAAGTGCAAGCACATCCTGCAGACGTGCCGCATCCTGCTCGACCAGTACGGCGGTCAGGTGCCGCGTGATCGCGCCGCCCTGGAAAGCTTGCCGGGCGTGGGCCGCAAGACCGCCAATGTGGTGATGAACACGGCCTTCGGCGAGCCGACGATTGCAGTAGACACGCACATCTTCCGCGTGGCCAACCGCACCGGGCTGGCGCCGGGCAAGAACGTGTTGGAAGTCGAACTGAAACTGCTGAAGGTGGTGCCGGAGGAGTTCCGCCAGGATGCGCACCACTGGCTGATCCTGCACGGACGCTACGTATGCAAGGCGCGCAAGCCCGAGTGCTGGCACTGCGCGATCGAGCCACTGTGCGAGTTCAGGCCAAAGACGCCGGCGCCGAAGGAATAAAAAACGGGGACATCCGAGTCCCCGTTTCCTTTTGCGCGATCGGCTATCGATCAGACGATCTTGCAGGCCTCTTCAAACGACAGACGCGGGTTGCGCGGGTGCAGCTTCTCCACGTCGCCGTAGCCGATGTTCATGATGAAGTTGACCTTCCACTGGCCATCGGGAAAGAACGTTTCGTTGACCTTGTTGGCATCGAAACCCGCCATCGGGCCGCAATCCAGACCCAGCGCACGCGCGGCGATCACCAAGTAACCACCCTGGAGCGAGCTGTTCATCAGCGCGGCAGCGTTGATCTTGGCCTGGTCACCGGCGTACCACGAACGCGCATCGGCGTGCGGGAACAGCTTGGGCAGTTGCTCGTGGAATTGCGTGTCGTACGCAACGATCACGGCCACGGGCGCCTGGCGGGTCTTTTCCTGGTTGCCAGCCGACATGCACGGAATCAGGCGCTCCTTCGCGGCTGCGCTCTTCACGAACACGAAACGGGCCGGCGTGCTGTTGGCAGCGGTCGGGCCGTACTTGACGGTCTCGTACAGCGTGTTCAGCAGTTCATCGTCGACCGGCTTGTCCAGCCACACGTTGTGGGTGCGGGCTTCATGGAACAGTTGGTCCAGCACGGACGGTTCAAGCATGGGCATTGCTAAGCGCTCCTGAAAAGAGTCAAGAAGCGCATTGTATGCGCGACACAGCGTGCACGGTGACCCTGCTCACACCCGGGGGATAGCGCCACCGAAGTCGCCCCGCGTCATCGCATTGGTAGAAACAACAAGCTTTCTTTGTATTTAATCGCTGTTTTTGCGGTGCGCAATTGCACAAAGACTATCCTTTTTACCAGTCAGCCGCGTGCGATGAAAAACAGACCTTTACAACGGTTTGCTTACGAACTACTTTTTCGTTCGTCATTGAATCACCAGCAGGGTTGAGTGAATCGGATTCGCACTTTGATTTAACCAAAGTGCGCGGATGCATTCGCGCTAACGTTTTCGCTTGGCCTCTGTCGGCTTTGCGCAAACACCCTGTCACCTTGACTCCGGCGCTGTTCCTCGTTTTGAAACCTCATCGGGTTTCAGGGGGATGATTTTGCCGAATAAAAATGTATTGAATTAAATTCCCCGTAAGAGACGGGAAATCAGAATATCTGCTTTGCGCTGGATAGATATTACAAAACGCAAATCAGATATGGAGCCAACTTAAAACTATCCGTTTTAAGTGATGGCGTTCGTCACCCTGAAAAAGGCCATTATCGCCATGAAAAAATCCAGGTTATCGACCAGTGATTTTGCAGGTATGCCCAGAGCCCTGGGCGCATCGCTTGCCGCGGCAGCGCTTGCTGCCGCGCTGCTGGCGGGTTGCGGCGGCGGGGACTCCTCCGCCACAGCCAGCCCCAGCGGCACCGCTGTGGATGCCGGCAAGACTGTCACGCAACCGGTGACGGCAGCCACGCCCCCCGACCAGCCCTACGTAGACCCCAACGTCTACGGCACCGGCCCCAATGACGCCCTGGCCGCCGACCCAGGCGAAAGCGCCGCCATCACGCACCACACGGTGAGCATCGGCGGCAAGAGCATCGCCTACACGGCCACCGCCGGCCACCTGACGACCATTGACCCAGTAACTTCGAAAGCCAATGCGTCGATGTTCTACGTGGCGTACACGCAGGACAATCCGGACCCGTCCAAGCCGCGCCCGGTGACGTTCTTCTATAACGGCGGCCCCGGCTCGTCGTCGGTCTTCCTGCTGCTCGGCTCGTTCGGGCCGAAGCGTCTGCAGTCGTCGTTCCCGAACTTCACGCCGCCCGCACCGTACAAGTTGCCCGACAACCCGGACAGCCTGCTCGACCGCTCCGACCTCGTGTTCATCAACCCCGTGGGCACCGGCTATTCGGCCGCCATCTCCCCGGCCGTAAACAAGAACTTCTGGGGCACCGATCAGGATGCGCACTCGATCGACCGCTTCATCCAGCGTTACCTGACCAAGAACTCGCGCTGGAACTCGCCCAAGTTCCTGTACGGCGAGTCGTACGGCACGGCACGCAGTGCGGTGCTGTCGTGGCTCCTGCATGAAGATGGCATCGAGCTGAACGGCATCACGCTGCAGTCGTCGATCCTCGACTATGCGAATGCGCTCTCGGCCATCGGCACCTTCCCGACGCTGGCTGCCGACGCGTGGTATTGGAAGAAGACAACCGTCAACCCGCCGCCGACCGATCTCGACAGCTACATGGTCCAGGCACGCAACTATGCGGACAACACGCTCACGCCGCTCGCGCAAGCGCCCAACCCGCAAGACGGTGGCTTCGTCAACGTGCGCCTGAACCTGAACCTGCAGGCCGCGCAGACGATGGGCTCGTACATCGGCACCGATCCGGTCTCGTTGATCCAGACGTTCGGCAACCCGGCTGCGCTGGGCAACGTTCCGTCGCAGAACAACAACCCGCCGTACACGTTCTTCCTGACGCTCAATCCGGGTATCCAGATCGGCCAGTATGATGGCCGCGCGAACTACACGGGCCAGGGCATCGCACCGTTTATCCTGCCGAATTCGGGCAGCAACGATCCGTCGATCTCCAACATTGGCGGCGCGTACACGGTGCTGTGGAACAGCTACCTGAACACCCAGCTCAAGTACACGTCGACCTCGTCGTTCGTCGACCTGAACGACGCCGTGTTCAACAACTGGGACTTCAGCCACATCGACCCGACCGGCGCCAACAAGGGGGGCGGCAACACGCTGTACACGGCTGGCGATCTGGCCTCGACGATGAGCCTGAACCCGGACCTGAAGGTGCTGCAGGCCAGTGGCTACTTCGATGCGGTCACGCCGTTCCACCAGACCGAGCTGACGCTGGCGCAGATGCCGCTTGATCCGACCATAAAGGCCAAGAACCTGACGATCAAGAACTACCCGTCAGGCCACATGATCTATCTGAACGATGCGTCGCGCACCGCGCTCAAGGGGGATCTGGCCAGCTTCTACGACGGCGTGATGGCCGACCGTCCGGCCCTGATGCGGGTGCAGGGCCTGCAACGCTTGCCAGAAGGCGTGAAGAAGTAATCCGCCTGAAGGAGCAAAAAAACGCCCGGCCCTGAGTCACACCAGGCCGGGCGGTTTTCATTTTGAGCAGCCGATCAAACCTCAGACCATGTCTTCCGCACGGTGGCCTGCAGGCTTTGCATCGGCACGCGTGAGCCATAGCACGCCGGCCAGGATCAACGCCCCACCGATCATCTGCGTGGGCGCAATCGACTCACCCAGCAGCATTGCCGCCAGCAGCACCGTCACCACCGGCTCCAGCGTGGAGAGCATCGACGCCTGCGCCGCACCCAGCTTCTGCAGGCCGGCAAAGAAGGTGAGAATGGCCACCACCGTCGACAGGCCCGCAATCGCCAGTGCAGCGGCCCAGCCGCCCATCGTGCCCGGCAAGTGCGCTGGGGCACCGGCCACCGCCATGCCCGTGTAGACGACACCGGCGGCCGTGCAGATGACCGTGGTACAGGCCAACGGATCCACCCCATGCGTCACGCGCGCCCCTACGGTGATGTAGATCGAGTAGATGGCAGCCGAGGCCACACCCAGCCCGATACCGAGCAAACTGCCGCCCGACAGACCCGCGCCACCCACCGTCAGCCCCGCCCCCACTGAGCACAGTACCAGCGCCACAATGGCCGCCGTGGTCAACCGTTCGCGCAGAAACACGGCAGCCAGCACCGTGACGAACATCGGATACAGATACAGCAGCAGCGCCACTAAGCTCGCTGGCGCGTAGTTCAATGCCGAGAAAAACGTGAACGACTGCCCCGCATAGCCAATCCCCCCCATCGCAGCCAAGCCAAGCACACGCGACCACGGCGGAATGCCGATGCGCCGCACGCGCATCACCACCATCAACGCCAAAGCCGCAATGACAAAGCGCACCATCAGTAGGCCCACCACGTTGGCGCCGCTCGCATAGGCGTAGTGGGTGAAGATCGCCATTGCCCCGAACGATGCAGCGGAAATGGCAATCAGCAGCACACCGTGCAGCTTGTCAGCGGCACGTGCGGCGAGGGTGGAATCGGTGCGTTGTCTCATGGTGCGCGGCGCTTGGTCGGATTTCATCGCCGTCTGCGGGGTGGGTTGCCATTGTAGCGTTGGCGCCGCTTGGGGGCCCCGGCACACGGCCAAGCAGGCCGGTACAATGGCGGGATAATGTTCAATCCCTCCCGCGACGAAGTCCGCCAGTTCTTTTGCGGCGCCTGGCGCAAGCATCGCCAGGCCGAAATTCTCACGCCGCTCGAAGCCATGGCGGTCGACTGGATGCAGCTGCACCCCGAATACCACGACACCCTGGACGCCGGCGAAGACGCCCTCGCCCGTGATTACACACCCGAGAGCGGCCAGAGCAACCCGTTCCTGCATCTGTCGATGCATCTGTCGATCAGCGAGCAGGTATCGGTAGACCAGCCGCGCGGCATCCGCGCCGCTTACGAGGCGCTGGCCCAGCGGCTCGACTCGCCGCACGAGGCGCAGCACCAGGTGATGGAGTGCCTTGGCCAGATGCTGTGGACCGCCCAGCGCACCGGCCTGCCGCCCGACGGCGAGGCGTATATCGAATGCGTGCGCAAGCGCGCCACCGCCCGCTAGGCGCCCGAGTCATCCGTCCAATAAAAAACCGCTCCGAAGAGCGGTTTTTCTTTGCCTGCCGAAGCTGGCTTACTTCTTGAGCACCAGCGAGCCGGGCAGCGATTCGATGTACGCGGCGATGTCCTTCAACTCCGCCTCTGTGAACGGACGCGGCTTGCCGTCTGCGCCGATGGTGGCTGGGTTGCTGTTGACCTGGCCAGCCATGATGGCGTTGCTGCGGCCCATCAGCGGGTTGTTGCTGGTCTGATAGGCCAGCAGTGCGTGGTAGATGTAGTCGCCGTGCTGGCCAGCCAGCTTCGGGTAATCCGGCGAAATCGGGGCATTCAGGCCGGCACCGTGGCAGGCCGCGCACGTACCCTTCTCCACCAGTTGCTTGCCCTTTTCCAGATCGGCAGCTTGTGCCAGGGTCGCGACACCTGCGGCAGCACCCACGATCAACGCGCCCAAACCGAGCGAGATCTTCTTCATGTTCGTCCTCGTCACTTCCGGGGGTTGTTGGGCGTAGCGGCCGTCTGCTGCGAGTAGTACGCAGCAAGGTTGGCGATGTCCTGGTCCGTCAGCGACCCGGCAATGGCACGCATGGTCGGGTGCTTGCGGTCACCCTTCTGGTACGCGTGCAGTGCGCTTTCGATGTACTTGGCGTTCTGGCCGCCCAGGTAGGGCACGCGATACACCTCGGGGAACGACGTCTTGTAGTCGGGGATGGCATGGCAGCCGATGCACATCGCAACCTTGCTCTGGGCGGCTGCGGCATCGCCCTGGATGTCCGCTGCGGCGGCTGACGCGGCCAACGCGCCTAATGTGCCAAATGCGGCCACCATGGTGAGGATCTTTTTCATCTCGTTCTTAAGCGTGGAGTTCAGAATCCTGCTCGCCCTGCCTAGCTTGACTGTCGGCCGGCTGTCTCTCTGGGCGCCTTCACCGGCTGCTGGCAAGGTGCCATAAGACGGTTGTTTTGAGGTGCGTCAAACCGGCGCATTGTAGCGCACAGATTTTTTTCCAGTCCAGTTAGGGGTCCCGTGACTTGACAGCGGGGAATGGCGCGGCCGAACAGCCCTGGCGGCACCGGGCAGCAAACGCCCAAACTCTCTTATACTGGCCGTTTCCGATTTCTTTTACCGCCCAGTAGGCTTGCACGATGACCACCACCACCTCGCCTGCCGCATCCAACCAGCGTGCGCGTTTTGAAGGCTCCGACCAGTACGTCGCCACCGATGACCTCAAGCTTGCCGTCAATGCCTCGATGACGCTGCAACGCCCTCTGCTGATCAAGGGCGAGCCGGGCACGGGCAAAACCATGTTGGCCGAGGAAGTGGCCGCTGCGCTGGGCATGCCGTTGCTGCAATGGCACGTGAAGTCGACCACCAAGGCGCAGCAGGGCCTGTACGAATACGACGCTGTCTCGCGCCTGCGCGATTCGCAACTGGGCGACGACAAGGTCCACGATATCCGCAACTACATCGTCAAGGGCGTGCTGTGGCAGGCCTTCGAGGCGGACAAGCCAGTCGTGCTGCTGATCGACGAGATCGACAAGGCCGACATCGAATTCCCCAATGATCTGCTGCGCGAGCTGGATCGCATGGAGTTCTATGTGTACGAGACGCGCGAAACCATCGCTGCCCGCCATCGCCCGCTGGTCATCATCACGTCGAACAACGAGAAGGAACTGCCCGACGCCTTCCTGCGCCGCTGCTTCTTCCACTACATCAAGTTTCCGGATGCCGAGACGATGCAGGCCATCGTCGACGTGCACTACCCGGGCATCAAGCCGACGCTGGTCAAGGCCGCGCTGGATGCGTTCTACGAGATGCGCAACCTGCCGGGGCTGAAGAAGAAGCCGTCGACGTCGGAACTGATCGACTGGCTCAAGCTGCTGCTGGCCGAAGACATTCCGCCGGAATCGCTGCGCAGCCAGGACAAGAACGCGGCCATTCCGCCGCTGCACGGCGCGCTGCTCAAGAACGAGCAGGACGTGCATCTGTTCGAGCGGCTGGTCTTCATGAACCGCGCGAACCGCTGAACGGGGCTACCACATGCCGCGCCTGATCGACCCCGTCACGCTGTCCGGCCAGCACGCCTGGCTGGAGCCACTCGGCCCCGAGCACGAAGAGGAAGTCCGCGCTGCAGCCGCTGACGGCGAGCTGTGGCGGCTCTGGTACACCTCCGTGCCCTCGCCGGACAAAGTCGGCGACTGGCTGGCCATTGCACTGGACATGCGCGAGCGGCTCGGCGCCATGCCTTTCGTCGTGCGTGAGGTGCATGACGGCAAGCCCGGCAAGGTGGTCGGCGCCACACGCCTCTTCAACGTGGACGAGGCCAACCGTCGGCTGGAAATCGGCCACACGTGGTATGCCAAGTCGGTGCAGCGCACCGCCATCAACACGGAATGCAAGCTGCTGTTGCTGACGCACGCGTTCGAAACGCTGCGCTGCATTGCCGTGGAATTCCGCACGCACTGGATGAACCACCAGAGCCGTGCTGCCATCGCTCGCTTGGGCGCCAAGCAAGACGGCGTGCTGCGCAATCACCAGCGCATGCCGGACGGCAGCTTCCGCGACACGGTGGTGTTCTCGATCATCGAATCGGAATGGCTGACCGTGAAGCGCCATCTGCAGTACAAGCTGGAGCAGCCGCGATGAACCCATGGTTGCTGCTCGCCGGCACCATCGTCACCGAGGTGATCGGCACCTTGTGCCTGAAGCTGTCCGAAGGGTTTTCCAAGCCGCTGTGGATTGTGGGCACGGCCATCTGCTACGGCTTGGCCTTCTGGGGCCTGGCAATCGTCATGAAGCGCATCGACATGAGCATCACGTATGCGGTGTGGTCGGGCGTGGGCACGGTGCTGACGGCCGTCGTCGGCATACTGCTGTTCAAGGAGGGGGTGTCGATGGCCAAGCTTTCTGGCATCGGCATGGTGGTGGGCGGCGTGGTGCTGCTGAACGTCAGCGGCACGTCTCATTGAGCCACCGAGCAGGAGACTGACATGCTCATCGATTTCTTCTTCACCCTGCGGCACGCCAAGCTGCCGGTCTCGGTCAAGGAATACCTGACGCTGCTTGAGGGGCTCAAGCAGCAGGTCATCGCGCCTTCGCTCGACGAGTTCTACTTCCTGGCACGCATGACGCTGGTCAAGGACGAGAAACACTTCGACAAGTTTGACCAGGCGTTCGGTGCGTACTTCAAGGGCGTGGAAGGCGCGGTCGACTGGCGCGCGGATATTCCGCTCGACTGGCTGATCAAGAAGCTGGAGCGCGAACTCTCGCCGGAAGAGAAAGCCAAGGTCGAAGCCATGGGCGGCCTCGACAAGCTGATGGAGCGCCTGAAGGAGCTGCTGGGTGAACAACACGAGCGCCACGAAGGCGGCAGCAAGTGGATCGGCACCGGCGGCACGTCGCCATTTGGACACGGCGGCTACAACCCGGAAGGCATCCGCATCGGCGGGCCGTCGAAAGGCAACCGCACGGCGGTCAAGGTGTGGGAAGCACGCGCGTACAAGGACTACGACGACACCGTCGAACTCGGCACGCGCAACATCAAGGTGGCGCTGCGCCGCCTGCGCAAGTTCGCGCGTGATGGCGCTGACATCGAGCTGGACCTGGACGACACGATCCATTCCACAGCGGCCAACGCCGGCATGCTCGACATCAAGATGCGCCCCGAGCGGCACAACAACGTCAAGGTGCTGATGCTGATGGACGTGGGCGGCTCGATGGACGATCACATCAAGCGGGTGGAAGAGCTGTTCTCTGCGGCCAAGACCGAGTTCAAGCACCTGGAGTACTACTACTTCCACAACTGCGTGTACGAGCACCTGTGGAAGAACAACCGGCGCCGCCACGCGGAGCGCTTCTCCACGTGGGACGTCATCCGCAAGTACCCGCCCGACTACAAGCTGATCTTCGTGGGCGACGCGACGATGAGCCCGTACGAGATCCTGCAGGCCGGCGGCTCGGTCGAATACAACAACGCCGAGGCAGGCGCCGTCTGGCTCAAGCGGCTGATCGAGCAGTTTCCAAAGTTCGCCTGGCTCAACCCCGAGCCGGAGGGCTTGTGGGAATACCGCCAGTCCATCTCGGTCATCAACCAGATCATGAAGACGCGGATGTATCCTGTGACCATCGCTGGGTTGGAATCGGCGATGCGGTTGCTGTCCAAGTAACGCCCTCGCCTTTCTCGTTTCTCCGGGCGTGGATGCGGTGATTACCTGCCGCGTAATCGACACCATCCACGCCGGCGCCGAAGATGAAGCCATGCAGCACGGAAGACGAATCACCGTGCTTCGCAGCCTCCCCCACTTCGAACGGAGAAACGCCATGACCGCCACGCAACTCGCTGCCAACGAAACCCTCGCTGACACGCTGGTCGACCGCTACATCGCCGCCTGGAACGCAACCGACGCCGCGCAGCGCCGCACGCTCGTCGCCCAAACCTGGACCGAAGGGGCCACCTATGTCGACCCGCTGATGCAGGGCGCAGGCCATGACGGCATCGACGCGCTCATCGCCGGTGTGCACGCGAAGTTTCCGGGCTTCCGCTTTGCGCGCGACGGCGGCGTGGACGTGGTGCAGGACACCATCCGCTTCCGCTGGACGCTCGGGCCGGACGGGCAAGCGCTGGTCAAGGGCACGGATTTCGTCCGCATTGAAGGCGACCGTATGCACGTGGTGACCGGTTTCATCGACCAGATGCCCGGCATGGGCGACGCGGCCTGAGCGCACACCCTCGCAAAGCAAACGCCCCGGCATACCGGGGCGTTTTTCATTGGCGAACGATGCTGACGCTCAGATCGTCAGCATGTCTTCCTGACCCGCATTGGCATTGCGCAGCCCCTCTGCCCAACCCTTGGTCGGCAGCTTGAGCGAAGCCTGAAGCGCAGCGGCGCGCTCTTGCACGGCCTCCCAGCTCACCTGCAGCGGCGGGCCGTTGAAGGCCAGCGCAATCACGTTGCCATCGTGCACTTCGGGGAAGACGAGCACGCGGTTATCGAACGCATCGCAGATACGCTCGATGTTGCGCGGGAAGCTGGTGTGATCGCCAAACAGGTTGATCGTCATCACTCCGGGCGAGCGCAGCACCTGGCGGCAAGCCTTGTAGAACGCTGGCGTATCGAGTACCGGACCGCGGGCCGTGGCGTCGTACAGATCGATTTGCAGTGCATCGACGGTGCCGTGGTGGCTGGCATTCATCACCCAGTCGTAGGCGTCCTGCTCCAGCACGCTCAGGCGCGCGTCATCAAACGGCATGCCGAACATGCTGCGCGCGGCGACGATGACCGACGGATTCAGCTCAACCGCCGTCACCTGCGCGGGCGCGAGTTGGCGGTGACAGAACTTGGTCAGCGCAGCCGCACCGAGGCCCAATTGCACGACATGGAAATCCTTTCGCGATGCCGGGTCCAGGAACAGCATCCACGCCATCATCTGCTGGGCGTACTCCAGCTCAATGGCATCTGGCTTGGACAGGCGCATCGCACCTTGCACCCACTCGGTGCCGAAGTGCAGGTAGCGCACACCGGCCAGTTCAGAGAACGTGACCGGAGCAAAGCGCGGGGCCATGCGCTTGGGTTCGTCATCGTGGTCCATGCGGTCTTCGCGCTTGGCGCGAGCGGGACGTCGCGAGGCCACGGCCTCGATGGATTTGCGTTTCAACAGCGTCATAAAGCGGATCAACGGGAAGAAGTCTGGGCTGCCTGCGCGCGCTGCAGCCATTCACGGTTGTGGTCTTTGGCGTAGCGCGTCCAGTGCTTGGCGTCGCGCAGGATCTCGTCAAACAACGTTTGGGCGCGTTGCTTGTCGGCATCGTTGTTCTGGGCGAGCAGCCATTCGCCGAACAGGCAGCGGGCGGCGGCATCATTGGCGTAGGTCAGCGCCTGCTCGAACGCCTCGCGCGTGTTGGGTGCGCCGATGGCAGCCAGCGCGCGGGCGTAGAGCAGCGTCGGATCGGGCTGCTGGCGGGTCACGCGGTGTGCCTCGAACAGCGTCTCCAGCGTGCCCTTGGCGAGCGCCGCATCGCCGGTGGCGAACTGTGCGCGGGCCAGACCCAGCAGCACGGCCGAATCCCCTGCAAACGGGCCAGTGGCCGCCTGCTCAAAATGCTGGCGCGCTTCCTTGGCATCGCCCGCTTCCAGCAGCGCTTCACCCAGGCGCAGGCGGTGTTGCACGGTCGGCGCACGGTCGAAATCGTTGCGTGCCTCGCGCACGGCACGGTTCGGATCAATGAGTTGGGTGACAGCGCGGCTCGCTACACGGGCACCGCGCGAGTGGCGCATCTCCGGCAGGTAGATGGCGAAGAAGTACACCACGCTGCCCAGCAGCGGAAACGCAAACAGGATGAACAGCCAGTACATGTTCTGGTTGCTGCGCACCACGTGCACGGCAAAGAACAGCGCGACGATGACGTGAAACCCGATTCCAAGAAACGGCATGTTGAGGCCCGGTAACAGAAACGTGCCGGCACCCCCGCGCCAGCTACGGGCGCGATTGTGACAGATGCGCCCGCCGGGAGGCGAGCGCGCTCTGATTACGGTTTCATCAACTCACATTGATTCGACATCGATTCGCAGCGCGAGCACGTGTCCTGCGCACGCTGATTGATCGTCTGCAAACCATTGGTGTTGACCGCGTTGCGGTTCATCAGCCCGGCAATCCCGCCAATCACCCCCGCGCCGGCCGTCGTCAGGCAATCGGTGGTGCACTTGTCGGCCGAGGCCTTGCACTGGTTGTAGGCCACTAGGCGGCGTTGCTTATCGGCCTCCTGGCGCTGCTGCTCCATCTGCAGGCGCTGAGCATCAATATTGGCGCGCTGTGTGGCGGCAGCAGCTTGTGCCTGCGCTTGGGCCTGTGCGGCGTCGGCGCGGGCGCCTTGCGCGTCCACCTTGTCCTGCACGGCGGCCATGCGGCTGGCAGCAGATTCGATCAGGCGGCTCTTCGGAAAGCGCTCGATGATGGCGCGATAGGCATCCAGTGCACGGTCGTAGTGGTGTTCCTGCTCCTGGCGGCTGCCGTAGGTGAAAAGCTTGTCGGCCTGCGCCGTGGCGATGAACTTGGTGTGTGCGGCCGCTGCGGCCTCGGCCTCGGCGTAGGTACGCTTCTTGGCTTCCCAGGCTGCATCGATGCTGTCCATGCGCGCCCGCGGCCAGTCTGCGTAGCCCTGGCTCTTGAGCGCGACGTCAAACTGGGCAACACAACTGTCGTAGGTTTCGCATTCCGTGATGTTCCAGTTGCCTGGGGCGCCGGTCACCAGTGCATAACCGTCGAGCGATTTGCTGGCACGGTCTGCCGCGCTTGGCCAGCCGGACCACGCCTTGGTGGCCGGGTTGTAGCGCGCCAGATAGATCACGTTGCGACGGTTGCTCGCAGCGCCGTCACCGCCCACCACCGTGAATGCGGCCCGCTCGTGGTTGTCGGTCGCATTCTGGCGATACGCACCTTGCAGGGTGCCGTTCACGTAGTAGTCGACCGAATAGCCGCCTTCCGGGTAGGTTACCTTGCGATAGGTTTCCTGCAGCGGGCTTTGCTGTGCCGAATAGCCAGACACAATGGTCGTTTGCGGCACACCTGTGCTGTCGAAGCGTCGGCCTTCATATTTGCCGACCAGCTTGCCGGCTGCCCAGTAACCGACCTCTTCGGAGCGATGATCGGTGTTCACGTACGTCAGCTTGCCATCGCCCTGCGCGTAACCGTCAACGCAGCGGCCTTCCCACTTGATGGTCTCACCCGGCTGCGGCGACGGATTCCAGACCTTGCAGCCCGAGGCCGGATCCGCAAAGAACGTGCTGGGTGCCGCATGCGCCCCGGCCGACATCAACAAGGCGACCAACGCCCCCACGACAGTCTTCATGTGATTCCCCCCAAAAGCATTCAAATCCGCGCTTTTTGATCGCGTCGGACACAAGTCTGAGCGGTATCCGGGCACGCTGCTACCCCCATTTTGGGGATGTGATGTCTCCCCACATGCACTTCCAACCACAGTAGAGGCAGATGTAACGCGCCTTGACAGTCAATTAACCAACTAGTTAAATGAAGATATGCCGACATCAGACGACACCCTTTCGACCGTGTTCGCCGCCCTGGCCGACCCAACGCGCCGCGCGATCCTTGCGCGCCTTGCAGAAGGCGAAGCCCCGGTCAGCGAGCTCGCCCGCCCATTCGACATGTCGGCGCCAGCCATTTCCAAGCACCTGCGTGTGCTGGCCGAGGCCGGGCTGATCGAGCGTGAGATCAACGCGCGCTGGCGCATCTGCCACCTGCGCCCCGGCGCCTTGCGCGATGCGCATGGCTGGCTGGAGCGCTATCGCCAGCACTGGGAAGGCAATCTGGATCGCCTGGTTGCATTTGTTGAGCAAGCCCACGCCACATCCGCGCCCCCGGACGCGGACACCCCATCCACCAAGGACTGACAACAGACACCCGGAGACGACCATGGACCGCGCCGCCACTTTCGAACTGGAGATGACCCGCCATATCCGCGCACCGCGCGAGCGGGTGTTCGATGCCTTTACCGATCAGGCCGCGCTGGCAGTCTGGCATTGCCCGCGCGGCATGGGCGTGGTGGAAGCCCGCGCCGATGCGCGCGTCGGCGGCCAATACCGCATCGTCATGGGCGGGCGTGATGGCAACAGGCACATCGCCGCTGGTGAGTACCAGACGCTCGATCGCGCCAACTTCCTCGCCTACACGTGGTGGTGGGAGGTGGGCTCCATGTCGCCAGAGCTGAAGACGCTGATTGAAGTCACGCTCACCGACAAAAACGGCGGCACCGATCTGCACATGCGCCACACCGGATTCCCAGATGCGCAGACACGCGACGGCCACGTGGTCGGCTGGCAATCCGTCTTCAACCGCCTGAACGATTATCTGGACCCGGAAGGCACGGCCGGCACCGTCACCGTCTACGGCAACCCGCGCAGCACCTACTGCCGCACAGTGCGCATGGCGCTTGCCGAGAAAGGCGTGCCCTACAAACTCGATCCGCTCACACCCCATACGCCCGAGCTGGTCGCGCACAACCCGTTCGGCCGTGTGCCGGCATTCAGCGACGGCCCGATCGAGTTCTACGAAACCCGCGCCATCCTCACCTACATCGACGAGGCCTTCGATGGCCCGAGCCTGCTGCCGCAATGGGGCGCCACCGCCCACGCGCGTGGCGAGCAGTGGATCAGCCTGATCAATTGCCACGCCTACGACGCCATGGTGCGTCGCTACGTGCTGCAATACATCTTTCCCAAGGGCGCAGACGGACAGCCTGACCGCAAGGTGATCGATACCGCCGTGCCTGAGATTACCGCACAGCTGGACGTGCTTGAACAAGCTTATGGCGAGCGCGACTACCTGGTCGGGAATACGGTGTCGATGGCAGACCTGTTCTTCACGCCGATTGCGATGTATCTGGAGATGTTTCCCGAAACCAAGGCGCTGCTGGACAAGCGGCCGAACATCCAGCGCGGGCAGGCCGCCATGCGTGCACGGCCCAGTTACGCCGCCACGATGCCGCAACTCGGTTGATCCGCACCCATGAAAAACGCCGGCGCCTGTGATCAGGCCGCCGGCGTTGTCTTTGCGGTGAAGCGCTTCGCTCAGGGGCGCCCGAGATAGTCGAACTTGCCGATCTCCACACCGTTATGGCGCAGCAGCGCATAAGCCATGGTGATGTGGAAATAGAAATTCGGCAGCATGAAGCCACGCAGATAGTCGATGCCGCTGAACTGCAGCTCGCCCTTCGGGGACTTGAGCGTGACCGTGCGATCTTCGCTACCCGCAAACGCTGCCGGGTCGACGCTGTTGACGTACTCGAGCGTCTTGGCAATGCGTGCCTTCAGTTCCGGAATGGTCGTCTCGACATCCGGATACGACGGCGGCTCCGCGCCCGACAAGCGCGCCGCCGCGCCTTTGGCCTGATCGCAGGCAATCTGCACCTGCCGCGTGAACGGATGCATGTCGGGCGCCAGGCGCGCGGTCATGAGATTGGCGGGGTCGAATTTCTTCGCCTCTGCATAGGCAGCCGCCTTGTCGAGCAACGACGACAGGTTGCCGAGCATGCGGTTGGCGGTCGGCACCAAAAACTCATACATCGAAGGCGTGGTCATCTGAAAATGCTCCGTAAGTTCAGGACAATCTGCGGGCAACGCCCGCCACAACAACTGTGGCGCGATTCTACCGCTGCATGCGATGGCTCACCCAAGCCCATCACAACCCCAAGGCCGAGAGTTAACCGGCCCAGCAAGCCCCCAATTCTGGGGATGCATGCCGTCATGCTCGGCGGCCTTACTCCACCCAGTTCACCTTCGGGAATCGACCCGCAAAACCCTCTGGCATCGCCATCACTTTCTTACCCACGTAGTCGAAGAACACAAAGCCTGACTTGGCCATGGCGATCAGCGTATCGTCGGCCGGGCGCGTGATGCGGAAGATGATGTCGCCGCCGTACTTATTGAAGTCCATCACCCCCACCTCGAACAGCAATTGATCACGCGCATGTGCCTCGTTGCGATACATGGTCGCGAGGTCGGTCACGATGATGCCGCCTCCTTTCTGCCCGACATCGTCACCGGCGAACTCGTAAAGAAAGCGCGCTCGCGCCTCGGAGATCATCGAGATCATTGAGTCATTGGCAAGGTGATTGGCTGCGTTGATATCAGTCACGCGCACGGTCAGATGCGTGGAATAGCAGAACTGATCAGTCGGCAGGTCGAGTTTGAGACGGGCCATGATGGGAGTCGCAAAGATGGTTTGGGCGCCGCACCGGCCTGGCGGGCAAAACCACCATCATACGGAAGGTGCCGCACCGGATTACGGCATTGCAGCGTTGATGACCGCACCACCTTACCCATCATCGCGCACCGGCAACGCAGTCGAATACTTGATCTGCTCCATCGCAAACGAAGAACTCACATCTGACAGCGGTACCGCCTTGATGAGCTGCTTGTAGACGCGATCGTAGTCCTCGATGCCGGTCACCGCGACGCGCAGCAGGTAGTCAACCTCGCCGCTCATCCGATAGACCTCGACCACTTCCGGCATATCGCGCACCACCTGTGTGAAACGCTGCGCCCACTTCTCGGTGTGCTGATCCGTGCGCACTGCAACAAACACTGTCGTACCGACACCCAGCTTGCGCGCATCGCACAGCGCCACCTGCGCCCGGATGACGCCCGTCTCCTTGAGACGTTGCACCCGCTTCCAGCAAGGCGTCTGCGAGAGATTCACGCGTTGCGCGAGTTCAGCAATGGGCAGCGTCACATCGGCCTGCAACAACCTCAGCAACTCGCGGTCAATGGCATCCATTTTTTGAGAAGAAGATATTTCTAGATAGACGCAATTTTAGGAAAAATTCATCCTCACGACTCCGCATTTATCAGGAATTTTGAATTATTTTTCCTGCTCACTCGCCGTATCATTTCCTCGCCCCTACCGCAGCAAGAGAACGACATATGAGCGACAGCAACACGATGCACTACCTCGACTACGCAGCCACCACGCCGGCCGACCCCCGCGTGATCGCTGCGATGACCGCCTGCCTTGGCATCGAGGGCGCATTCGGCAATCCCGCATCGAGCTCACACGCAACCGGGCGACGCGCACGCAGCCGGGTCGAGCACGCACGCGAACAGGTTGCCGCGCTGATTGGCGCAGATGCCGATGAGATCATCTGGACATCGGGCGCCACCGAATCCAACAACCTCGCACTGAAGGGCTACGCGGACACCGCGACAGGCAAGCGCCACCTGATCACCAGCCGCATCGAACACAAAGCCATTCTGGACACGATGGCACACCTGTCGACGCGCGGCCTGGCGGTGACCTATCTCTCACCGACCGCGCAGGGCGAAATTACCGCTGACGCCGTGGCCGCAGCAATGACGCCTGAGACGGGCCTCGTCTCGCTCATGCTGGTGAACAACGAACTGGGCACGCTGACCGACATCCGCGCAATCGCGCAGATCGTGCATGCCGCAGGCGCGCTGTTCCATGTCGATGCCGCGCAGGCGCTCGGCAAGACGCCGATTGACGTGCGCGCGCTCGGCATCGACATGCTGTCGATGTCCGCACACAAGTTCTATGGCCCCAAGGGCATCGGCGCGTTGTACGTGCGCCGCGAGATCGCGTCCCGGATTGCACCGCAGATGCACGGTGGTGGGCATGAGCGAGGTCTGCGCTCGGGCACGCTGGCGACACATCAGATTGTCGGCATGGGGCTCGCCTGCGAACTGGCGGCAGAAGAGATCGAGAGCGAAGCTGCCCGAATTGCGGCGCTCAGCCAGCGCCTGAAGGCGTCGGTGCTCGCCCTGGGCGATGTGGTTCACAACGCTGACGTGGCGCAGCGCATCCCGCACACCTTGAGCCTGACGGTGAATGCGCCGGGCTTCTTCCCGTTCATGCTGGGCGACGGCCTTGCCGTGTCATCGACATCGGCATGCAATTCCGCTGCCGGCACACCGTCCCACGTATTGACGGCAATTGGCCTGGATGCGGACACGGCAGCCCGCACCGTGCGCATCAGCCTCGGTCGTTTCACGACGGAGCAAGACATCGACTTTGCGATTGCCTGCTTTCAACGCGCCATCGAGCAATGCCGGGCGACGGCATCCAATGGGTTGGCCACCTCGCGGCAGATCCTGCCGGCGGATCTGAGGGCCATTCGCGATGCGGGCTTCCACTCCGTGATCTGCAACCGCCCCGATGGGGAAAGCGCTGACCAGCCCGCCTTTGAAGAGATTGCCGCTGCCGCACGCGAATTGGGTCTGGAGGCGCGCTACCTGCCTATCGAACCGAATCAGATCGGCGATGCGGAAGTGGGTGCGTTTGGCGCATTGGTTGATGCATTGCCCAAACCCATTCTTGCTTACTGCCGAAGCGGAAATCGGGCTGGAATGCTGTGGAATCGTCTGGTGGAGCAGCGCAAGGCTTGAAAAGGGAGGCGGCCTAAGCGCCGCTAACAAAACTGTCCTGGCTAGGCGTGCCGACGCAGACAGTACTGGAGTACGGCAAGGAGGCGCAACGACGCCAAGGCGGTTTTGTTAGCGGCTCTATTCCAGCCATGGCCGCAGTTCCTGCCACACACGCAGCTTCTCCGCGTAGGACAAGGTATGCGCCGGGCTGCTGGAGGGCAGTGTCAGGATGTGGTGGCCGCCGCCATGCGCACCGAGCGCCCTCAGGCCGATGCGTGCGGCGGTGCCGCCGTTGAAGGCAATCGCAACCAATTCCGGCAATGCGGCAATCAGGGCGGCGAGGTCGTTGCCGGCGTGGTCCCGAATCTTGCTATCGAGGCTGCCTTCTCGTTTGGCCTCGGCCACGACATCCCACAAACCGAGGCGATGCGCGCGCAGCGCTTGCAGACGTGCGTCGTAGTCCATACCCGGCAAATCCTGGCCGATCACCTCACCGGCCAGGCGCCAGAACTGGTTGTGCTTGTAAGCGTAGTACTGCGATTGCGCGAGCGATGCCTCGCCGGGCAGGCTGCCCAGGATCAGCACGCGCGTGCGCGCGTCGACCACAGGCGGAAAGCATCGCTTGAGCGTCACAGGTACAGAGCCAAGGGCGATCAGGCCAGCAGGCGATTCACGCGCTGCACGTAAGCCGCCGGGTCGGTCAACGAGCCACCCTCGGCCAGCAGAGCCTGATCAAACAGCACGTGCAGGCGATCTTCAAACGCGACGCGATCGGCGTCGTTGCCGGTCACGGTTTCCAGCAGCGCGAGCTTGCGCACCAGCGGATGCGTCGGGTTCAGCTCCAGCACCGGCTTGCTGTCGGGCGCTTGCTGACCGGCCTGCTTGAGCAGGCGCGCCAGCGTGCCGCTGATGTCGCCATCATCGGCCACCAGGCACGACGGCGAATCCGTCAGGCGATGCGTGATGCGCACGTCCTTGGCCTTGTCGGTCAGCACCGTCTTGGCACGCTCGACCAACGCCTTGAACTCGCCTTCCACCTTGGCGTGCTCAGCCTTCTCGGCTTCATCTTCCATCGCGCCCAGGTCCAGATCGCCACGCGCCACCGACACCAGTTCCTTTTCTTCAAAGTCGTGCAGGAACGAGAGCATCCATTCGTCCACGCGGTCGGTCAGCAGCAGCACTTCCACGCCCTTCTTGCGGAAAATTTCCAGGTGCGGGCTGGACTTGGCGGCCGTCCAATTCTCGGCGGTCACGTAGTAGATCTTGTCCTGACCTTCCTTCATGCGGCCGATGTAATCCGCCAGGGATACGGTCTGAGCACTGTCTTCGTTGTGCGTGGAAGCAAAGCGCAGCAGCTTGGCAATGCGGTCCTTGTTGGCGTGATCCTCGCCAATACCCTCTTTGAGCACCTGGCCGAAGTGCTGCCAGAAGGTGGCGTACTTCTCCTTCTCGGCCGCGTCATCCGACTCGGCCATCGATTCGAGCATGCCCAGCACGCGTTTGGTCGAGCCCTCGCGGATGGCCTTCACATCGCGGCTCTCCTGCAGGATTTCGCGCGACACGTTCAGCGGCAGGTCTGCCGAATCGATCACACCCTTCACGAAGCGCAGATAGCCCGGCAGCAGTTGCTCGGCGTCATCCATGATGAACACGCGCTTGACGTACAGCTTCAGGCCGCTGCGGCGCTCGCGATCCCACAGGTCGAACGGCGCATTGGTCGGGAGGTACAGCAGTTGCGTGTATTCGCTGCGGCCTTCCACGCGGTTGTGCGTCCACGCGAGCGGCTTGCCGTTCTCGTGCGCAATATGCTGGTAGAAGGCGATGTACTGCTCGTCGGTCACGTCGGCACGCGGGCGGGCCCACAGGGCGCTGCCCTGATTGATGGTTTCCCATTCGTCCTGGGCGACCATCTCCTTCTTTTCTTCGTCCCACGCTTCCTTGCGCATCTGGATCGGCAAGGAGATGTGGTCCGAATACTTTTGCACGACCGATTTGATGCGCCAAGCGGAGAGGAAATCGTCCTCACCCTCGCGCAGGTGCAGCGTGATGGTGGTGCCGCGTTCAGCACGTTCGATGGTGTCGACGGTGAATTCGCCGTCGCCGGTGCTTTCCCAGCGCACGCCTTCATTGGCGGCCACGCCGGCGCGGCGCGATTCCACCGTCACACGGTCGGCCACGATAAAGGCGGAGTAGAAGCCCACGCCAAACTGGCCGATCAGCGCTGCATCTTTCTGCTGGTCGCCCGAGAGCTGGCTGAAGAACTCGCGCGTACCCGAGCGGGCGATGGTGCCAAGGTTGCGGATGGCCTCATCGCGGCTCATGCCGATGCCGTTGTCGGCAATGGTGATGGTGCGCGCGGCGGCATCGAAACCGATGCGGATGCCCAGCTCACCACCGCCTTCCAGCAGTTGCGGATTGGCGATGCCCTCGAAGCGCAGCTTGTCCACCGCGTCCGACGCGTTGGAGACCAGCTCGCGCAGGAAGATTTCCTTGTTGCTGTACAGCGAGTGGATCATCAGATGCAGAAGCTGCTTCACTTCTGCCTGGAAAGCCATCTTCTCGTGCGGTGCGCTCATGGTGTGCGTAAAAAGTCTGAAAAGTGGAAACGGAAAGAGAAGCGGGCTACACGTAGCGCGTGTGCCCGCATGAATTTGTGAGGCTAGATAAGGCGTCGGCCCGGGTTTTCAAGACCGCGGAATCCCCAACCCGTCAGCCGCCGCGATCGAGTTGCTCTGCCAGAAACCGAAGCATGTCCGGGTCGGCGCTGGTGGCGATGTTGAAGCGCATCCACGTCGACGGCATCTGCGACGGCGAAAACAGGCTGCCCGGCGCAAACACGTAGCCCTGCTCGTGCCCAGCGCGGGCGATGGCGTTGGTGTCCTGCCCCGTATCGGCCCAGAGGAACATCCCGGCGCCCTGCTGCGCAAAGAGCTTCAGGCCCATACGCTCCAGGCTGCGCTGCACGCCATCCCGGGCGCGGTCCAGGCGGGAACGTACGCGCTCGACGTGCTTGCGGTACTGGCCTTCGGTGAGGATCTTGTAGAGCACGCGCTCGTTGATCTCGGGCGTGGTCAGGTTGGTCAGCAGCTTGCCATCGGTCAGATTCTTGGCCAACTCCGGGTGGCAGGCGATAAAGCCCACCCGCAAATTGATCGCCAGCGTCTTGGAGAAACTGCCCAGGTAGATCACGCGGCGCAATTGGTCGAGGCTGGCCAGGCGCGTGCCTTGGTGGCCCGGAGGCGCAAGGTCGCCATAGATGTCGTCTTCCACGATCAGAAAGCCGTACTGCTCAGCCAGCCGCAACAGTTGGAACGCCTTGGCGGCCGAGAGCGATGTGCCCGTCGGGTTATGCAGGATCGAATTGATGATCAGCAGCTTGGGCCTGCGCACCTGCACCAGCCCCTCCAGCGCAATCAGGTCCGGCCCCTCGGTGGTGTAGGGCACGCCGATCACCTGTGCGCCCTGTGCGGCAAAGCGGCCGAACATCAGAAACCACGCCGGATCAGCCACCAGCACCGTATCGCCGGGCTGCACGTACTGGCGCGCGATCAAGTCGAGCGACGAGGTGATGCCCGAGGTCATGACGATCTGGTCGGGGCGCGCACCAATCTCCAGCTCCGCCAGACGCGTCTGCAACTGCTGGCGCAGCGGCAAGAAGCCCTGCGGCAAGCCTGGCGCCAAGAACTGGTTGCCGTTCTGGCGGCCCAGTGTGCGCAGGGCATTGGCGATCAACTCGCCGTCCAGCCAGCCGTTGGGCAAAAAACCGGTGCCGGGCGACTTGCGCGGCTCGGCCGAAAGAAACATGTTGCGCAACAGCCAAGTGACGTCGATCTTGCGCCCGACTGCCAGCGGCGGTGGGGCAGGCTGATCGTCGGGTAATGCCGTGTGGCGCTCCTTTACGTAGAAGCCCGAACCACGGCGCGATTCCAGATACCCCTGTGCCACAAGCCGCTCGTAGGCCTCGACCACCGTGAAGCGCGAGATGCTCTTTTCCTGCGCCAATTGCCGGATCGAGGGCATGCGCATGCCGGCGCGGAACACACGCTCGTCGATGCGCATGCGCGCCCACTCGGTCAGTTGGTCCACCAGCGTCATCTGCGCCGAGGGAATCGGGTCGGGCAGCTGCTCCGCAGCCGGCCGCGCAGCCGCGCGCCGGGCATCCAGGCTGACGACTTGGGAAGAGACAGTCATGATCGAAGGCCAGATTGTGGGACCAAAGAACTGTACAGAAAGCACCACGACAAAGTGTACAGGTACTGTACAGACACAGTTCGGTAGGATCAAGGTCGGATTTCCGCCCTTATGCGCACACTCCACCCAGGGGAGCCCCGCTATGCCAACGCTCAAGCGCTTTGACGAAGACGCCTACCGAACCGCCTGCGACGCCACCATCGTTGCCGTGCACCCGGAAGGCATCGAGCTGGACCAGACCGTGTTCTATGCCCGAAGCGGCGGCCAGGCCGGCGACACCGGTACCCTCGCCCTGCCAGATGGCCAGACCGTGGCGATAGCCGACACCGTCTACAGCCCCGATCGCCAGACCGTGCTGCACGTGCCGGCAGACGGCGCAGACCTCACCCTGCTCGCGCCCGGCACTGCCGTCACCGTCGCCATCGACTGGGAGCGCCGCCACCGCCTGATGCGTCTGCACACTTGCCTGCACCTGTTGGGCTCGCTGATTCCGGTGCCCGTGACGGGCTGCGGCATCTCGCCGGACTCGGGCCGTATCGACTTCGACCTGCCGGAATCGACGCTCGACCGCGACACACTCACCACGCAACTGAACGAACTGATCGGCCGCAACACGCCGGTGCGCATCGACCTGATCACGCCCGAAGAACTGGCCGCGCAGCCCGAGCTTGTGCGCACGATTGGTGCGGCGCCTCCGGTGGGCGCGTCGGCCATCCGCATCATCCATATCGACGGCATCGACCGCCAGCCGTGCGGCGGCACCCACGTGCGCGCCACCGGTGAAATCGGCCGCGTGGTCGTCACCAAAATTGAGAAGAAGAGCCGTCAGAACCGCCGCGTGGCGGTGGCATTTGCGGATTGAAAGGACGCGCGCCATGAACAAATCCGCCACCCTGCCAATGCCCCACACCGACCACGCCGAACGCCGCGGCATGCTGCTCGGCTTCATCGGCGTGGCGATCTTCAGCCAGACGCTGCCGTTCACACGCATGGCCGTGGCCGAGCTGGATGCGACCTTCGTGGCACTGGTACGGGCAGTGCTGGCAAGCGTTCTGGCGCTGGGCCTGCTGGCAGCCACCGGCGCGTTCCCCGCCGCCAAACGCCCGCAGGGCCGCCAATGGCGGCAACTCGCTGTCACGGCGATGGGCGTGGTGGTCGGCTTTCCGCTGTTCTCCTCGCTGGCGATGCGCGATGTGCCCGCCGCACACGGCGCCATCATCACTGGCCTGCTGCCACTGGCAACCGCGGTGTTTGCCGCGTGGTTCGGGCGTGAGCGGCCATCGGCAGGGTTCTGGCTGTGCGCGGTGGTGGGCAGCGTGCTGGTCGTCTCGTTTGCGCTGCTGCAAGGGGCCGGCACCCTGCACCGCGCTGACTGGCTGCTGTTTGCCGCCATGGTGACCGGCGCTCTCGGCTATGCGACCGGCGGCAAGCTCTCGCGCGAACTGGGCGGCACGCAGACGATCGCCTGGGCGCTGGTCATCTCGCTGCCGGTGCTGCTGCCAATGGTGGCCGCGCTGGCGTGGCTACCGTCCACGCATCAGGCCGAAGCGCTGGCACATGCTTCGGCACGCGCCTGGATCGGGCTGGGCTACGTGTCGGCCTTCTCGATGTTCATCGGCTTTCTGTTCTGGTATTCGGGCCTGGCTGCCGGCGGTGTTGCGCGGGTCGGGCAGATACAATTGCTGCAACCTTTCATGACGTTGATCGGCGGCTGGCTGCTGCTGGGCGAATCGCTCGATGCGCCGACTGTGCTGTTTGCACTGGCAGTGATTGCCGTGGTCGGCATCGGCCGGCGGACTTCGGTGCGCCGATAGCGTCTTTACTCGGTTTTGTTCACCCAACACATCAAGGAGTCCTCATGACCGCCTCGCACGACGCCCAGGCCAAGCTCAAGCAACTGGGCATCGAACTGCCCGCCGCCGGTGCTCCGGCCGCCGCCTACGTCATGGCCGCGCAAACCGGCAACCAGGTCTTCCTGTCCGGCCACATCGCCAAGAAGGACGGCAAGCCGTGGGTCGGCAAGCTGGGCGCCAACATGACCACCGAGGAAGGCAAGGCCGCCGCGCGCGCCATCGCCATCGACTTGCTGGCCACGCTGAACACCCACCTGGGTGGTGACCTGGGCCGCGTCAAACGCATCGTCAAGGTCATGAGCCTGGTCAATTCCACGCCCGAGTTCACCGAGCAGCACCTGGTGACCAACGGCGCGTCGGAGCTGTTTGCCGAGGTGTTTGGCGATGCCGGCAAGCACGCCCGCAGCGCCTTCGGCGTCGCACAGATTCCGTTCGGCGCGTGCGTTGAAATCGAGCTGATTGCTGAAGTCGCTTAATCGTTTCACCCGGCGTCGCACCGGCGTCGCTCTGGCCCCTGCAAGCCAGGGGCGTTGCCTGCTATTCTTTTCGCTTTGCCCACCCACGGCGCCCGCTCACGAGGTGGGCGCCGCAACACAAGGACCACACCATGGACCACACCGCCTGTACCTTCTCCAACCGTGCTCAGAAACTGACCAGCTCGGCGATCCGGGAAATCCTCAAGATCACCGAACGCCCTGAGGTCATTTCGTTTGCCGGCGGCCTGCCCGCCCCGGTCACCTTCCCGGTAGAAGCGATTCAGGCGGCGTGCGCCCGCATGTTTTCCGACAACCCGCAGGCCGCGTTGCAGTATGGCCCGACCGAGGGACTGTCCGGGCTGCGTGAATGGATTGCCCAGCGTCATGGCACCACGGCTTCGCGCGTGCTGATCACGACGGGTTCGCAGCAAGGGCTGGACCTGCTGGGCAAGATCTTCATCGACCCGCAAAGCAAGGTCATGGTGGAAACGCCCAGCTACCTGGGCGCCCTGCAATCGTTCTCGCTGTTCGAGCCGGCATATGCGTCGGTGCCCAGCGATGATAAGGGCCTGCTGCCCGAAGCGCTCACGCCCGAGCTGACCGCCGGCGCGCGCTTCTTCTACACCATCCCGAACTTCCAGAACCCGACCGGCCGCCGCCTGCCGCTGGAGCGCCGCCAGGCCCTGGTGGCCCGCGCCAAGGAACTCGGCGTGCTGCTGGTGGAAGACGACCCGTACGGCGAACTGAGCTACACCGGCGACCAACTGCCCTCGCTGCGCTCGCTCAATCCGGACGGCGTGGTCTACATGGGCTCGTTCTCGAAGATCCTGGCACCGGGCATGCGCCTGGGCTACATCATTGCGCCCGAGCACATCCACTTCAAACTCGTGCAAGCCAAGCAGGCGTCGGACCTGCACACGCCCAGCTTCACGCAGCGCGTGGCCTACGAGGTGCTCAAGACCGGCCTGCTCGACACGCACATCCCGAGCATCCGTGACCTGTATGGCAAGCAGTGCGAGGCGATGCTCGATTCGCTCCAGCGCCACATGCCGACCGGCGTGCACTGGAACCGCCCGGAAGGCGGCATGTTCATCTGGGTGGAAGTGCCGGAAGGCATCGACACGATGGCGCTGCTGGAAAAGGCCGTCGCGCGCAACGTGGCGTTCGTGCCGGGTGCGCCGTTCTACGCCAACGCCCCGCGCCGCAATACCCTGCGCCTGGCGTTCGTGACGGTGGCGCCGGAACGCATTGAACAAGGCATTGCCGTGCTGGGTGAGTTGCTGCGCGCAGAAATCGCGGCACTCACACCCAAGGCCGCCTAAATTACGTAACTACACTCACTCATCCATAGAAAGGAGCCGTCGTCGATGTTGCGGATCTGGGGAAGACTCTCTTCGGTCAACGTGCAGAAAGTGGTCTGGTGCGCGCGCGAGCTGTCGCTCGACCACGAGCGCATCGACGTCGGCGGTGCCTTCGGGGGCGTCGACACGCCGGCGTTCAAGGCGATGAATCCGAACGGCATGATCCCCGTCATCGAAGACGGCCTGAACGATTCCAGCGACGAGCGCTTCGTCCTGTGGGAGTCCAACGCGATCGTGCGCTACCTGTCGGCGCGTTACGGCCCGGGCAATCTGTACCCGCTTGAACTACACGAGCGCGCAGACGCTGACCGCTGGATGGATTGGCAGACCACGTCATTCAGCCCGTCGATGGTGGATGCGTTCCTGCAGCTCGTACGTACACCGGAAGATCGGCGCGACGCGGCCCGCATCGAGCGCTCGCGCCAGGCTGCCGAGCGCACCACCGCCGTCCTCGACGCGGTGCTCGCCAAGCAGCCGTATGTGGCTGGCCAGCGCTTCACCATGGCGGACATCGTCTGCGGTTGCGCCGCGCACCGATGGCTCGGGCTGCCGATCGAGCGCCCGGCGCGTCCGAACCTCGAGCGCTGGATGGCTGAACTGCGCGATCGGCGTGCGGCACAGGAAGTGCTGGCGTTGCCGGTGGTCTAAACCAGCGCTCTGATCGCTCCGATTAATCAGCTGTTACAACAATCCGGTCATCCCCACCCTCCCGCCCCCCGTTCAATGGCGGTAGGCGCAAGCGTCATTCCATGCGACGCGCCTCATGTCCGGGCGCCTGTCCTGGAATGACTAGGAGATGTCTTCATGAAGCACGTTGGATTCCGTCTTTTGCTGCCCGCGCTGGCGCTGAGCAGTGCGCTTGCCGGTTGCGTGGTCGCGCCGCTTGAGCCGCCCACGGTTGCCCCGGCGGGCGTGGTGTATGTCGCGCCCGTCACGGTTGCCCCCGGACCAGGCTATACCTGGCGCTATCACGCGCACTACGGCTGGGGATGGTGGCACCCGCACCATGGCTGGCACGAGGGTTGGCATTAAGCCGGCACCGTAGCTGATTGCGGTAGCATCACCAACCGCGCACGGCCTTCAACGCCGGCGCGGTTTTTTGTTTTTACCGAGGGAAACCCGGATGCGATTCCACCGACTTTCCACCCCCGTCGCCACGATCCTGTGGGGCGTGCTCTATCTGGTTGCCGCCATCGTGTCGCACCGCCTGAACGGGCCGGTGGACATGACGGGCTATATCTGGCTGCCGGCGGGCGTGACCATGGCCGCCTTCATGCTCCGGCCGTACCGCGAATGGCCGGGGCTGGGCGCAGCCTTTGCAGTGGCGCAACTGGCGCTGGCTGCCATCGAACACACCAACCCCGCACACGCGATGCTCTTCGCTCTGGACGAGGTCGGCAGTTCGGCGCTGGCTGTGGCGCTGATCCGGCTGATGGGCGTGCCACTCGAAGGGCTGTATTTCCTGCGCGCCATGCTGACGGCGGGCGCAATCAGCGGCATTGTCGGCGCGCTGTTCGGGGCGGCATGGTTTGCGTGGTCGCAAGGCGGCTCGTTCGGACACGTCTTCCGGATCTGGGGCGCATCGGATTTCCTGGGCGTGCTGATTGTCACGCCAGTGCTGGCAGCCTGGTCGCGCTTTCGTGCGTTCCGCTCGGGTGGTACCGATCGCACGGATTTCCTGCTCGGCCTGGCGGCCTTCATCGCGCTGGCCGTGTCGTCTTACGTGGTCTTCGACGGCAACAGCGCAGCCAAATTTGGCGATGGCATTGGCTTTGCGCTGACCTACGTGCCGCTGTTCTTTGCCGTGGTGGTGGCCCTGCTGTGGGGCGGGCGCGGCGGCTCGGTGGCGGTATTGCTGCTGGCGCTGGTCGCCCTCGTGCAGACGGCCGAAGGCGATGGCCCCTTTGCCGTGCTCGACCGTCACTACGGCCAATCATTGCTGGAAACGCAGTTGTACCTGGGCGTTGCCGCGCTGCTGGTGCTGCTGGTGAGCGCACTCAAAACCACCCGCGAGCAACTGCACGAACAAAGCGCGCATTGGCAGAACCGCGTAGAGCTGGCACTGGCCGCGTCCAGCCAGCTCGTCTACACCATCGACCCAGCCAGCGGCCGTATCGACTGGGGCGGTGACGTGACGCTGGCCTTCGGGCACGACGCGCAGACCATGGCTTCGGTCGCGACCGTGCTGCAGCTCGTGCATCCGGACGACCGCGCCGGCTTGAGCGCCCGTTGGCTCAGTAACACTGCATTTGACGATGAGGCTGTCGCACCCGCACGCCGGCAAACACTGCGCCTGAGCGCACGCGACGGCACGTTGCATACGGTGGTCGATACCGGCGGGCCGCTGACGGATGCCGTTGGCAACACGGCGCTGGTGGCCGGTACCTGGTCGGTCGAGACTGCACTGTGACCACGCCGGTGCCCGGCAGCACGGCAGTGCTGCTGATCCATGGCCTGGGCGGCACGTCCTACGACCTGGGCGTGCTGCAAAAAGCGCTGCGCAACGCCGGCGCGGTGGCGCACGCGCCCACCCTGCCCGGCCACGGCACGCGCCCGGAAGACCTGCTCACCACGCACGCCGAGGCGTGGCTCGACGCGCTCACGCAAACGTACAACCAGTTGCTCACCGAGCACGAAATCGTGCATATCGCCGGCATGTGCATGGGTGCGCTGCTGGCGTTGGTACTGGCACATCGCGTGCGGCACGGCGTGGATCGCCCGCAAGACAGGCTGGCGCTGCTGGCGACACCCATCCATATCGATGGCTGGTCGACACCGTGGTACCGGGAGCTGCGTCACGCGGTGTATCGGATTCCGGGTATGGCCGCGCGCATGCGCGTGGAAGAGGATGAGCCGTTCGGCATCAAGAACCCGCTGCTGCGGCGGATCATCAAGGCCAAGCTCGCGCGTGGCGACAGCTTCCACTATCCGTGGGTGCCGCTCACATGCATTCGCGAAGTCGATCGGCTTCGCGTCAAGGCGCATGCAGCCATGCACGCCATCACCTGCGAGACGCTGGTCATTCACGCCCGTGAAGACGAACTGACCAGCCTGCGTTCCGCCGAAACGCTGCAGGCCGCCTTGCCGCGTGCCCGCACCGTGGTACTGGAAAACAGCTACCACATGATCTGCGTGGACAACGACCGCGATCAGGTCGCGGCCGAGCTGCTGGGCTTCTTCGGGTTCGACCCGGCGGCAGCCAGGCGCAAGGGCCCAGCCGCCGCGGATTGATCCGATCAGGCAGCAGGTCCGGCGGTTTCGTGCTCGTGCGCTGCGTCCAGCCGGCGCTGGCGCTCGCTGCCCTTGAACACGCGCCGCACCACCACAAAGAACACCGGCACCAGAAACACCGCCAGCACCGTCGCCATGATGATGCCGCCCAGCACGCCCGTACCGATGGCGCGCTGGCTGGCGGATGCCGCCCCCGTTGCAATCGCCAGCGGCACCACACCGAAGGCAAACGCCAGCGAGGTCATCACGATGGGCCGGAAACGCAGGCGTGCTGCCTCCAACGTGGCCTCGATCAAACCCATGCCCTGCGCCACCAGATCCTTCGCAACTTCGATGATCAGGATCGCGTTCTTGGCCGACAAGCCGATCGTAGCGATCAACCCGACCTTGAAATAGATGTCGTTGGGCAGGAAGCGCAGTGTGGCACCCAGCAGCGCACCGAGCACGCCCAGCGGCACCACCAGCATGACAGCCAATGGAATCGACCAGCTCTCGTACAGCGCCGCCAGACACAGGAACACCACCAGGATCGACAGCGCGAACAGCGCCGGTGCCTGCGCCCCCGACAACCGCTCTTCGAACGACTGGCCCGTCCACTCATAGCCGAAGCCCTCGGGCAAACCACGCGCGATGGACTCCATCGCCGCCATGGCCTCGCCCGAGCTGTGGCCGGGTGCGGGTGAGCCGCTGATCGACATGGCCGGGAAGCCGTTGTAGCGGTCCAGCTTGAGCGGCCCGACGATCCACTGGGCCTTCGTGAAGGCTGACAGCGGCACCATGGCACCCGCCGCATTGCGCACGTGCATGCGGCCGAGCTGCTCGACCGACACGCGTTGCTTGCCGTCGGCCTGCACGATCACGCGACGCACCTGGTTGCGGTAGACGAAGTCGCCCGCATAGTCGGAGCCAAACATCACGGCCAGCGTGCGGTTGATGTCGTCAATCGACACGCCCATCGACAGTGCCTTCCTGCGGTCCACGTCGATCAGGATCTGCGGGGCATCGCCCTGACCGGCAAAGGTCACCTCCGAGAGCGCCGGATGCTTGGCGGCCTCGGCCAGTACGTGATCACGCGCTTGCGCCAAGCGCTCGTAGCCGGCGCCGCCGCGATCTTGCAGGCGCAGGTCGAAGCCGGGCTTGCTGCCCAGCTCCGGCAGTGCGGGCGAGTTCATCGCCATGACCATCGCGCCCTTGATCTTGCCGAACGCGGCATTGGCGCGGGCAACCACGGCGTCGACGTGCTGGTCGTCACCCTTGCGGTGCTTCCACTCCTTGAGCGTGAGGAACAGCATGGCCGCGTTTTGCCCATTGCCATACAGGCTGAAGCCTGTGATGGCCAGCGTGGACGCTACGGCCGGCTCCTTGGTCATGAAGTACTGCTCGGCCTGACGCACCACGTCGAGCGTCTGTGCCTGCGTGGCCCCCGTGGGCAGCATGACGACGGTCATGAACTCACCCGTGTCTTCTTCCGGCAGGAAGGCGGTCGGCAAGCGCATGAACAGCAGCACCACCACGCCGATGATGGCGCCATAGACAATCAGCGCACGGCCAGTACGCGTCAGCAACTTGGCAACACCGCCCTGGTAGCGCGCAGTCAATCGCGCGAAACCGCGGTTGAACGCACCAAAGAAGCCCTTGCGCTCCGTACTGTGCCCAGGCTCCACCGGCTTGAGCAACGTCGCACACAGGGCCGGCGTCAACGTCAGCGCCAGGAACGCCGAGAACACCATCGACACCGCCAGCGACAACGAGAACTGCCGGTAGATATTGCCCACCGCACCGCCAAAGAACGCCATCGGCACGAACACCGCCGTCAGCACGAGCGAGATGCCGACAATCGCCCCGCTGATCTGGCGCATGGCCTTGGCCGTCGCGTCACGTGGCGAAAGCCCTTCTTCATGCATCACACGCTCGACGTTCTCCACCACCACGATGGCATCGTCGACGAGGATACCGATGGCCAGCACGAGGCCGAACAGCGTCAGCACGTTGATGGAGAAGCCCATCGGCAGCATCACCGCAAACGTGCCCAGCAGCGCAATCGGCACCACCAGCGTGGGGATGAGCGTCGCACGCAGGTTCTGCATGAACAGCATCATCACCAGAAACACCAGTACCACGGCTTCGAGCAGCGTCTTGACCACCTGCTCGATGGCGATGCCGACAAAGCGCGAGCTGTCGTACGCCACTTCGTAGCGCACGCCCGGCGGGAAATGTGCCTGCGCCTCGTCCAGCACCGCGCGCACACGCTTGGCCACGCCGACGGCGTTGGCGCCCGGCGCGAGCTTGATACCGATGGTCGTGGCCGGCTTGCCGTTCATGCGCGAGAGGTACAGGTAGTCGCTGCCACCCAGCTCCACGCGTGCCACATCGCGCAGCAGCACCATGCGGCCCTGCGCATCCGCGCGCAGCGGAATCTGGCCGAACGCATCGGGCGTGGTCAGCCCATCGTCACCCGTGATGCTCGCGTTGATGGGCGCACTGCCCGGCACCGCCCCGCTGCCGATTTCACCCACGGTGATACGCGCGTTGTAACGGCGCACGGCATCGCTCAAATCACCTGCCGTCAGGCCGAGCGCGGTGAGCTTGTCCGCATCGGGCCAGATACGCATGGCGTATTCCGCATCGAACAACTGTGCAGTGCCAACGCCGGGCACGCGGCGCAGTTGCGGAATCAGGTCAGACGACGCCAAGTCCCCCAGATCGATACCGTCAAAGCGGCCATGCTCGGCCGACAGCGACAGATACATCATGTAGTTCTCGGCCGCCTTCTCGATGCGGATGCCGTTGCGGCGCACGACTTCGGGCAGGCGCTCCTCGACGATCTTCAAGCGGTTCTGCACCTCCACCGCCGCAAGATCGGGGCTGGTGCCCTGCTTGAACGACAGGTTGATCGACACGTTGCCCGCCGCATCGGACGACGACGACATGTACAGCAACCCCGGCGCGCCATTCATCTCACGCTCGATGATGGCCGTGACAGCGCTCTCCACCGTGCGCGCGGAGGCGCCCGGATAGTTGGCGCTGATACTGACGTTGGGCGGCGCGATGTTCGGATACTGCGCCACCGGCAGGCTGGGCAGGGCCAGCAGGCCGGCCAGGATGATGGCCAGCGCAATCACCCAGGCAAAAACCGGGCGGTCGATAAAGAAACGTGCCATGGTCAGCCTTTGGTGCGCTCAGTCGGCTTGGTATCAGCGGCTGCGTCGGCGTGCTTGGCGGCCGGCACCGGCTTGACGGCCATGCCAGCTTCCAGCGTTTGCATGCCAGGGATGGCAATGCGCTCGCCGCCGGTCAGGCCGCTTGTTACGAGCCATTGATCACCAGCCAACGTTTGCGCAGCCACAGGCTGAGCCGCCAGTGTGTTGTCGGCCTTCACCACGAACACGGACGCACCATGACGATCACGCTGCAACGCCCCCTTTGGAATCGTCACCGCACCCTGCTGCACCGCGTGCGACAGCTTCACGCGCACATACATGCCGGGCAACAGCAGGCCATCGGGGTTGGGCAGCACGGCGCGCATCGAGACGTTATCCGTCGCGCGGTCCACCGCCAGATCAGAGAACAGCAACTTGCCCGGGCGCTCGTAGGCCACGCCATCGCTCAGGATGACTTGCACACCGATGTCCTGCCCCGTCAACGCGGCGGCCTGCCCTGTCTTGAGCGCGCGCTGCAAGGCAAGCACCTCGGCAGCGGGCTGGGCGAAGTCGACATAGATCGGATCGATCTGCTCGACCGTGGTGAGCGGCGTGGCGGCGTCTTCCTTGACCAGCGCCCCTTCGGTGACCTGCGCGCGGCGCGAGCGGCCACCAATGGGCGCGGTGACCGTGGCATAGCCCAGGCGCAGTTGCGCCGTCTCCAGCGCGGCGCGAGCGGAAACAACGTCAGCCGCAGCCTGACGCTCGGCGGATTGCGCTTCGGCGTATTCGAGTTCGCTCACGGCGCGGGTGGCGGCCAGGCCCTTGTAGCGGGTGGCCTTGTCGCGGGCGATGGCAACCTGCGCCTGCGCGCGGGCGAGTGCGCCTTGTGCCGCGTCCACCTGTGCCTTGAGCGGCGCCGGATCGATACGGAACAGCACCTGGCCAGCCTTGACGACCTGCCCCTCTTCATAGGCGCGCTTGAGCACGATGCCATCTACGCGTGCGCGCACTTCTGCCGTGCGATACGGCTCCAGGCGGCCGGGCAGTTCGGTCTCCAGCGGCGCGTCGGAGCGCTGCGCAACGGCAAACTCGACTTCCGGCGGGCCGGCAGGCTTGGCAACCTCGTCGGTGTGTTTGCTGCAGGCCTGAAACACGGTAAGCGCACATGCGCAGAGCAACCACCGGGACGAACGGGAGCCTTGGAACAACACGGAGAACTTCATGGGAAGGGGGCTGGGCGCGTGCACGCCCGAGATATTGAAAAAGCGAAGCGGAAGGCTAGCATGTCGCTCCGCCTCTGCTCGACCGATTGATTTCCCAATCTGATCAAGACCTTACAAAGCAGGCGCCTCCCCGGGGGCACCTGCGCAAATGCATCCCCCGAAGCCGCGTCAGAACACCCGACCGAGCTGCAGATACACGTTCCACACGCCCTGCGGCGCCAGGGCAAAACCGAAGTACAACGGGCCGATCGGGCTGTTGCCGCCGACGAACACGCTGCCGCTCTTCAGGTAGCCGCCGCGGCCGAAGTTGTTGCGCAACTGCCAGACGTTGCCCGCCTCCGCGCTGGCGCCGAAAACCGGCGCGCGCAAACCCAGCAGATCGTCCACGCGCAAGTCGTATAGGTAGGTCAGACGCCCGTACAACAGGTACTGACCGTTGAACTGATCCTGCGCATAAGCCGAGAGATGCTGGAAGCCTCCGAGGTAGAAGCCCTCGTTGGCGCCGTTGCCACTATCGCCACCGTTGTCTCGCGTCGGGCTGTTCGCACCAAACTGCCCCGCCCCTTCCAGCGCGACGTTGAACGTATGGCGCCCGTAGCTCGTTGCCCACAACCCCTTGGCCTGGGCGGTGTTGTACTTCTTGTCGAGCGAACCGAAACCCGCTTCCACGCTGCCGAACAGGTAATAGCCGCTGCGCGGGAACAGTGCGTCGTCGAGCTGGTCCAGCGTGAGCTGTGCCCGAAACGCCGGCTGGCTGGCAGTCAGGGATGGAAGACTGTCTGCATCCACGATGTTGCCGAATTCGTCCGTCACCACGGTCAGGTAGTTGAAGGTCGCCGTCTTCTTCACATAGTTCACACCCAGCCGCAGCTCGCCCTTGCGACCCAGCGGAATGCCCAGGTCAACACCGGCGCGCGCCGTCTCGATGGTGAGGTTGTTGAACGGCTTGGAGTCTTTGGTGGGCGACTCATCGTCGAAGTACACGTCCGAGCTGCGGCGTGAATACTCCGCGTACGGCGCAATGTAGAAACCGCGCGCTTGCCACAGCGGCTGCCGCAATTCGGTATGGATGCTGGCCCGGTTGCTGCCGAGCACGATGTCATTGCGCCACTCCAACCCGCCCTGTGTCAGCCACGGATACCGGTGCCCCAGATTGACGTTGAACGCACCACGCCCATCGAAGTTGGTCGACATGCCCAAGCCGAACAGGAAGAACTGGTTACCCCAGGATTTCTCGTGTGCGTCGATCTTGAGCGTGTGGACGCCGTTTTCTTCCACCAGCCGCTGTGTCACGGTTTCAAAGTCGCCGGTGGTGGCCAGGGCCGAGAGTTCGCGGTTGAGTTCTTCTGCGTCATAGGTGTCGCCCTCGCGCACCTTGAGCAGCTGGCGCACACGCGCCACCGGCACGCGGCCGCTGGTGGTCACATCAATGGCGTCGATGCGCGCACCTTGCGCCAGCATGCCCTGCGGTATATGGGCAGCACGGTAGGCTGCATACGCCTGCGGCGAGAGCGACAGCGCCGCCAGCTTGGCCTCGACACCCTGGGCCGCCTTCTCGCCCTGCGCGACACCCTGCGGCCCCTTGGCAAAGTCCGTGAACGACAACTCATTGAGTTGCGGTTCGATCAATACGTCGCGCCCCCGCAACAGCGCCTTCTGGGCGCGCACGTTCTGGCCGACCAGGATGGTGATCATCTGCTGCGTCACCGCCGCCGGCGAGGCGAGGTCTTCCGGCCGCTGCAGGTCCGAGCCGATGTTGACGGCAATGATGATGTCCGCGCCCATGTCGCGCGCCAATTGCACCGGCAGGTTGGCCACCAGACCGCCGTCCACCAGCGTGCGTCCGTCCACCTCGATGGGCGCGAACAGGCCGGGCACCGCCATGCTGGCGCGCATTGCCAGCGGCAGCGAGCCGCGATCGAGGATTACCGGATCGCCCGTCGCCAAGTCGGTTGCCATGGCCTTGAATGGAATCGGCAGTTGCGAAAACTTGATGTTGTCGGGCCACTGGGCCGTCCAATTCTTGAGCAGTGCCAGCAGACGGTTGCCCTGCACCAGCCCGGCAGGCAGCCTGAGCCGGCCGTCTGCATAACCGGCAGACAAGCCGATCGGGTACTGGAAATCATCCTCGCGCAGCGATTGCGGCAGCTTGGCGCGCTCGTTGCGGTCGAAGGCGATGTCGCTCAGGTCAACCTGCGTGAGCTTCTGCTCCAGCGCATCCGCCCCCAGGCCACTGGCGTACAGCCCCCCCACCACGGCGCCCATGCTGGTGGCGGCAATCACGTCCACCGGAATGCGCATGCGCTCCAGCATCTTGAGCACGCCGATATGCGCATAGCCGCGCGCCCCGCCGCCCGACAGCACGAGGCCGATCCGTGGGCGCGTGGATTCAGTGTTCGCGGCGGTTGGAGCTGGGTTGGGCGCTGTCTGGCCGTGCGTTGCCGGCGAGAACGCGATCAGCAAAACCAGCCCGGCAGCAGCCAAGCGGCGCACAGAGAGAGCCGTCAGGAAAGCCATGAGGAGGAATCGATCCAGGCTGATTTGTTATGGATTAAAACTTTGCAGGCGCCATGATTCCACAACCCGGATTTACCCGGTGCAATTCCTGTGCGCCGCACCAAGCCGCACGGCATCGGGCGTCACGCGCCGATGAATACTTTTCAGGTTGAAAGTGACAGAATATTGCGCAGACCCCGACACGCTTGTTCCTAAAATCCGCGGTCGCCTCGTTGATCCATCAAACGCGGGCGCAAGAAGACGTTCGGTATTGCAGAGCCCGCCTGGCAATGTATCGGGAGTGCCAAATAGGCCCATAGAACTGAAACGCCCAGAAACAGGAGGAGATCAAGATGTGGAATCAAGTCTATGACCCGCTCGGCAGTGCCGTATGGTCAACCATCGCGGCCGGGGTACCGGTGGCCGTGCTGCTGTGTTCGCTGGCCTTCTTTCATATGCAGGCCCACTTGGCTGCGGGCCTGGCGCTGATAGTCGGCATCGGCATTGCGTCGTTCGTGTTTGGCATGCCGGCCGCTATGGCGGGCAAGGCAGCAGGCCTTGGCATCGTCTCCGGCCTGTTCCCGATCGGCTGGATCGTCCTCAACATCATCTTCCTGCATCGGCTCACCACCTTGAATGGCTCATTCAAGGTCTTGCAGAACTCCATCTCGGGCATCACCGAAGACCGCCGCCTGCAACTGCTGCTGGTGGCGTTCAGCTTTGGTGCGTTCTTTGAAGGCGCGGCAGGCTTCGGCACGCCGGTGGCCGTGACGGGCGCCATCCTGATCGGCCTGGGCTTCTCGCCGCTGGCAGCGTCTGGCCTGGCGTTGATCGCCAACACCGCACCGGTGGCCTTCGGGGCGCTGGGTGCACCGCTCATCGGGCTGGCCTCCGTCACGGGGCTGGATCTGCTGCACCTGTCGGCCATGGTCGGCCGCCAGTTGCCGTTCTTCTCGGTGCTGGTGCCGTTCTGGCTGATCTGGGCGTTTGCGGGCTTCCGCGGCATGTTGCAGATCTGGCCGGCGATTCTGGTGGCAGGCGTGTCGTTCGCCATTCCGCAGTTCCTGGTGTCGAACTTCCACGGCCCGTGGCTGGTGGACGTGATTGCGGCGCTGGTGTCGATGGGCTCGCTCACGCTGTTCCTGAAGGTGTGGAAGCCCAAGACCATCTGGACATCGACCGCCCTGCGCAACCGTGAGGACAACTCCCGCGTCGATCCCGAAGCCGCGGCTGAGGCGCGCGAAGCCACCACCGCCACCGACGGCAAGATCTCGCGCATGCAAGCGTGGCTGCCGTGGGTGATCCTGACGGTCTTCGTGTTCATCTGGGGCGTGCCGCAGTTCAAAGCGTTGGTCGACGGCATCTGGCAATTCAAGTTCCCGATTCCGGGGCTGGACAAGATGGTGGTCAAGGGCCCGCCGGTGGTCGCCAAGGAAACGAAGGAAGGCGCGGTGTTCCTCTTCAACGTGCTGTCGATGGCAGGTACGGGCATCCTCGTCTCGGCCGTCGTGGGCGGCCTGCTGATGGGCTACTCGATCCCGCGCATGCTCAAGGAGTACTGGAACACCATCAAGCTCACGCGCTATTCGCTGCTGACCATCTGCGCGATGTTCGGCATTGGCTACCTGACCCGCTACTCGGGGCTGGACGCCACGCTGGGTCTGGCCTTTGCGCACACCGGCGTGCTGTATCCGCTGTTCGGCACGATGCTGGGCTGGCTGGGCGTGGCGCTCACCGGTTCGGACACGGCATCGAACGTGCTGTTCGGCGGCCTGCAGAAGACCACAGCAGAACAGCTTGGCTTGTCGCCGATCCTGATGTCTGCGGCCAACAGCTCGGGCGGCGTGATGGGCAAGATGATCGACGCACAGTCCATCGTGGTGGCTTCTACCGCCACCAAGTGGTACGGCCACGAGGGCGACATCCTGCGCTATGTGTTCTTCCACTCGATTGCGCTGGCCTTCCTGGTGGGCCTGCTGATCACGCTGCAGGCGTACGTGGAACCGTTCACGCACATGGTCGTGCGCTGAGAGCCCCCCACCTCTCTGCACAAGAAGCCGCTCAACCGAGCGGCTTTTTTCATGCCGAGACGTGCGTGGGCCCAGCACGGCTCAAACCCTCACGCACCGGGTTCCGGACCCCGATTGCCGAGTCCAGAGCCACACGCGTTGGGCTCGCAACGCCGAACACCAAGCTCTGAACCTCAACCGTCGCGTTCTGGACTCCAACATTTCGAGTTCCGAGCGTCATCCTTCGAGTTCGGAACCTCGAACGCCGAGTTCAGAACCTCAAGCTCCAAGCCCTGAACCCCAAACGTCGAGCTCCGAGCCTCAACACTCCGGGTTCCGAACCTCACGAGTCGAGCTCAGAACGCCGAATGCGGCGCTCCAAACCTCGCACGCCGTGCTCCGAACCTCAACCGTCGAGTTCCGGACCTCACGCGCAGGGTTCAGAACCCCACGCGCCGAGCTCCGGCGGCCCACTTCACGGCAGCAGACCAGGAAAGCCCCGCCTCAGGCGTGGCTTATTTGTCGCGCGTATCATGGGCAGCGCTCCCGCGCACGCCCCGCCCAGGGGCGTCGGTCACCCCCCCCCCGCCCGATCCGACATGCCGCTGCGCCGCCTCGAAAGACTCATCGACCCCTTCCGCCATTTGCCCGACAGCAAGCCGCCGGGCGATGTCTGGCGTTTCTACGCCCACTTCCTGCGTGAGGTGCGCGGCGTCTTCGTGTTTCTGCTGGCTGTGGGCCTGGCGGGCGCGCTGATCGAGGTGGCGCTGTTCGATTTCCTCGGGCGCATCGTCGACATGCTTCAGGCGACACCGGGCGCAGAATTCTTCACTCGGCACCGCAACGAGTTGCTGTGGATGGCCTTCGTTGCGGTGATTGCCCGGCCGATCATCTTTGGCCTGCACGATGTGCTGGTGCATCAGGTCATCAACCCGAACCTGGCCAACCTGATCCGCTGGCAGAACCACCGTTACGTGCTCAAGCAGAGCCTGTCGTTCTTCCAGAACGACTTTGCCGGCCGTATTGCCCAGCGCATCATGCAGACCGGCTTTTCGCTGCGGGATTCGGCCGTGCAGGCGGTGGATGCGATCTGGCACGTGTTGATCTACGCCATCAGCGCGCTGGTACTGTTTGCGCAGGCCGACTGGCGCTTGATGGTGCCGCTGCTGCTGTGGATCGCGTGCTACATCGCCGCGCTGGCCTACTTCGTACCGCGCGTGAAAGCGCGCTCGGTCGTTGCCACCGAGGCGCGCTCCAAGCTGATGGGCCGCATTGTCGACGGGTACACCAACATCACCACGCTCAAGCTGTTCGCCCATACGCAGTACGAAGAAACGTATGCACGCGACGCCATGTCGGAACAGACCGAGAAAGTGCGCCTGTCGGGCCGCATGATCAGCGCCATGGATTTCACGATCACGGCCATGAACGGCGCGCTGATCGCCGGCACCACAGGGCTCGCACTGTGGCTGTGGAGCCAAGGGCTGGTGACGGTCGGCACCATCGCGCTGACAACGGGGCTGGTGATCCGCATCAACAACATGTCCGGCTGGATCATGTGGGTGGTCAACGGCATCTTTGAGAACGTCGGGCAGGTGCAGGACGGCATGCAGACCATTGCCGTGCCGCGCACCGTGACCGACCGGCCGGGCGCGCAGCCGCTGCGCGTCACGCAGGGCGAGGTGCGCTTCGAGCACGTCGGCTTTCACTACGGCAAGGGCAGTGGCGTGATCGAGGGGCTGGACCTTGTCGTGCGCCCCGGTGAGCGCATCGGCCTGGTCGGCCCGTCCGGCGCGGGCAAGTCGACGCTGGTCAACCTGCTGCTGCGCCTGTACGACGTGGAGCAAGGCCGCATCCTGGTCGACGGCCAGGACATTGCCGACATCACGCAAGAGAGCCTGCGTGCGCAGATCGGCATGGTCACGCAGGACACCTCGCTCCTGCACCGCTCCATTCGCGACAACCTGCGCTATGGCAAGCCCGACAGCAGCGAGGCCGATCTGATGGAAGCCGTGCGAGGTGCCCGTGCCGACGAATTCATCCCGCAGCTGTCCGACGCACACGGCCGACGCGGTTTCGATGCGCTGGTGGGTGAGCGCGGCGTGAAGCTCTCGGGCGGCCAGCGCCAGCGCATTGCCATCGCGCGCGTGTTGCTGAAGGACGCGCCGATCCTGATCCTGGACGAGGCAACGTCAGCGCTCGATTCAGAAGTCGAAGCCGCCATTCAGGAAAGCCTGGAAACCCTGATGCGCGGCAAGACGGTGATTGCGATTGCGCACCGGCTCTCGACCATCGCGCGCATGGACAGGCTCGTGGTGCTGGATGGCGGCCGCATCGTGGAGAGCGGCACGCATGCGGAGCTGCTGGCGCACGGTGGTCTGTACGCCCGCCTGTGGGCGCATCAGACCGGTGGGTTCGTCGGGGTGGACTGAGCCTTGCGCACGCAGACTTACGACAGCCGGCGCCCCAGCGTTTCCGGCACCATCGCCAGGCCGATCAGCGATACCAGCCCACAGCCGATCACATAGAGCGCGGGCGCGTTCGCATTGCCGGTGAGCTGGATCAGCTCGGTCGAAAAGAACTGCGCGAAGCCACCGAAGATGGCAATGGCAACGCAGTAGGCGATCGACAGCCCGGTGGCACGCAAGCGCTGCGGCAACACTTCGCTCACGAGCACCATCGACGCCGGCGAGGTCATCGACATCGGCACCGACAGGCAGCCCACCACGATCAGCAAGCGCGCCAGCGAAGGCTCGGCATTGATCAGCGCGAAGGCCGGATAGACCATCACCAGCAACGCCACGCGCGACCACAGCACCACCTTGCGACGCCCGACCTGATCTGCAAGCCAGCCCGCGAACGGCGACAGCACCACCTGCACCAGTGCCGCGATGCACGCTGCCCAGATACCGAGCGACAGCGGCATGTGCAGCACGCTGACCGCGTAGTTGCTGAGGTAATAGACGATGATGTACGTCGACGAGGCCACGCCGATCATCAGCAGAATGCTTGCCACCAGTGCGCGGCGGTGTTCGCGCAGGAGCGGCAGCGTGGCATCGGCTTCCTGCTCGCTCGACGGTGCGGCGGTTTCCTCCAGGCGACGACGGATGATGAGGCCGACCGGAATCACGAGAATCCCGATCAGGAACGCAACCCGCCAACCCCACGACTCCAGCGACGCCGGCGCCAGCACGTTGCTCAGCAGCAAGCCGACCAGTGCGCCGAACAGCGCAGCAAGCCCCTGGCTGAACGGCTGCCAGCTCGTGTAGAAGCCGCGCGAACGGTCGTCTGCATATTCGAGCAGCAGCGCGGTTGAGGCCCCCATTTCGCCACCGATGGCGAAGCCCTGCACGAGCCGCGCGAGCACCACCAGCACCGGTGCGGCGATACCGATCTGTGCATACGTGGGCGTCACCACAAAGATCAGCGACGACAGGCCCATCAGCCACAGCGTGAGCGCCACGGCGGGCTTACGGCCCGCGCGGTCGGCGTACATGCCGATCAGCAACCCGCCGAGCGGCCGCATCAGAAAACCCACGCCAAATGTGGCGAACGACATCAGCAACTGACCCGTGGCGTTGCCGACCGGGAAATACAGTCGGCCGATCAGCGTGGCAAAGAAGCTGTAGACCACGAAATCGTAGAACTCGAGGCCGTTGCCGATGGTGATGGCCGCAATCGCACGCGGGCGTGACAGCGGGCGCTCGTGCCCCGCCGCGGGGGTACCGGCTGCCTTGCCATACGATGGGGCGATGGTGTCGTTGGACATGGATGTGGTCTCCGCAATGATTGTTTTTAGGTTGGCTGGCTCAGACCCCGCTCGCCTCTTCAGCTAGCGCACCTGCGGCTGTCGGCTTCACACGCAGGTACCACGCCGCCGACATGAGCACTACCCAGCCTGCGCCGACGTACAGCGCCACGCGGGTGTCTTCCATGTAGCCCAGTACACCGATCACAAACAGCATGAAGGCGATGGCGAGCGCAGGGCCCACCGGCCACAGCGGCACCTTGAACTTGAGCGCACGCACTTCGTCAGCCGACAGGCGGCGGCGCATCGCCACCTGCGAGAGCAGGATCATCAGCCACACCCACACCGTCGCGAAGGTGGCAATGGACGCAATGATCAGGAAGACGTTCTCGGGAATCAGGTAGTTCAGCACCACGCCGCCCAGCAGGGCACCGGCCATGGTCAGCACCGTCACCCAGGGCACGCCGTGGCGCGAGGTCGCGGCAAAGATGCGCGGCGCCTGGCCCTGCTCGGCCATGCCGTACATCATGCGGCCCGCGCCAAAGATGTTGCTGTTGATGGCCGAGATGGCCGCCGAGATGACGATCAGGTTGAGGATCGCCGCGGCCGACTTGATACCCAGCCCCGAGAAGATCTGCACGAACGGGCTGCCCTGGCCGCCGATGCCCGTCCACGGGAAGATCGCCATCAGCACGCACATCGTCAGCACGTAGAACAGCAGGATGCGCGCGGGCACGGCGTTGATCGCCTTGGGGATGACCTTGTCGGGGTTCTGCGCTTCACCGCCGGTGATGCCGATGATCTCCACGCCGCCGTAGGCGAACATCACCACCGCAAGCGAGGCGACCAGGCCGCCAACGCCGTGCGGCAGGAAGCCGCCGTGTGCCCACAGGTTGCTCAGGCCGGGCGCGTGCTCGCCGTTCATCTGCACGCCCAGGAACAGGATCGCGATGCCGCCGACGATCATCGCGCCAATCGCAACGATCTTGATCAGCGCGAGCCAGAACTCCATCTCGCCGAATACCTTGACGTTGCACAGGTTCAGCGCGCAGATCAGCATGACGATGCCGAGCACCCAGATCCACTGCGGCACATCGGGAAACCAGAAGCCCATGTAGATGCCGAAGGCGGTCACGTCTGCCAGACAGACGATCACCATTTCGAGGATGTACGTCCACCCCGTGAGAAAGCCGGCAAGCGGCCCGAGGTTGTCACGCGCATAGCGCCCGAAGGAGCCGGAGACCGGCTGCCGCACGGCCATTTCACCCAGCGCGCGCATGACCATGTAGACGGCCGCGCCGCCGATGATGTACGCCAGGATCACCGCCGGCCCGGCCAGCTGGATGGCCGATGCAGACCCATAGAAAAGGCCCGTGCCGATGGCCGAACCGAGCGCGAGAAAGCGGATGTGCCGCGCGCGCAGGTTGCGTTGAAGGTGTTCCAATCTGTCTCCTGTCCTGTCTACTAGGTAAGCGAGGTGGCCCTTGGGGCGTATCGCTGTGGCGTACGGATCTTCGTCCGCTGGACGCCCGCGCGGCGCAGATCAGACGCGCAACAGCACGCGCGCCGGAGCATAGCCACCATATCTAAGCAACATCGCAATAATTCGTATACTCTTGTATATACAATACGAGTTGCACTAGGGTGTTCCCGAGGTTTCGAGAATAGGCAGTGCAGCGCACCCGATTTTTCGAATCGCGCACCAAGAAAAAAGGCGAACCCAGTTCGCCTTTGATATCGCCTGCAACGAAGACTGCGCCGCCGACGCAGTCGCGCCGGTCGCTAGACCCAGCCCAGCCCACCCACGAGCGCACCAAGCCCCACCAGCAACAGCGGATGCACGCGTGTGAACGTGCAGGCCAGCACCGTGGCCACCGTCAAGGCGATGGTGCCGATGCTGTGGTCTGCCCCGCGCGTCAGCACCCAGCCGGTGGCAAACATCAGGCCGATGGTCAGCGGAGCCAAACCACGGCGGATGAGCGTGACCCAGCGGGCGTCAGGGGCGCGGTCCATGACACGGGCAATCACACCCGCAATCACGCAGGACGGCCCGCAGATGCCGACGAGGGCTACGATCGCGCCGCCCAGCCCGGCGGACTGCCAGCCGAACAGCTCGACGAACAGCACGTTCGGCCCTGGCGCAGCCTGCGAGATGGCGTACATGGCGCTCAACTGTTCGCTGGTCATGTAGTGCCGCGTGTCGACCAGGAAACGATGCATGTCGGGCAGCGTTGAACTGGCCCCACCAATGGCGAGAAACGACAGCATCAGGAAGTGCCAGAACAGGTCGAACAGCGTGCTGAGGTAGCTCATCGCGTTGCCCTCCACTCCAGCACGAGCGCCAGCGGAATCAGTACCAGCATGACCGGCAGCAGCGGCCATTGCAGCACGCCAATCGCCAGGAAGACCGCCAAGCCGATGCCGATGGCGCGCCACGTGCGCGACTGCCCTTGCGCCAGCCGGATCGCCGTCGACAGCACCAGCCCCGCCGCCACCGCCGCCATGCCCTTGAGCAGGTTCTGCACCAGGGACAACGCGCTGAAGTGGTCGTACAGCATCACAATCAACAGCAGCAGCACCGCGGGCACCGCCACCAGCCCGGACATCGCGGCGGCGGCCCCGCGCACGCCGTGGTAGCGGTAGCCGAGCATCACAGAGAGGTTGACGACGTTCGGGCCGGGCAGCACCTGGCCCAAGCTCAGAAGTTCAGCAAACTCCGCGTTGGTCAGCCAGCCATTGCGGTCGACAATGCCCGCGCGCGCAAACGGCAGCACGCCACCGAAGCCCGACAACCCCATGCGCGCAAACTCGGTGAAGAGCTTGCTGCACGATGGAACGTTTGCCCCCGAGGGCGCAGCGTTGGCGTCAGGCTCGGCGCTCAGGTCGGTCATCGTCTATCGACTCAAGCGGCTTCCGGCGCGGGCTTGGGCAGCGACAGCTTCGGTTCACGCAGCTTGGGCTCCAGCGTCTTGCCCTTGCGTGCGCGCTTGCCGGCGTAGGCCTCCTGCGCGCGCGTCGTCATGGTCTGCTCGACCGCCTTGCCGCCGCGCGGGCCGGTGCCCGAGAGCACGAAACCCGCCGCGCCAAAGGCCAGTGCCTGCAGCAGCGATTCGTTCTTCTCCAGCTCCATCAGGATCACGCCACGGCCACCGCTGGCGAGCGTCTTCAGCTCGCTGATCGGGAACAGCAACATGCGTCCACCTTCCGACAGGCAGGCCACGCCGTAGGCGTCTTCCGGTGCCGGTGCGGGCTTGTTGGGCTGGTCGCCCTCATCCAGCGTCAGGAACGCCTTGCCGGCCTTCTGGCGGCCGACCATGTCGCCCACCTTCGCCATGAAGCCGTTGCCGCCGCGCGTGGAGATCACCAGGTTCTGCTCGGCATGGCCGGCGAACGTGTGAGCGATATGCGTGCCCGGAGCCAACTCGATCAGCGTGGTCAGCGGTACACCGTCGCCACGGCCGCCCGGCAGGTTGGCCACGGCCACCGAATACACGCGACCCGTGCCCTTGTCGTCACGCGTGCCGAAAATGAGCAGCGAATCGGTGGTGCGGCACTCGAAGGTGTCGTACAACGTATCGCCCGCCTTGAAGCCGAATTGCGTGGCGTCGTGGCCATGGCCCTGACGCGTGCGCACCCAGCCCTTCTGCGAGACGATCACCGTGACGGGTTCGTCAACCACCTTCACTTCGGCGGCGGCGCGGCGCTCTTCCTGGATGAGGGTGCGGCGGTCGTCACCGTATTGCTTCGCGTCGGTCTCGATCTCCTTGACGATGCGACGGCGCATCATGGTCTCGGACTTGAGCAGCACGTCCAGCTCGCCCTGTTCTTCACGCAGGTTCTTCAGCTCCTGCTCGATCTTGATGGCTTCCAGGCGCGCCAGTTGGCGCAGGCGGATTTCCAGGATGTCTTCCGCCTGGCGATCGCTCAGGTTGAAGGCCTGGATGAGAGCAGCCTTGGGCTCGTCGCTCTCGCGGATGATGCGGATCACATCTTCGATGCGCAGCAGCACCATCTGCCGGCCTTCGAGGATGTGGATGCGGTCTTCCACCTTGCCCAGGCGATGGCGCGTACGGCGCGTGACCGTGGCAAAGCGGTAGCTGATCCACTCGCGCAGGATCTCGGCCAGACCCTTCTGGCGCGGCCGGCCATCCATGCCGATCATCACCAGGTTGATGGCGGCGCCCGACTCCAGCGACGTATGCGCCAGCAGCGCGTTGGCAAACTCCTGCTGGTCGATGTTCTTGCTCTTGGGCTCGAACACGAGCCGCACCGGCGCATCCTTGCCGGACTCGTCGCGCACCGCATCCAGCAGACCGAGCATGGTCTGCTTCATGGTGAGCTGATCCGGCGACAACGACTTCTTGCCCGTGCGCACCTTTGGGTTGGTCAGCTCTTCAATCTCTTCCAGCACCTTCTGCGACGAGCTGTTGGGCGGCAGCTCCGTCACCACCAGTTGCCACTGGCCACGCGCGAGTTCTTCAATCTTCCAGCGCGCGCGCACCTTCAGGCTGCCTCGACCGGTTTCGTACACCTGCGCGATATCCGCTGCGGACGAGATGATCTGCCCGCCGCCCGGATAGTCCGGACCCGGCATGTACTGCATCAGGTCGGTGCTGGTGAGCTTGTCGTCACGGATGAGCGCGACGGCGGCGGTGGCCACTTCGCGCAGGTTGTGTGACGGAATCTCCGTGGCCATGCCCACCGCGATGCCCGATGCGCCGTTGAGCAGCACGAACGGCAGGCGCGCAGGCAGCAGCTTCGGCTCGTCCATCGAGCCATCGTAGTTCGGCACGAAATCGGCCGTGCCCTGGTCCAGCTCTTCGAGCAGCAGGCGAGAGATGGGCGTCAGGCGCGCTTCGGTGTAGCGCATGGCCGCTGCGCCATCGCCGTCGCGCGAGCCGAAGTTGCCCTGGCCGTCGATCAGCGGGTAGCGCAGCGAGAAATCCTGCGCCAGGCGCACCAGCGCATCGTAGGCAGATTGATCGCCGTGCGGGTGGAATTTACCGAGCACGTCGCCCACCACGCGGGCCGACTTGACAGGCTTGGCGTCAGAGCGCAGGCCCATCTCGTGCATCGCGAACAGGATGCGGCGCTGCACCGGCTTCTGGCCGTCGGCCACCTCAGGCAGCGCGCGGCCCTTGACCACGCTGACGGCGTAGTCGAGGTAAGCACGCTCGGCATAGGCGCCAAGCGTGAGCGCCTCGGCCGGCTCGCTAGGGTCGAAGAGGATGTCTTGTTGTTCCATGGAAGCTCAAGCGAAGGCGGCGCGCATGCTGCATGGGCATCAGCGCACCGCCAGGATCAATGTTGTTGTGCGTTCGTGACCACGCCGGTGGCCGGGTCGAGTACCACTTCGATGCGCGCGGGCCGGCCCGTGCGGCCAGGTTTGCGCGTGACCATGGCACCGTTGGCGCTCACGGTCATGAACCCGCCTGCCCCGTTCATCTCAGCCATCGGGTTGTAGTAGCGGTAGAACTGCATCACCGTCTTCACGTAGTTCTGCGTCTCGGCATAGGGCGGGATGTCGTTGCCGTGCTTCTGCACAGCGCCCTCGCCCGCGTTGTAGGCGGCGAGCACGAGTTCGAGATTGCCGGAAAACATGCGCAGCAAGTCGCTCAAATAGCGCACGCCCGTGGTGATGTTGATCTTGGGGTCGGCCAGTTTCTGCGCTGCCGTGCGACGCGCATCCCCTGTCACGCCATAGCGGGCACCGGTGTCGGGAATCACCTGCATCAGCCCGATCGCGCCCTTGGGCGACACGGCCTGCGGGTTGAAGCCGGACTCGGCGGCAATCACGGCCTTCACGAAAGCCGGGTCGATACCGCGCTTACTCGCTGCTTCGCGAATCAACGGCTCGACCGTCGGCACGTTCGGATGCTGCAGCACCGCGCGCACCAGGCGCTGGCGCATGCCGCCGGCGTTGTCCAGTGCATCGCGCTTGCTGGCGGCGAGGTAGGCATCGGCATCCGGCAACTCAGTGGCCGGCAGGGCGATGGCGTTGGTGCTCTTGTCGTCGGTTCCGCCCGCCACCGACGCGCCCTTCATAAAGAGCACGTAGCGGTCGTCCAGGCGCTCGGCGGAAAAGTGCGCGAGGCCGTTCTCATCGATGTAGCCATAGACGTCCGCGCGCGCCGGCTGGCTGGCCAACAGGGCCAGCGCCGTCAGTACGAATGCGAAACGTGGGTACAGCTTCATCGTTGTCGGTGGATTGTCAGATGTCGGCTTCGACCTCGTTACCGCGCGCTTCCAGCCACGTGCGGCGTGCGCCAGCCTCGCCCTTGCCCATCAGCATGTTCATCATGTTGACGGTCTGCTCCTGGTCCAGTGCACCAAGCGCCACGGGCAGCAGGCGGCGCGTGTCGGGGTTCATGGTGGTTTCCCAAAGCTGCTCGGCGCTCATTTCGCCCAGGCCCTTGAAGCGGGAGATCTGCCAGGCGCCTTCCTTCACGCCGTCCTTGCGCAGCTTGTCTTCAATGGCTTCGAGCTCGCCGTCGTCCAGCGCGTAGAGCTTTTGCGCGGGCTTCTTGCCGCGCGCTGGCGCATCGACACGATACAGCGGCGGGCGGGCCACGCAGACGTTCCCACGGTCAATCAGCTGCGGGAAGTGCTTGAAGAACAACGTGAGCAGCAGCACTTGGATGTGTGCGCCGTCCACGTCGGCATCCGACAGAATGCAGATCTTGCCGTAGCGTAGGCCAGAGAGGTCGACCGTGTCGTTCGGACCATGCGGGTCCACGCCAATGGCGACCGCAATGTCGTGCACTTCGTTGTTGGCGAATAGGCGGTCGCGCTCGGTTTCCCACGTGTTCAGCACCTTGCCGCGCAGCGGCAGGATGGCCTGGAATTCCTTGTCGCGGCCCATCTTGGCCGAACCACCAGCGGAGTCGCCCTCCACCAGGAAGAGTTCGTTGCGCGTGACGTCGTCGGACTCGCAATCGGTCAGCTTGCCGGGCAGCACGGCCACGCCGGAGCCCTTTTTCTTTTCAACTTTCTGCGCCGCACGCGTGCGTGCCTGCGCCTGCTTGATGACGAGTTCGGCCAGCTTCTTGCCGTGCTCAACGTGCTGGTTCAGCCACAACTCCAGCGCGGGGCGGCTGAAGCTGGAGACCAACCGCACCGCATCGCGACTGTTCAGGCGCTCTTTGATCTGGCCCTGAAACTGCGGGTCCAGCACCTTGGCCGACAGCACGAACGAGGCGCGTGCAAACACGTCTTCGGGCATCAGCTTGACGCCCTTGGGTTGCAGCGCGTGCATCTCGACAAAGCTCTTCACGGCCTGGAACAGCCCCTCACGCAAGCCGGATTCGTGCGTACCACCGGCCGGCGTCGGGATCAGGTTGACGTACGACTCGCGCACTGGCGAGCCCTCCTCCGTCCACGCCACCACCCACGAGGCGCCTTCGCCAAAGGCAAAGCCTTCTTCGCCGGGCTTGTCAGGGTCGGCAAAGTGCTCACCTTCGAACAGGGGGATCACCGGCTCGGCACCGCTGCCCTGCGCAAGCGATTCAACCAGATAGCCGCGCAGGCCCTGGTCGTATTGCCACTCGAGCGTCTCGCCGGATTTTTCCAGCGTGAGCGCAACCTTCACGCCCGGCAGCAGCACGGCCTTGCTGCGCAACAGGCGCTGCAGCTCGGCCTGGGGGATGTTCTCGGAGTCGAAATACTTGGCGTCGGGCCACACACGTACGCGTGTGCCGTTCTTCTTTTCACCGCGCTCGGCTTTACGCGTCGTCAGCTTCTCGATGACGTCGCCGCCGGAGAACGTGAGCGTCGACACTTGGCCATCGCGCCAGACCGTCACCTCCAGCCGCGTCGACAGCGCGTTCGTGACCGACACGCCCACGCCGTGCAGGCCGCCGGAGAACGCGTACGCGCCGCCGCGGCCCTTGTCGAACTTACCGCCCGCATGCAGGCGCGTGAAGACGATCTCGACCACCGGCACACCCTCTTCGGGGTGAATGCCGACGGGAATGCCGCGCGCCTCATCTTCCACGCTCACGCTGCCGTCCTTGTGCAGCGTCACGGCAATCAGCTTGCCGAAGCCGCCCAACGCCTCGTCAGCGGCGTTGTCGATGACTTCCTGCACGATGTGCAGCGGGTTGTCGGTGCGCGTGTACATGCCCGGCCGTTGCTTGACCGGTTCCAGGCCCTTGAGGACCTTGATCGACGATTCGCTGTATTGGGAGGTTTTGCTCATGGAAGGCGGAAAACTGGCGGGCTCAGGGTCTGCCCCGAGCGCCGGAATGCAGCGCGCATTGTAAAGGAAGCCGCCCTTAACAATGCGGAGGGATCGTCAGCGTCGGGATGCGACGCACAGCCGACATCCCGCTGACATATTGACGGACTAGCGCGCCATCGGAATCACGCCGTGCCGGCGCGTTTGCCTTCGAGTGCTTCCCAGCGCTCAAGCGCTTCCAGCAGTTCCAGCTCGATCGCCTCGTGGCGCTCGGCCAGCTTCTGGGCGCGCTCCGGGTCGCGGCTGTAGATCGAGCCGTCTTCCAGTTCGGCGTTGACCTGCTTCTGCTCGGCCTCCAGCGCTTCGATGGTGGCGGGCAGTGCGTCCAGCTCGCGCTGTTCCTTGTAGCTGAGCTTGACCGTGGCGCGCTCGCGCGGTTTGGCAGCCTCGGGCTTTTTCTCTTCGGCGACGGGCTTGGCGACCTGCGCGATTTGCGCCGAGCGCGCCGATTGCGTCTGCCAATCCGAGAACCCGCCGACGTATTCGCGCCAGCGGCCCTCGCCTTCCGCCGCGATCACCGAGGTGACGACGTTATCGACGAAAGCGCGATCGTGCGAGACCAGGAACACGGTGCCGCTGTATTCCTGCAGCAGTTCTTCCAGCAACTCGAGCGTGTCGATGTCCAGATCGTTGGTCGGCTCATCCAGCACCAGCACGTTGGCCGGGCGCGCGAACAGGCGTGCCAGCAGCAGCCGGTTGCGCTCACCACCCGACAGCGACGCCACCGGCGAGCGCGCCCGCTCGGGCGGGAAGAGAAAGTCGCCCAGGTAGCTCATCACATGCTTGCGCTGGCCATTGACCTCGATCCAGTCGCTGCCGGGGCTGATGGTGTCGGCCAATGAGCGATTCAGGTCCAGCTGTGCGCGCATCTGGTCGAAATACGCCACCTGCAGGTTGGTGCCGTTGCGCACCGTACCCGAATCGGGTGCCAGCTCACCGAGGATCAGCTTGAGCAGCGTGGTCTTGCCGACACCGTTGGCGCCGAGAATACCGACCTTGTCGCCGCGCATGATGGTGGCGGTGAAGTTGTCGACCACCGTTTTGTCACCGTAGCGCTTGGTCACGTCCGTCAGTTCGGCGACGATCTTGCCGGAGCGGTCCCCCTGCGAGACTTCGAGTTTGACGTTGCCCTGCACTTCACGACGCGCCTGGCGATCCACACGCATCTGCTCCAGGCGCGCCACGCGGCCCACGCTGCGCGTACGGCGGGCTTCGACGCCCTTGCGAATCCACACCTCTTCTTGCGCGAGCAGCTTGTCGAAGCGGGCGTTTTCCAACGCTTCGGCTTCGAGTTGCTGCGCCTTGCGCTCCTGATACGCGGTGAAGTTGCCGGGGTACGAACGCAGCTTGCCGCGATCCAGTTCGATGATGCGCGTGGCGACACGGTCAAGGAACGCGCGATCGTGCGTGATGAACAGCACGCTGCCGCGGAAGGCCAGCAGCAAGTCTTCCAGCCAACGGATGGAGTCGTAGTCGAGGTGGTTGGTCGGCTCGTCCAGCAGCAGGATGTCGGGCGCCCCCACCAGCGCCTGCGCCAGCGCCACACGCTTGGTCAGACCGCCCGAGAGTGAACCGATGCGGGCGCCCGGCTGCAGGCCGAGCTGGGCGATGGTCGTTTCCACGCGCGTGTGCAATTGCCAGGCATCGGCGGCATCGAGTTGGGCCTGCAGGGCATGCAGCTTGTGCATGGCCTCTTCATCATGCGAACCCCCCATCGACGCGACCAGCACCTCGTATTCAGCCAGCAACCCGGCAGCGTGCGGCACGCCCATCGCCACGGCTTGGGCCACGGTCTGATCGGGGTCGAATACAGGCTCTTGCGGCACATACGCCGAGGTGACTCCGCTCTGGCGAGCGATCAGTCCATCGTCGGGGGCGGTCAGGCCCGCCACGATCTTGAGCAGCGACGACTTGCCGGTGCCGTTACGGCCGATCAGGCCGACGCGCTCGCCGGCCTCCAGCGAGAAATCGGTGTGGTCGAGCAGCGCGACGTGGCCGAACGCCAGTTGCGCATCGGTAATGGAAAACAGGGCCATGCTGGAGTGAAAAAGGATGCGGGCCGCGTGCGGCCAGAAGGCGCGTATTGTAGTCGGCCCGTGCGACAGGCATCCGGTGTCATTGCGCTTGTGCGCGCCGATGCTATAACGCTTGTGCCGCCGGGCTCGCTTTTCCGGCCGCTTCCACCCACAACGTTAGCGAAGGGGAACACTGATGCGCGGACTATTCGGCTTGTTGATCGCCCTGATCGTGGTAGGCATCCCGGTGCGGCAGGTCTTGCTGCGAACCGGCTTCTCGCAGTGGTGGACCCTGCTGGTGCTGATACCGCTGGTGAACCTCGTGGCGCTGTGGATCTTTGCGTTCTCGAACTGGCCGCGGCAGTCGTCGCAGCCGGGCAATGTGCTGCCGAATCAAAGCTGAACGGGGCACCCCTGATGCGGGGTGCGTCAAAGGTTCGCACCAAAGAAAACGGCCCGCTTTCGGCGGGCCGGAAGAGTCTCTCCTCGATGCCTTGCGAACAAGACATGAGCGGAGCATAGCGCCCCTTGTCCCTCTCGGGCAGTCAGGACAAACCCGGTAGGGAAAAACGCCGAGACGACTCACAAAGCCAAGCCCCGTGCGGCTTTGCACCGCAACAACGCATGCCGCATCAAGCGTGCGCGCACCTTACGCCACAAAGGTGCGACGCACCAGCCGCATGGCTGATGCAGTGCAATCTGCGCACGCTTGATGTGCGCCACGCACCACTGTCAGGCTCACCCCCAGTCTCATCTGCAAGCAGATTTCTAGAGCATGGAATCCAGTCTTGCGGCCTGCTTACAACAGCGCAAAAGTGCGGGCCTGCAGGTTCGCTCGCTGCGCCGTATCATGCGGCAGGCCCTCCGGCCACAAGCCGGACATAACGATAAGGCGGGCCGCCATTCTTTCCCGGGGGATACAACCATGCTGTGCTTCAAGCGCACGCTGCCGATCGCGGCGCTGCTCTCTGTTTCTCTGTCCATCTTTGCGCCGGGCACCGCCCTGGCCTCCGCCACACCCGTTCTCGACCGCATCCGTGATACCGGCATCGTCCGCGTCGCGCATCGCGAGAGTTCCGTGCCGTTCTCGTTCTACGACGCCGACAAGAAACCCATTGGTTATGCGATGGACCTCTGCCTGCGTGTGGTCGACAAGCTGCGTACCGAACTCAAGCGCCCCGACCTGAAGGTCCAGTACGTGATGGTGACCTCGTCTTCGCGCATCCCGACCATCGCCGAAGGCAAGGCCGATGTCGAATGCGGCTCGACCACCAACACGCGTGAGCGCCGTGAGAAAGTGGCCTTCACCATCCCGCACTACATCGCCGGCAGCCGGATGATCGTCAAGACATCTTCGGGCATCCGCAAGTGGGACGATCTGCGCGGCAAGACGGTGGTCTCGACCAAGGGCACCACCAACATCACTGAGCTGCGCAAGGTGAACGACGCGCGTGTGCTGGGCATGAACATTATCGAAGCGAAGGACCATGCCGAGGCCTTCGCCATGGTCGAAGCCGGCAAGGCCGATGCCTTTGCGATGGACGATGTGCTGCTCTACGGCTTTCGTGCCAATGCCAAGAAACCGGGCGACTACGCCGTGGTCGGTGACATGCTGACGGTCGAACCGTACGCGATCATGCTCAGCAAGGACGACGCCGAATTCAAACGGATAGTCGACCGCGCGATGACCAACATCATCCTCGATTACGAGGCCGATAAGCTCTACAAGAAGTGGTTCCAGCAGCCGATTCCGCCCAATGGCGCGAAGCTTGATATTCCGATGAGCTTCCTGCTGCGCGACTCGTTCAAGTACCCGAGCGACAAGGTCGCCGACTGAACACCACAGTTGAACGCTCAACGCCGCCGCTTTGTCCGGCGGCGTTTTTCTTTGCGCGACTAGCGCAGCGGCCTGCCGAGCAGGCGTGAGAGCACGGCTTCCGGCGAGTGCGTGTGATCGGCAATCGCAGCCGGGTCCAGGTAGAAGGTCTGCTCCATCATCGCACGGCCACGCATGGCTGCATGCAGCGCCTGATCGCTGAACACCATCCACGTCGCACCCGGCGCAAACGCGAAGGTCTGCTGCGGTGCGCTGCGCTGGTATTGCAGATCGGCTTTCGCCAGGTCATGCAACTGCAGCATGCGATGGTCGTAGTCCGAGCGCGGGCGCTTTGTGATGTGCAGCTTGTGCATCCACCACGGCTGACCGGGCAGCATGCCTCGCGTTTTCGGTAAAAAGCGCTTGGCGAAGTGCGCAAACGGTTCACCAATTCGCCAGATGCGCGGCGCGTCCGGATCAACGTTGTGGAACACCCGCAACAGGCGTTGGCCGTGCAACGGGTTCGACGGAAAGGCATCGACGTGCAGACGTGTATCGTCCTTGCGCCAACTCACCGAGCGCCCGGCGATCTCTGCGGGGCGCAGCGAGGTGCCAGCACGCTTGAGGTGCGGGCCGTAGTCGGGAAACAGCGCCAGCACCAGGCGCTCGGCGGCATCGGCATAGCGGCGGATCAGTGCGGAGAGCTCGCGCAGGTCAGCCGGTGCACCCACCGCGCCACGCACAGTGGCCTCGTCGGCGCGCAGGTTGATGTTTTTCGTCTTGCCGTCAGACCAGCACGCGTCGAGAAAGCGCCGCTCGCGCGTGTTCAACGGAAAATCCAGGGAGGGAAAATGCAGTACGTTACCGCGCTCCAGTGCGGCACGCATGGCAATCGCTTCAGTTGCAGTCAAGGCAGGCGCCCATTCACGCACCGGCCAAGGCACCACCATGTCGACGGAGGGCGGTGCGACTACGGCAGACTCCCCAGCGCATTCTTCGCGGACCGGCTGCTGAGCCGGCGCAAACCCCTGCATACTTCCCATGAACTTATCAATCGCTTATGTAAATTTATTCGCGAATGATAGGACGATCACCAACGCAGCGCATCGCCAGGAAACAAACGCTGCATGTCATACGGTGCGTCACAAATGTGGCGGGAACCAGCCGCCGACAAGGAAAGCGGCTTTACAGGAAGTGCTTGACGACCTGCTCTTCCAGGCCGATAAAGCGCACGAGTTGGCGCGAGCCGTCCGGGAACTGCTTGATGACGTGGCCGTCAGGAGTATCGGTATGACGAAAATAGATCGGGCGATCAATCGTCCCAGGACGTTGCTTCGGTAGCAGGCTATCCAGCGACGGCTCCACCGTCCACGGATCGTCCCGTTCTTCGGATGTCAGCATGTTGATCGCCAAAAGGTTTCTCCGATGAGGGATGAAGCATAACTTCCGTGAACAAGCATGCAAAGTTCGTAATACTTAAATCTGATTCGGTGACCGATCGTTCGTTCGATTTAGCGTTTGCTACCCCACAATCGCATCGGAATTGTGGGGCGCCGCCCACAAAACCCCTACCATCATCAAAGTTTCACGTAGCTCCGATACGCCTGTGCCGCGGTTTGCATTGCCTCTCCCTGCCTTCCCATGAGTGACACTCCCTCCCCACCTTCATCCTCATTTGCCGCCTTGCGTGACCGTGTATTGCGCGCCTTGGATCGCAAACTGCGACAAACCTCGCGCATGTCGCGCAACGGGCTGCGGTTTTCGATTTTCCTGGCCGGCGCGATGGGCGTGGCGGTGTTCTCATTGGTGTTCTCGTGGGTGGCGGATGCCGCGCTGGCGTGGCAACGCGCCCTGCACGCGCACTACACTTGGGCGGCCCTCGTGCTTTTGCCACCGGGGCTGGCGGCGTTGCGCTGGCTGACGCTACGCGTGGCACCGCAGGCGCGCGGCAGCGGCATTCCACAAGTCATCGCCACGCAGCATCTGCCGCCGTTCGGGGTGGCGCAAACGACGCTGGTGTCTCTTCCACAGGCACTCTGGAAGATCGGACTGACGGCGGTGGCGCTGTTCCTTGGCGCATCCGTCGGGCGCGAGGGGCCCTCGGTGCAGGTGGGCGCCGCGGCCATGCTGGCTTGGGGGCATTGGTGGCAGCATCGTGCCGGCGTGCGCGTCGGCTTCCACGCGCAGGCGCTGCTGACTGCCGGAGCCGCTGGTGGCTTGGCTGCAGCCTTCAACACGCCGCTGGCCGGCGTGGTCTTCGCCATTGAAGAACTCGGCAAAGGCGCGTCCCTGCGCTGGGACCGCCTGGTGCTGGCGGGCGTGCTGGCCTCGGGTTTCCTGTCGCTGGCCGTCGTAGGCAACAACCCGTATTTCCAGGTGCACGAGCCCATCCTGTTCCTGCGCGAAGCATGGCCCTGGATCGTACTGGCCGCGCTGGTGTGCGGCGTGTTCGGCGGGCTGTTCGCCAAGCTGCTGCTGGGGGGCATTGCGGGGATTCTGCCCGCAGCGATCGGGCAGCGCGTTCAGCAGCATCCGGTATGGACCGCGTTTGGCTGTGGCGTCGTCCTTGCATGCATCGGCGCCAGCACGCACGGCGATACCTACGGCACCGGCTACGAGCAAGTGGCCGCACTACTCAACGGCCACCCGATCGAAACACACTGGTTTGGCGTATCCAAGCTGGCCGCGACTGTGGCGTCGTATTTTGCCGGCATTCCGGGCGGCATCTTCACGCCGTCGCTGGCAATTGGCGCGGGACTGGGCCAGCACTTGTGGCAGCTCACCGCAGGCCTTACCGACGAGCGCGTACTGGTGCTGGTGTCGATGGCAGCGTTTCTGGCGGCGGCAACACAAGCGCCCATCACAGCCAGCGTGATCGTCATGGAGATGACGCGCAGTCAGAACATGATGTTCCACTTGCTCGCGGCGACCTTGCTGGCTTCATTCGTGGCCCGGCAGTTCTGCCCACGGCCGTTCTATCACGCAGCCTCGCGCAATTTCCGGCGTGAGGCGCTGGCTGTCGAAGCGGCTTCCGAGAAGGCTGCAAAGGCCTAGGCTGTCTGGCCTTGGCGAGGCAAATTGCGTAGAATCGCCGCTCGCTCGGGCGGCCTTTCGCGCCACCCGAGACAGGTCACTCGCCGTAGCACAATGGATAGTGCACGCGCCTCCTAAGCGTGAGATACAGGTTCGATTCCTGTCGGCGGGACCACTACGTTTCCACATGTCTCCAACATGCAGGTTGAGGCATGTGGAATCAAGTAGTTACGTGCAGACCACTGTACGCACATGTGGGGTATCCACTTAGCTCCACCAGCCCAGGATAACTGGATGGATATACAGTGTTCGTATGCTACACCGTCTCGGCGCGGTGCACTACATCTGCGTACGTCACAGGGCCGGTCACGACCGCTTGCTGAAGCAGCCGATAGAACAGAAGGCCGCGCGAGCCCGAGGTGCGGCGATTGAATCGGAAGACGAACTCGTCTATCTAGATAGGCATCCAGATGCTCCGGCTGAACCGAGCCGTGATGCGTGCCAAGAATCCAGCGTTTGACCAGTGAAGCAACCCGATGGACGCCAGCCATCGAAA